>CAMFJT010000132.1 GCA_945957125.1 uncultured Rhodospirillales bacterium | reverse complement strand
GCGCAGCGCCTGTGGCGCTGGTGGCTCAGGATGAGGTGGAAGTGTAGCCAGATCGCTTTTTTTGCCATCGGCCGATAAATTCACAAGCTCTCCGTGGCGCTCATGAGCGCCACGGGAGTGGCGCGGTCCCAGCAAAGACGCCTCAGGTCTTCGCCAGCTCGTCCTGGAAACCTTCGATGCGGGCGGTGGCGAAGGCGGGGCGGGACTGGATGGCGGCCCACCAGGCGGCGACGCGGGGATGGCGCGCGGGCGTCATCTCGTCGGGGGCGATCTCCTCGTCGATGCGCTTGATGAACGGCACCAGGGCGATGTCGGCGATCGAGTAGGCGTCGCCCGCGAGCCACCTGGTCTGCCGCATCGTGTCTTCCATCTTGTCCAGCATGGCGACCAGCTTGCCGCGCGCCGTCGCACGCTCCTCTTCCGTGTAGGGCTTGCGGGCGGCGCGGATCCACGCCTCCTGCCGCTCCTTGCTCGGGATCTGCTTGAGCTTGTCTGCAAGCTCCGCGTCGGACCAGGTCGAGGCCACCTTGGCCAGCGAATGGACCCAGTTGAAGATGATCAGGTTGCCGATGCGCTCGTCGGCATAGCGGATCCAGTTGCGCATCACGGCGCGCCCGTAGGGATCGGCGGGCCTGAGCGGCGGATCGGCATAGGCCTCATCGAGATACTCGCAGATCGTGCCGCTCTCGTAGAGGGAACGGCCGTCGTCCAGGATCAGGGTCGGGATGACGCCGTTGGGATTGATCTTCAGGTATTCGGGCGAATGGTGCTCCATCCGCATCATGTCGACGAGATGGCTCTCGAATTCGAGGCCCTTCTCGGCGAGGCAGAGGCGCACGCGGCGCGAGGCGCTCGATCTCCAGGCATGATGCAGGACCAACATTCGACCGCTCTATTCCGTGCAGGTCTTGCTTCTTACGGCGCAATCCGGGCTTGGGAAATCCCGGTCAAGGCTTGCGCGTCGAAAAAAGTGCCACGGGCCACGGGGTGAGGACTTGCTGCACCGCGGTATCGCGAAAAGTCCGCTCGCCGAGCGCGTCGAACAGAGTCAGCCCGTCGGGAAGGACCAGGCGGGTGTCCTCAAGGTCGAGCGCCAAAGTGGCGGGGTCGCGGATCAGTGCCCTCGGCAGGCGCGGTACCACCGTCAGCACCGCGTCGGTCCCATGGCGGCGCAGGAAGGCCACTATGTGGTCGGCAAAGCGCCCCTTGACTGTGACGGGCTCGTAGCTGCCATCGATGAACAGGTCCGGCATCGCCGCGCGCAACGCGAGGGCGCGCGCGATCAGCTTCTGCTTGATCGCGCCGTCACGCCATGACGCGAGCGGGGTGTCGGCGCCCAGCATCTTCTGGCGCAAGGCGAAGTCGACCGGGCGGCGATTGTCGGGATCGACCAGGCTGAAGTCCCACAGCTCGGTGCCCTGATAGAGGTCGGGCACGCCGGGCGCGGTCAGCCGCAGCAGGGTCTGGGCGAGGCCGTTCACGGCGCCGGCCGGCGCGATCTCCTGGACGAACGCGACGATCTCGGCGCGCAGGGCGGGCGCGGCCTCGTCGACGACCAGCCGATGGAGGAGGTCCTGTGCGGCCTTCTCGTAGGCCACGTCCTGATCGGCCCAGTCGGTCTTGAGCTTGGCCTCGCGCAGCGCCTTCTCCTGCCAGCCGGCCACGCGTTGCGCGAAGGCGGCGCGCCCGACCGGGTCGTCGAGCGCGAGGTCGAGCGGCCAGGCGCCGACGATGGTCTGCAGCAGCATGGCGATGTCGCCGGGATCGGGCAGCCCGTCGGTGCGCAGCAAGGCGCTTTGCTCGACCCAGCGCGCCTGCCGTTGCGTCCAGTCCGCCGGCTTCTCGCTCAGCGCGGCGAGCCGGGCGCGTACATCCTCGCCACGCTTGTGGTCGTGCGTCGCGGTGGCGAGCACGCCGCGCGGCTGCGTCTCCCGGCGGCGCTGCATGCGGGCGTGGAAGTCGGCCGCGGTGTCGCCGAAACGCTCGACATCGAAGCCGACATCGTTGCGCGAGAGTAGCCGGCCGTAGCGATAGAAGGCCGTGTCCTCGACCGACTTGGCGGCGACCGGCGCGCTCAATTGCTGGAAGCGCGTGACGGCTTCGTCCGGCTGGCGCATCCGCTCGCGCAGCGCATCGATCGCCCAATGATCGCCGGGCAGGCCGGTCTTCTTCGCAGCCTCGACGGCCTGCTCCAGGTAGGGCTCGTCGTCGGCGGTGCCGTAGCCGCGATAGACCGGGAAATGCACCAGCAGCTCGGTGAGGACGCGGCGAAGGACGGGGCGGCTGAGGTCGCCGTTGTCGTTCGGATCGAAGGCGGCGACGCAGGCCTCGAGCGGGCCCGAGAAGCTGCGGGCGATGATCTCGCGGCGCGCGGCCTGCTCCTCCGTCGCGAAATCGGCCGGCCGGCCGCTCATTGCCGCCCAGGCTTCCGCCAGCACCGGTTCGGCCGCCGGTTCGTGCTGCAGCGCGCTCGCCTCGTCCATGAAGTCGTAGCCGGTCGTACCGTCGCAGCCCCACTCCGGCGCCAGGGTCTCGCCGCGCAGCAGGATCTTCTCGACGACGAGATAGGGCCGTTCCGGGTGGGCGGGGTCGAGCCGGTGGCGCAGCTTGCGGCAGTAGGCGGCCGGATCGGCCAGGCCGTCGACGTGATCGACGCGCACCCCGTCGATCGTGCCCTCGGCATAAAGTCGCGCGATCATCGCGTGCGTGGCCTCGAACGCCTCGTCGTCCTCCATGCGCAGGCAGACGAGCCCGCCGATGTCGAAGAAGCGCCGCCAGTTGATGCGGTCCCCGGCGGTGCGCGACCAGCCCAGCCGCCAGGCGCCGGGCGTGGGCAGGCCCAGCGCGTCGATCTCCTCGGGCGTGACCTCGGCCTCGGGCTTGTCGAGCCAGGGAAGGAAGATCTCGCCGGACGTCCAATCGATGTCGAAGAAGCGGGCATAGCGGCTGGCCTGGCCGTGGCGCAGCACGTCGGTCCACCATGCGTTGTCGAGGGTGGCGGCCATGTGGTTCGGCACGATGTCGACGATCAGGCCGAGCTTCTCGCGGCGCAGCGCGTCGACCAGCCGCTTCAGCGCGGGCTCGCCGCCCAGCTCCGGATTCACTTGCGTCGGGTCGGTGACGTCGTAGCCGTGCAGCGAGCCGGGGCGTGCCGTGGTGATCGGCGAGGCATAGAGATGGCTGATGCCCAGCGCGGCGAAATACGGCACCAGCGCTTCGGCATCGGCGAAGGTGAAGCCCTTGTGGAACTGCAGGCGGAGGGTGGCGCGCGGCGTCATGAGGACCGTCGTTCCTTGAGGAGCCGCAACCGCTTCTCGGCTGCCGGCTGACGCAGCATCTCGTCGGCCGGCTGGTGGAAGCGGCGGCGCCAGTTGGGATGCTGGTCGATGGTGCCGGGCAGGTTCGGCTGCTCGGCCACGCCCATGATGTCCTCCAGCGGGACGATCGCCAGCGGGCCGGGCGCATGGGCGACGAACCCGATGGCTGCATCGACGACGGGATCGGTGGTGTCATCGCTGGGCTGGTGGCCATGCGCCACGCCGGCTTCGGTGAACGCCCGCCACAAGGCGCCGCGTTCGGCCGGACGCTGCGCGATCTCGGACTCCTCGACCGTGCCGATGCCGCGCCGAAGTTCGAGGTCGGCGCCGCGCCACCAGCCCGCGACGGTCGGCAGGTCGTGCGTGGTGGTCATGCCGACGGCATCGGCGCGCCATTCGTGCGGGGAGAGGAAACGATCCCAGCCGCGCTGGAACCACAGCACGTCCATGCCGGCGATCCCCGCGTCGCGACAGCGGTCGCGGAAGGAGGGCGGCATGGTGCCGAGGTCCTCGCCGATCACGATCGCCCGGTTGCGATGCGATTCGAGCGCGAGCAGCCGCAGCAGGTCGTCGACCGGATAGGAGAGATAGGCGCCTTCCGACGACGGCGCGCCGTGCGGCACCAGCCACAGCCGCATCAGCCCCATCGCGTGGTCGATCCGCACGCCGCCGGCATGGCGCATGTTGGCCCGCAAGGTGGCGATGAACGGCGCGAAGCCGCCGTCGAGCAGCGCGCGCGGCGAGAAGGAGGTGAGGCCCCAGTCCTGGCCAAGCGGATTGAACATGTCGGGGGGCGCCCCGATGCTGAGGCCGGCGAGGAACTGGTCCGGGTTGGCGCCGACCTGCGCGCCGCCGCAGTCGAGGCCGATGGCGAGATCGCTGATCAGGCCGATCCGCATGCCCGCGTCCTTCGCCGCCTTCTGCGCCGCGGCGAACGCGCCGTCGGACAGCCATTGCAGGAAGCCGTAGTAGCGCGGGTCGCCGCCATGGCGCGCCTCGAAGCCGATATGGCCGGCCAGGGTCGGGCCGCCGTCGCGGAGGAAGGCCTCGAACGCCGGCGCGCGCGACGAATGGCTGGTGGCGAAATCGTCGTACAGCCGGCGCAGCAGCGCGTATTTCCGCCGCGCCGCGCTCGGCCAGTCGATCAGCGGCTGCTCGGGTTCGGTCTCGGCCTCCACCCGATGCTCGCCCAGCATGGTGACCGGGTCGATCAGCAGCGGATTGAGGAACAGCCGGCTGGAGGGCGAATAGGGACCGAAGCGATTCGGATCGTCGGGGAACAGGCTGTGCGTGGGGCTGAGCGCCAGGGCGTCGGCGCCCTGCGACGCGGCGTCCCGCGCGAGCATGGCGAGCGCGGTCGTGTCGCCGATTCCGCCGTCGTGCGGCCGCTTGAGGCTGTAGAGCTGGACGGCGAGGCCCCACAGCTTCTGGCCCGGCGCGATGTCGTCGATGGTGAGGCAGCGCGGCGGCGCCACGGCGATCGTCGTCTCGCGGTCGGCATGGCGCAGCGTGTGATAACCGGGCGTACCGATCGGCGGGATCGACTGGTGCAGCGTGAGCGACTGGCGCGAGCCGTCCTCGAGCACCAGCTCGGCCGGTCCGTCGGCGTCGATGCCGATCGGCTGGCCGATCGTCGCGGTGACGAGCGGCCGAAGCTGGCGTGGCCCGCTCGCGCCCAGCGCGTCCAGGATGCGCTTCAGCGACGCGACGGAGACGCGCTGTGGCCGGCCGTTGGCATCGGTCCAGTCGATGGCGAGGCCGGCCCGGTGCGCCTGCTCGAGAATGGCTTCATCGTTCACGGCGGGGACTCCAGGAAGACAGCGGTGCTACGGGCGGCCAACACGCCGCCGCCAATGGCGTTGTCGGATGTCATGAAAATCAGGGTGCCGCCCGGCGCGCCGATCGCCGCCGGCTCGGCGCCGAGATTGGCGGCAATGGCGAGGATGGCGCCGTCGCCCATCCGCCAGCGCACCAGCACGGCGGCCGGCCCGAGCACCTGGCTGTCGAGCGTCCGCGCGCCCGCCAGGCGCGGCACGATGGCGTCATGGCGCAGCGCGAGGAGCGTGCGGTACAGGCGATCGTCTCCGGTCGGCGCGACGCGGCTGCGGTCGAAGGTCTCCCGCGCGTTGGGATCGGGGATGTCCTCGCCGCCGAAGCGGGTGAAGCGCGCGAACTCGCGGCGGCGGCCCTCGCGCACGGCGATGGCCAGATCGCCCCGATAGTCGGTGAAGAACTGGAACGGCGTGCGGCTCATCCGTTCCTCGCCCATGAAGATGAGCGGAATGTTCGGGCTGAGGAGCTGCAGGGCGATCGCCGCCTTCAGCGCTGCGGGATCGGCGACCGTCGTCAGCCGGTCGCCGAACGGGCGATTGCCGATCTGGTCGTGATTCTGGAGGAACAGCACGAACGCGGTCGGCGGCAGGTCGGCGCTGAGCGTGCCGCGTGCCTTGCCGTTGCGGTAGGGCGATGGATCGCCCTGGAAGATGAAGCCCTCGGCCAGCGCGCGCGCGAGCTGGCGGGCCGGCGCCTGGGCAAAGTCGCTGTAGTAGCCGTCGCTCTCGCCCGTGAGCATCACATGCAGCACGTGATGGGCGTCGTCGTTCCATTGGCCGTCATAGCCGTGGCGCAGATGGTCCGCTTCGTTGTCGTCGTGCTCGAGCACCAGATGGACCTGCCGCTCCCGCCCGAGGGTGGCGCGCACCTCGGCCGCCATCTCGTCGAGCCATGTCTGGTCGGCGATGGCGTGCACGGCGTCGAGCCGCAAGCCGTCGAAACGGTATTCGGCCAACCAGTAGAGGGCGTTCTCGATGAAGAAACGGCGCACCGGCGGCTGGCGGAAATCGATTGCCGCTCCCCATGGCGTGTGCACGTCCTCCCGGAAGAACTGGGGCGCGTAGGCGCCGAGGTAGTTTCCGTCCGGGCCGAAGTGATTGTAGACGACGTCGAGGAACATCATCAGCCCGCGCTCATGGGCGGCGTCGATCAGCGCCTTCAGCGAGTCCGGCGTTCCATAGGAGCGCTCGGGCGCGAAGGGCAGCACGCCGTCGTAGCCCCAGTTGCGGGCGCCGGGAAAATCGCTGATCGGCATCAGCTCGATGGCAGTGACGCCGAGCCCGGCGAGGCGGTCGAGGTCGGCCTGCACGCCCGCGAAGCCGCCACAGGTGCCGGGATGTAGCTCGTACAGCACGGTCTCGTGCCACGGCCGGCCTCGCCATTCGGGATGGCGCCAGCGATAGGCGTTCGGATCGACGACCAGGCTGGGGCCATGCACGTCGTCCGCCTGCCCGCGCGAGGCCGGATCGGGCAGCGCCTGGCCGGACTCCAGCCGGTACAGGTACGCCGCCCCTGGGGCGGCCTCCGCCTCGGCTTCGAACCAGCCTTTCGCCCGCGGTGCCATCGGAATCCGTCGGCCGTCGATATCGAGATCGATCTTCTTCTGGCCCGGTGCCCAGAGCCGGAAGTGCGTGCGGCCGTTGCCGAGATAGGTCGCGCCGAATCTCATTTCCTGTAAACGCTTCGGGCCAGCACCACGCTCCGTGCCTTGACCGGCAGGAAGCTGCCTTCGACCGGGCGTTCCGTCGCACCCGGATCGGCGCTGTCGAGCAGCAGCGTCGTCGGAAGCGGCGGGGCCGGCAGCTTGAAGCTGCGGTCCTCGGCCGTGGGATTGAAGAAGCAGGTCAGGATCGGAACGCTGCCGTCCGTTGCGGCGGCGGCGCGGCGCAGCACCAGGGTGCGCTCCGCGGGGTTTTCCCAAGCGGCGCCCGGGATGATCTCGCCCTGCTCGTCGAACCAGGCGATGTCGAGCACGTCCGGCGCGGGTTGGTCCTTGCCGTGCAGGAAGCTGGCGCAGCGCAGGACAGGATTGTCGCGGCGCACCGCGATCGCGCGCGCCACGAACTCGGTGAGCCGGCGGCCGTCCGGGCCATCGGCCAACCTCCAATTGATCCACGAGGTCTCGTTGTCCTGGGCATAGGCGTTGTTGTTGCCGTTCTGCGTGCGGCCGAATTCGTCGCCGGCCAGCAGCATCGGCGTGCCCTGGGCGAGGAAGACCGTGGCAAGCATCGCGCATTGCAGGCGGAAGCGCGTTTCGCGCGTGGCCGGATCGTCGCTCGGTCCTTCCGTGCCCCAGTTGGCGGAGAAGTTCTCGGACTGGCCGTCCCTGTTGCTCTCGCCATTGGCCTCGTTGTGGCGCTGGGCGTAGCTCACCGCGTCGAGCAAGGTGAAGCCGTCATGGCAGGCGGCGTAGTTGATCGAGGCCGGAGGCCGGCGGCCGCGATGGTCGAACAGGTCGGCCGAGCCCGCCAGCCGCGCGGCGAACTCAGAGCGCTGGCCCGCGTCGCCGCGCCAGTAGCGGCGCACGCTGTCGCGGAAGCGGTCGTTCCATTCGGCGAAGCCCGGCGGATGGCGGCCGAGCTGGTAGCCGCCGGGGCCGGGATCCCACGGCTCGGAGATCAGCTTCACGCGCGACAGCACCGGATCCTGGCGCACGGCATCGAAGAAGCCCGAGCCCGCATCGAAGCCGTGCGCCTCGCGGCCGAGAATGGTGCCGAGGTCGAAGCGGAAGCCGTCGACATGGAACGAGGTGACCCAGTAGCGCAGCGAATCCATCACCATCTGCAGCACGCGCGGATGGGACAGGTTCACCGTGTTGCCCGTGCCGGTGTCGTTGATGTAGTGGCGCGGGCTGTCCGGCCGCAGGCGGTAGTAGCTGGCGTTGTCGAGCCCGCGGAACGACAGCGTCGGGCCGAGCTCGTCGCTCTCGGCGGTGTGGTTGTAGACGACGTCGAGGATGACCTCGATGCCCGCGGCATGCAGGCGGCGGACGGCGATGCGCATGTCGTCGGCGGTGCCTTCGGACAGGTAGCGCGGTTCGGGCGCGAAGAAGCCCAGCGTGTTGTAGCCCCAGTAGTTGCGAAGGCCCTGGTCGAGCAGGCGGCGGTCCTGCACGAAGGCCTGCACCGGCATCAGCTCGACGGCCGTGATGCCCAGCCGGCGCAGATGGTCGATCACGCCCTGGTCGGCGAGAGCGGTGAACGTGCCGCGCTCGCGCGGCCGCAGGTCGAAGCGCTGGATCGTGAGGCCCTTGGGATGGGCTTCGTAGATGACGGTCTCCGACCACGGCACGTTGGGCGGCCGGTCGTCGTCCCAGCAGAAGTCGTCCCAGGTCACGACCCCCTTGGCGACGGCGGGTGCGCTGTCGCGGCGGTCGAACGAAAGGTCGGCGCGCGGCGAGTTCACGCGATAGCCGTACAGGGCGTCCGAGTTGCGGATCTCGCCGGTGAGGCGGCGAGCGTAGGGATCGAGCAGCAGCTTGTGCGGGTTGAAGCGATGGCCATGGTACGGCTCGTAGGGGCCGTGGGCGCGATAGCCATAGATCAAGCCGGGGCGCCCGCCGGGCAGGTAGCCGTGCCAGATCTCGTCGGTGCATTCCGGCAAGGCAAGGCGCGTGACCTCGCGCCGGCCGGCGGGATCGAACAGGCAGAGCTCGATCTTCTCGGCGTGGGCGGAGAAGACGGCGAAGTTGATGCCGAGGCCGTCGAACGTCGCCCCCAGCGGATAGGCGGATCCCGCCTCCAGGCGGTCGGGAAAGGGCGGCACGATCAGATGTCGGCGCGCAGCACGATCGTGGCGAGGGGCGGCAGGGTCAGCTCGAGCGATTGCGGCTCGCCGTGCGCACAAACCGGTGTCGTCTCGGCGCCGCCGTCGTTGCCCATGTCGCTGCCTCCGTAGAACCGGGAATCGGTATTGGCGATCTCGCGCCACTGGCCGGCGCGCGGAACGCCGATACGATAATGGAAGCGCGGTGTCGGCGTCATGTTGCAGACGACCAATACGGGCGGATCCTTCGAGTCGCCTTGGCGCAGGAAGGCGAAGACGGAGTTGGAGCGGTCGTCGCCGATCATCCAGCGGAAGCCGTCGGGGCTGCAATCGCGGCGATGCAGCGCCGGCTCCTCGCGATAAAGACGGTTCAGGTCGCGCACCAGCCGCTGGATGCCGGCATGGGCAGGATCGTCGAGCAGGAACCAGTCGATCTCACCGTCGTGGTTCCATTCGCGCTCCTGCGCGATCTCGCCGCCCATGAACAACAGCTTCTTGCCCGGATGGGTCCACATGAAGCCGAAATAGGCGCGCAGGTTGGCGAATTTCTGCCAGCGGTCGCCGGGCATGCGGTCGAGCAGCGAGCCTTTGCCGTGCACCACCTCGTCGTGCGACAGCGGCAGGACGAAGTGCTCGGAGAAGGCGTAGACCAGCCCGAAGGTCATGTCGTCGTGATGATACGAGCGATGGATCGGGTCGTGCGCCATGTAGCGCAGCGTGTCGTGCATCCAGCCCATGTTCCATTTGTAGGCGAAGCCCAGTCCTCGTTCCGGCACCGGCTTGGTGACGCCCGGCCAGGCGGTCGATTCCTCGGCGATGACGACGGCACCGGGGCAGCGCTCGGCCACGACGGCATTGAGATGGCGGATGAAGTCGATCGCCTCGAGGTTCTCGCGTCCGCCATGGACGTTGGGCACCCATTCGCCGGCCTTGCGGCTGTAGTCGCGATAGAGCATCGAGGCCACGGCATCGACGCGCAGTGCATCGACATGGAAGTGCTCCAGCCAGTGCAGCGCGCTGGCGATCAGGAAGCCCTGCACCTCGCGCCGGCCGAAATTGTAGATGTAGGTGTTCCAGTCATGATGGAATCCTTCGCGCGGATCGGAATGCTCGTAGAGCGCGGTGCCGTCGAACCGGGCGAGGCCGTGCGGATCGGTCGGGAAATGCGCCGGCACCCAGTCGAGGATGAGCGCCAGCCCGGCGGCGTGGGCGCGATCGACGAAGCGGGCGAAGCCGTCGGGCGAGCCGAAGCGCGCGGTCGGCGCGAACAGGCCGAGCGGCTGGTAGCCCCACGAGCCGCCGAATGGATATTCGGTGATCGGTAGAAGCTCGAGATGGGTGAAGCCCATGTCGATGGCATAGGGGATCAGCCGGTCGGCGGCATCGTCCCACGTCTGGTCGGCGCGCATCCACGAGCCGAGATGGACCTCGTAGATCGCGATCGGTGCGTCGACGGCCTGTCGCGCCGCACGGCCCTTCATCCAGGCCTGGTCGTTCCAGGGGAAAGGCTCGGGCGAGGCGACGACCGACGCCGTCGCCGGCGGCATCTCGGTCTGCCGGGCGAGCGGATCGGCCTTCTGCGGCTGCGGCACGCCGCCGGCGCCGACGATGTCGAACTTGTAGCGGACGCCCGGCTCGACGCGCGGCACGAACAGCTCCCAGACACCGGCGGGAAAGCGCAGGCGCATCGGATGGCGTCGCGTATCCCAGGCATTGAAATCGCCCACCACGGCAACCCGGCTGGCATTGGGCGCCCAGACCGAGAAGCCGACCCCTTCCACGCCTTCGTGCGTCATGCGGCGCGCGCCGAACACCCGCGCCAGCTCGAAATGCCGGCCTTCGGCGAAGAGATGCAGGTCGAGGTCGCCCAGCAGGGGTCCGAAGGAATAGGGATCCTCCGTCTCCTGCACCGCTCCTGGCCACGTGATGCGCAGCAGATAACCCGCCGCATCGTCCACAGGGCCTTCGAACAGCCCGTCGGGCTGGCGCGCCGTCAGTGTGCCGAGCGGCGTGCGGTCGCCGCGCCGCACCACCTCGACGGTCCGTGCGCCGGGCAGGAACGTGCGGATGACGCGGCCGTGGGCGGCATCGTGCGGGCCCAGCACCCCGAACGGGTCGCCATGGCGGGCCTGCGCGAGGGCGTCGGCTTCCGGTCGGGAAAGATCGGGACAAGCCCTCATGAAGCACTCCGAAGGTCGTCACCGAGGATGCGAATCATCAGACGCTGCAGGCCATGCAGGGGAATCGACATCCAGGCCGGACGGTTGGACGCCTCGTAAAGCAGCTCATAGGCGGCTTTCTCCAGCATGAAAAATGCCAACAGGTCCGTATTGTCGAGGCCGGGCAGGTCGCCGACGCCACTGCGGTAGGCGTCGAGGAAGGCCTCCTGCGCACCGTCGCGCAGGCGCTTCACGAACTTGGCGCGCGTGGCCTCGGCCAGCGGCGCGGAGGTCGGGGTGCGGGGATCGAGCGTCGTGGCGACCGCGTAGTCGATCGAGCGCATCAGTCCGGCGACATCGACCAACGGGCTCATCCGAGCCCGCCGCTCGGCGAGCGGGCGGGCCGGCTCGCCCTCGAAATCGATGATGTAGGCATCGCCGCTGGCGACCAGCACCTGGCCGAGATGGAAATCGCCGTGGACGCGCGTCATGAGCCCACCTTCGCCCGTCCGGGCCAGCCGTTCCAGCGCCAGGATGAGGCGGTCCTTGTTGACGCTCAGCGCGGCGACGGCCTTGTCGTCCTCCTCGTTCTCGCCCGCCTTGCGTGCGCGCAGGACCTCGAAGGCCTGGTTCAGCAGGCCGAGCGCGCGCGCGATCCAGTGCGAGACGTCCTTGGCATCGGCCGTCCTCGGCGCGAACGCCGAGTCGCCGGTATCGCGCGCCAGCACCGTGTGCATGGCGGCGAGCTGCCGGCCCACGGTGGCGGCGAAGCTCTGGTAGTCCTCGACCTTGTCGGCGCGGGCCTCTGCCTCATGCGTGGCCAGATCGTCGACCGCGCGCTTGAACTGGTTCAGCGTCCAGGTCCATCCATCGCCCTGGTTGCGGATGAAGCTCTGCGCCACGGCGAGCGAATGGCGTTCGCCCTGCCGGTCGATGCGCGTGACTTCGCCCAGCAGCGTCGGCGAATTGGCGAAGCCGTGGGCCGTCAGGTAGCGGCTCATCTCGGCTTCCGGATGCTCGCCGGGCACCACTTTGCGGAAGATCTTGAGCATCGCGGCATCGTCGACGATCAGCGAGCTGTTCGATTGCTCGGCCGACAGCCAGTTGATGGCCGCGTCGGGTTTTTGCCGAAGGACGGCTTCCGCGCCGGGCATCGATTCGAAGACGATCCGGCCATCGTCGGTCTCGATCTGCGTGCCGTCGGCCATTGCGCGCAGCATCTGCACCGCGAAGGAAGGAATGGCGAAGGCGTCGGTCAACAGCCCGACCCGCCGGCCGCGGCGAACCCGCGACAGGGCGAGCTGGCCGGGCAAGGGGCCGCTGGTCTCGTCTTCCCAGCCGATCGACAACGGCATCTGCCAGCGTTGCGTCGCTCCGTCGATGCGGGTTTCGATCTCCGCCAACAACAGCTCGCGGTCGCCGCCGGGAAGAGGCGCGGTATGGGCGATGCGCGCCTGCTCGATCGGCTGGCCCTTGGCCGAGAACCAGCGCCGCTTGGTCAGATAGGCCGGCAGCGCTTCGCGCTCGAGCAGGCTGCTGGCGAGCTGGCGCAGGCCGTTGGCGAGCGACTCGCGCAGCACCAGCGTGACGAAATCCGGCAACGGCTCCGGCGCCGGCGTATGCCAGGAGGGCGCCTCGCTCTCCCTCGCCAGGATGAACCAGTAGAAGCCGTAGGGCGGCAGGGTCAGCAGGTAGGAGAGCTGGCCGATCGGCGGGAACAGCGAGCCGCCGTTCAGCTCGATCGGCACCCGGCCGGCGAATTCGGACAGGTCGAGCTCGACGGCCTGCGGCGTGCGCGAGACGTTGGCGACGCACAGCAGCGTCTCGTTGGGGTCCTCCCGCAGGTACGCGAGCACCTTGCGGTTCTTGGGATAGAGGAAGCGCAGGCCGCCGCGGCCGAACGCCGGATGCGCGCGGCGCACCGTCAGCATGCGCCGCATCCAGTGCAGCAGCGAGTAGGGATCGCGCGTCGCCGCCTCGACGTTGACCGTCTCGTAGCCGTAGAGCGGGTCCTGGATGGTCGGCAGGGCGAGCGCGTTCCAGTCGGCGCGCGAGAAGCCGCCGTTGCGGTCGGGCGACCACTGCATCGGCGTGCGCACGCCGTCGCGGTCGCCGAGCCGGATGTTGTCGCCCATGCCGATCTCGTCGCCGTAGTAGATCACCGGCGTGCCCGGCATGGAGAGCAGCAGGCAATTCAGCAGCTCGATGCGCCGGCGGTCGTGCTCGAGCAGCGGCGCGAGCCGGCGGCGGATGCCGAGATTGATGCGCGCGCGCCGGTCGGTGGCGTAGGTCTGCCACAGATAGTCGCGCTCGGAATCGGTGACCATCTCGAGCGTCAGCTCGTCGTGATTGCGCAGGAAGATCGCCCACTGGCAGGCGTCGGGGATCTGCGGCGTCTGGCGCATGATGTCGGTGATCGGGAAGCGGTCCTCGCGCGCCAGCGCCATGTACATGCGTGGCATCAGGGGGAAGTGGAACGCCATGTGGCATTCGTCGCCCTGGCCGAAATAGTCCTTGGTGTCCTCCGGCCACTGGTTGGCCTCGGCCAGCAGCATGCGGTCGGGATAGGTGCGGTCGAGCTCGGCGCGGATCTTCTTCAGGATATCGTGCGTCTCGGCCAGGTTCTCGTTGATCGTGCCCTCGCGCTCGACGAGATAGGGCACCGCGTCGAGCCGCAGCCCGTCGACGCCGAGATCGAGCCAGAAGCGCATCACGCCCAGCACCGCTTCGAGGACTTTCGGATTGTCGAAGTTGAGGTCGGGCTGGTGCGAGTAGAAGCGGTGCCAGTAATAGGCGCCGGCCACCGGGTCCCAGGTCCAGTTGGAGCGCTCGGTGTCGAGGAAGATGATGCGGGTCTCGGGATATTTCTGGTCGGTGTCGGACCAGACGTAGAAGTCGCGCGCGGCCGAGCCGGGCTTGGCGGCGCGTGCACGCTGGAACCACGGATGCTGGTCGGAGGTGTGGTTGATCACCAGCTCGGTGATAACGCGCAGGCCGCGCTTGTGGGCGGCGGTGATGAACTGCTTCACGTCGGCCATCTTGCCGTATTCGGGATGGACGTCGCGGTAGTCGGCGATGTCGTAGCCGTCGTCGCGCCGCGGCGAGGGATAGAACGGCAGCAGCCACAACGTGTTCACGCCGAGGTCGGCGATGTAGTCGAGCTTGGAGATCAGGCCAGGGAAATCGCCGATCCCGTCGTTGTTGGAATCGAAGAACGACTTCACGTGCAGCTGGTAGATGATCGCGTCCTTGTACCACTGCGGCTCGTTGGTCAGCCGGCGGGCAAGCTCGGGGGAGGGCGCATTCATGACGGGCTTCCTTCTTCAGGAAAGAGGCGCCACAGGACGAAGGGCGACGCGCCCGGGTCGAGCCGCAGCGATTGCTCCTTGCCGTGCAGCGTAAAGCGCCGGCCGGTCATCAGGTCCTCGGCCTGCAGCGCTCCGCTGTCGGGCAGGTTCCATTCCCACAGCGGAATCTCGAAGCGCGTCTCCTGCGGCTGACGCGGATCGAGGTTCACGATCGCGAACACCATGTCCTCGTGCGACGGCAGCGCCTTGCCGTAGACGATCACCTGCTCGTTGCTCGAGTTGTAGAAGCGCACGCCGAGATGGCTGTGCAGGGCGGGATTGGCCCGGCGGATGCGGTTGAGCCGCGTGATCTCGTTCACGATGTTGCCGGGAGCGCCGAAATCCCTGACGCGGATCTCGTACTTTTCCGAATCGAGATATTCCTCCCGGCCGGGCAGCGCGGCCGCCTCGCACAGCTCGAAGCCGGAATAGACGCCCCACAGGCCCGAGAGCGTCGCGGCCAGCACGGCGCGGATCAGGAAGCCGGCGCGGCCGGAATCCTGCAGGAAAAGCGGATTGATGTCCGGCGTGTTGACGAAGAAGTTCGGCCGGAAGAAATCCGCCGGTGCCGTCGTGGTCAGCTCGGTCAGGTATTCCGTCAGCTCCTGCCGCGTGTTGCGCCAGGTGAAGTAGCTGTAGGACTGGGAAAAGCCGACCTTGGCCAGCCGGTACATCATCTTCGGATGGGTGAACGCCTCCGACAGGAAGATCGCGGCGGGATGGCGCGCCCGCACGTCGGCAATCATCCACTGCCAGAACGGCAGCGGCTTGGTGTGCGGGTTGTCGACGCGAAAGATCGTGACGCCCTGGCCGATCCAGAACAGCACGACATCGCGCAACGCCTGCCACAGGCCGGGGATCGCGCCCTCGGCGTAGAAGTCGACGTTGACGATGTCCTCGTACTTCTTGGGCGGGTTCTCGGCGTGCTTGATCGTTCCGTCCGGGCGGTGCCGGAACCAATCGGGATGCTGCTTCAGCCACGGATGGTCGGGCGAGCACTGGATGGCGAAATCGATCGCGATCTCGAGGCCGTGCGCGTGTGCGGCGTCGACCAGGCGGCGGAAATCCTCGAACGTGCCGAGCGCGGGATGCAGCGCGTCGTGGCCACCCTCGGGGCTGCCGATGGCGTAGGGACTGCCCACGTCGGTCGGGCCGGGCGTCAGCGTGTTGTTGCGGCCCTTGCGCGCCTTGGTGCCGATCGGATGGATCGGCGGGAAATAGAGAACGTCGAAGCCCATGTCGCGCACGCGCGGCAGCTGGGCGATCACGTCGTCGAATGTGCCGTGCCGGGCGGGATCGTCGGTCATCGACCGCGGAAACAGCTCGTACCACGCGGCAAAGCCGGCGGCCTCGCGCTCCACGTCGAGCGCCAGCGGCTCGGATCGGGTTGCAAAGGGGCGCTCGCCGGCTTCGGCGACGATCCGGCGGGTCTTGGGCGAGATCAGCGCCCGCACGCCGGCGGCGGCGTCACCGTCCTGAAGGATCGCCAGCGTATCGGACAGCGCGGTGCGCGCGGCAGGATCGTGCGATACGCCCACGAGCGCCTCGCGGATCTCGGCAAGCTCGACCGATATGTCGACCCCGGCCTCCTGCTTCAGTCGGATCGCGCGGCAGAGCGTGGCGTAGTCGTCGATCCAGGACTCGACCGCGTAGAGATAGCGTCCCATCCGGAACGGCGTGAAGCTCGCCCGCCAGCGCGCGTTGCCGAGCGACGCCATGGGGACGCGTTGCCAGTCGTCCGCGTCCGCGGCCTTCCAGAGGAGCTCCACCGCCAGCACGTCATGCCCGTCGGTATAGGCGTCGGTCTCGACCGTGACGGTGTGGCCGACGATGCGCTTGGCGGCGAACGGTCCGCCCGCGACGCGCGGCGAGATGTTCTCGACGATGACGCGCGACCCCTTCGCGGCGTCGCGCGCGACCGTCCGACGCTTGGACACGATCGGCGACCGTTCGGGTTGCGCAACGATGCGCACCTCGCCGGGCGCGAGCGGCCCCTCATCCTGTTCGAGCGGCAGGGGTGAGGGCAGGCCGTGCGTCAGGTCCGTGTTGATCAGCACGACGGTATGGCGCTCTTCCATCGACAGCGCAGTCACCTTGCTGCCCGGCCCGGTGAGGCCCCGCATGGTTCCGCCGCCGAGCGACGCCACGGCATTCGCGACGTCGCCGGCCAGCACCGGCTCGCCGTCGGAGACGCCTGCCGGGAAGCGCGATTGCAGCGGCTGCTGCACCAGGGACTCAAAGCCCATGGGCACGAAGAGGCCTTCGGACGTTGCGGCGCCGAGCTGCAGGACTTGCCGTGCGAGAAGCCGCTTGGTCCTGTCGTCACTGGCACGTCGCGCGCTGCGCGGACCGAACGGCACCTCGACGGGGGCGATGATCGGGGCGACGCGGCGCAGCAGCGCGTGCTCCTCCGCATACCAGCTCGCGCGACCGTCCCACCAGGGCGTGGAGGCGAAGACGCCATCGAGGCCGATATCCGTCAGTCGCGCGACGTGTTCCCAGGCGAGGCCCGGCGTCCAGGCAAGGAAACGGCCATCGACCGCTTCGATCAGGGCTGCAAGGAATTCGGGGGGAACGCGCTCGAGCCCGAGCAGGCGGAAGCCGGCGGCGCCGCTCCGCCTCCACGAGGCCAGGCGCTCGCTCCATTGGGCGAGCAGCGCTGCCGAAGCCGCGCGATCGTCGAAGCGGGAGAAGGCGGCGTCGATGTCCGAAGATCGGATGCGAGGATCGACCACGGCGCGGTTGAGGGATGCCGTCTTGTATGTCCGGCCGTCGGCATCTTCGTCAGCGACGCGGTCCAGCACCACGTCGATCACCGTCTCGAAGCCATAGGTGGCGGCCGATGCGGCAAGAGCGGCGATCAGCGCCGCAGTGCTGCCCTGTGGACCCAGCCGCGGATCGGGTTTGTCGGGATCGGCGAGGAGGAACAAGTCGCCACGGCGGCCGGGCAGTCCGAGCGGTGCTGTGCAGATCTGCTTCAAGCCCATGGCGCGCGCGCGCTCGAAATGCCGCGGCCACGAAGCCAGCGGCCCCGCCAGGGCCCCTGGGATATAGTAGATCGACGGCGACGCTACGCCTTGCTGGATCACCTCCTGAACCTGCATCCCGATACAAGGCCGGAAGCATCGAATTGTTCCGTCGCCTCCCGCTGCACACCCGTGGTGCGACGAAAAGAGGATCGGCGCTATGCTGTGCGGTGACCGGAAGAAATTGTGTCCGAAAGAAAGTTGACACATTTGCGGATGGGCCAAGGATCGCAGCGGAGCCAGACTCGATGCCGAAGCGTCAATTTCACCTCGCCTGGTTCCTGTCGCAGGGCTATGGCCCCAAGAGCTGGCGGTCCGATTTTCCCGGCGCCGACACCGCGCGCTGGATGATGCCCGACCTGTTCGTCGATCTCGCGCAGGGGATGGAGAGGGCGTGCTTCGACTACATGATCATCGAGGACTCCTCGAA
>CAMFJT010000131.1 GCA_945957125.1 uncultured Rhodospirillales bacterium | reverse complement strand
ACACGCCGCAATAGTGCGCGGGGTTGCGGATCGAGGCGCCGATGTCGCTGCCCGCCTCGATGCCGGTCAGACCGGCGGCCAGCGCCGCACCCGAGCCGCCCGACGAACCGCCCGGCGTGCGGCCGAGATCCCAGGGATTGTTGGTCGAGCCGTAGACTTCGTTGTAGCTCTGCCAGTCGGCGAGGTTCAGCGGCACGTTGGTCTTGCCGAACAGTGTCACGCCGGCATCGACCAGCCGCTGCGCGGCGAGCGAGTTCTTCTCGACCTTGCGGTCCTTGAACGCCGGATTGCCCCAGGTCGTGGGATAGCCCGCGATGTCGTAGGACTCCTTCAGGGTCATCGGCACGCCGTGCAGCGGCCCGAGCTTCTTGCCGGCCTTCACCGCCCGGTCGGCCGCCTTGGCTCGCTTGCGCGCGCCGTCGACATCCATGGCGATGATCGCATTGAGCTCCGGGTTGTGGGCTGCGATGCGTGCGAGATAGAGATCGAGCAGCTCGAGGCAGCCGATCTTCTTTTTCCGGATCGCCGCGGCAAGCTGCTTTGCGGTCTGGAAGGGCAGTGTGCTGGACATGCCTTCGCCGTAGCATATCGTGCGGCCCGACGTGAAGAAGAACGCCAATGAGCCGGACACTCTACCGCTGTGGCCGGGGCCGGACGCGGGCGGTCGGCTCGGCGATCAGCGGGTCGTCAGGCCAGTAGTGGCGCGGGTAACGGCCCTTGAGTTCGGCCTTCACCGCCCGGTAGCCGTTGGTCCAGAAGCTGGCGAGGTCGCGCGTGACCTGCACCGGCCGGCGCGCCGGCGACAGGAGGTGGATCACCACCGGCACCCTGCCGCCGCCGACCGTCGGCGTGTCGGTGAGGCCGAACATTTCCTGCAGCCGGACGGACAGAGCGGGCTCGGCGGGATTGCCGTAGTCGATCGGCACGCGCGAGCCGCTCGGCACCTCGATATGGGTCGGCGCCAGCGAGTCGACCTGCCGCTGCCGGTCCCACGGCACCAGCGCCCTGAGGGCCGCCGCGAAGTCGGTCTTCTTCGTGCCGCCATCGACGAATGGCGCGAGCCAATCCCCGACCGAGGCGAGCAGGGCCTCGTCCGAAAGGTCGGGCCAGCTCGTGTCGAGGCTGCGCAGGAAGGCGATGCGCTGACGCCAGACCAGCAGCTCGTCGGTCCAGGGCAGGCCGCGCTGTCGGATGCCGTCCAGCATCGCGGCCTTGATCTTCTCCGGATCCGGTCGGGCGAGCGGCTTGTCCTCGATCGCCAGCGCGCCGAGGCGGCGGCGCCGTCGCGCGATCACCGTGTTGTCGCGCGCGTTCCACTGGACGACCTGCTCGTCGACAATACGGTCCTCGTAAAGCTCTTCGATCTCCGCCACGCCGATCGGCGCAGCGAGGTAGATGCGGGCGTCCTGCGCCGACCCGTCGGTCTCGGCCACGACCAGAAACTCCTCGTTCGACAGCGGGTCGCCCTCGGGCAGCGCCGCGCCGCGGCCGCCCGACAGGAGGTAGCGGTTGGCCGTCCCCGGCCGCCGCCGCCCGATCCGGTCGGGATAGGCCAGCGCCAGCAGCGCGCCGGTCATCGCCGTGTCGGGTGTCTCTCCGCGCGAATCGCGGAGTGTCAGCCGCCGCGCCGTCTCCTGGATCAGCCGTGGCGCGCGTCCGGCCAGTGCAAGATCGACGCGATGGCGCAGGTCGACATCGCGCTCGCGCAGGAAGTCGCGCTCGCCGAGGATCGCCGCGATCAGCGCCGCGACCTTGCCTTGCCCCAGCTCGCGCCCGCGCAGCACGAGATGCGCCAGCCGCGGATGCTGGCCGAGCCGCGCCATCGCCCGCCCGTGCTGCGTGATCGCGCCCGACGGCCCCTCGATCGCGCCGAGATCGGCCAATAGCGCGCGCGCCGTCGCCAGCGCCGAGGCCGGCGGCGGCGTCAGCCACGGCAGCGTGGTCGCGTCGGCGACGCCCCAGGCGGCGAGCTCGAGCGCCAGCGGCGCGAGGTCGGCGTCGAGGATCTCCGGCGGCGTGAAAGGCAGCAGCCCGCGCTGCGCCTCCTCGGTCCATAGGCGATAGCAGACGCCCGGCTCCAGCCGGCCGGCGCGGCCGCGCCGCTGGTCGGCCGAGGCCTGGCTGACACGCACCGTCTCCAGCCGCGTCATGCCCGAGCGCGGCGAGAAGCGCGGCACCCGCATCTGCCCGCCGTCGATCACGATGCGGACGCCCTCGATGGTCAGGCTGGTTTCAGCGATCGAGGTCGCGAGCACGACCTTGCGCCGGCCGGCGGGCGAGGGGGCGATGGCGCGGTCCTGATCGGCCGGCGTGAGGTCGCCGAACAGCGGCGCCACGTCGATCTCCGCGCCGAGCCCGCCCAGCCGCTCCTCGACGCGGCGGATCTCGCCGACGCCCGGCAGGAAGACCAGCGTGCTACCGCTGTCGCGCGCCAGCGCGCCGCGCACCGCGGCGGCAACCGCATCCTCCACGCGCCCGCCGGGCTCGCGGTCGAGATAGCGTGTCTCGACCGGGAACATCCGGCCGGCCGATTCGACGACCGGCACGTCGCCCAGCCGTTCCGAGACCGGTCCGGGATCGAGCGTCGCCGACATCGCGATGATGCGCAGGTCCTCGCGCAGCGCGGCCTGCGATTCGCGCACCAGCGCAAAGGCGAGATCGGTCTCCAGCCCGCGTTCGTGCAGCTCGTCGAAGATCACGCAGCCGACGCCGTCGAGCGACGGATCGTCCTGCAACATGCGCAGGAACAGCCCGTCGGTGACCACCTCGATGCGCGTGCGCGGTCCGACCCGACTGTCGAGCCGCACGCGATAGCCCACGGTCTCGCCGACTGCCTCGCCCAGTGTCTCGGCCATCCGCCGCGCCGCAGCGCGCGCCGCCAGCCGCCGCGGCTCCTGCATGACGATCTTGCGCCCGGCAAGCCATGGCGCGTCGAGTAGCGCCAGCGGCACCCGCGTCGTCTTGCCCGCCCCCGGCGGCGCGACCAGCACCGCGCCCGCGCGTTCCGCCAACACCGCCTTCAGCCGCGGCAGAGCCTGGTCGACCGGCAAGGCAAGCATCTACACTCCGCGGGTCACCGGCAAGCCGAGCAGGCGGCCAGCCTTCAACAAGCCGCTGTCCAGGCTATAGGTCCGTTCGCAACCGTTGTGGTGCGCGATCGCCAGATGAAGAGCGTCGCCCGCCCGCAAGCCGGTGCGATGCCGGCCAAGATATTGCTTGGCAAGCTCATAGTCTTCGCCGGTCGGCAGAAAGATCATGAACGATGCCTGGGCAACGGCTTCGAACTCGCCACCCACCTCCTGAGCCGCCTCTGTATCCAGGTTGCCCATGCGCACTTCACGAGCCAATAGCGATGAGAATTCGACACGAGTCCATTGGCTGATCGCCAGCTCCTGCCCGGCAAGGTTCCTAAAGACCCGCTCGATCCTGGTGCTCGTCGATTCTTGAAGGAAGAGAGGGACGACGAAGCTGGTATCGAAGTACAGCATTATCGCCCCTCGTCGCGTGCCTCCCGCAGCAGCGCGGCGCTCGGGCGGCGCAGTCGGGGCATGCGCGCACGAAATGCCGCGAGCGACTTGACCGGCTGCTTCGGTGCGGCCAGCGCCGAGAGCGTTGCCACTGGTCGGCCGTGGCGGGTGATGACGACCTTTTCGCCATCCTCGACCTTGTCCAGAAGCTCGCTGAGCCGCGCCTTGGCTTGCGCCAGGTTGACAGTGACCAATGGAGGCCCCCAGATGACCAGAAAACTGGTCACAATATAGGGAGCCGCCGAAGTGGATGCCATGCTCAAGCTCACCTTCTGCCTGCGCCGTCAGCCTCGCCTGACCCTGGCCGAGTTCCAGGACTACTGGCTGAACAGGCACGGCCCGCTCGTGCGGCGCCTGCAGCCGGCGCTCGGCATGGTGCGCTACGTGCAGCTCCATCGCCTCGACGGCGATCTTGCCGACGGCATGCGCCGGGCGCGCGGCGCGCCCGATCCCTATGACGGCGTGGCCGAGCTGTGGTGGGCGAGCGAGGAGGCTCTCCGCGCCGCGCGCGGGCCGGACGCCCGCGAGGCGGGGCGGCTGCTGCTGGAGGACGAGGCCAGGTTCATCGACCTTCCGCGCTCGCCGCTCTGGCTCAACCGGGAGCAGGTGATCTACGCTGGCGAGGCATGCTGAGACGATCCCTCCTCGCACTGGGCGCGGCGCTGCCGGCGGCAGGCCCGGCGCTCGGCCAGCCCGCCTGGCCCGCCAAGCCGATCCGGCTGGTCGTCGGCTACACGCCGGGCGGCGGCAACGACCTGATCGCCCGCATCGTCGCGGCCAAGCTGCAGGACCGGCTGGGCCAGCCGATCGTCGTCGACAACAAGCCGGGCGCGCAGTCGATCGTGGCCGCCGAGATCGTCGCGCGCGCGCCGCCCGACGGCTACACGCTGCTTGTCGCGCCGAGCGGACCGATGACGATCAATCCCGCGGTCTACGCCAAGTTGCCCTATGATCCCGTGCGGGATTTCGCGCCGGTCTCCCTGCTCGCCGCCTTCCCGCTGCTGCTCGCGATCGGCGGCGACCAGCCGATCAGGTCGGTGGAGGAACTGATCGCGTTCGGGCGCGCCAACCCGAAGCTGGCCAACTACGCCTCCAGCGCCACGCCGTTCCAGCTCGCCGGCGAGCTGTTCAACCAGCGTACCGGCTCGGCCTTCCAGCATGTCCCCTATCGCGGCAGCGGCGATGCCGTGCAGGCGGTGGCGTCGGGCCAGGTGCTGATGACGATCTCGGATTCGGCCCCGATGGCAGGGCCGCTCGGCGGCGGCAAGCTGCGTGCGCTCGCCATCACCACGGCGCGGCGCCCGCCGGCCTTTCCCAACGTGCCGACCTTCGCCGAATCGGGCATCGCCGACATGGAGATCGAGCTGTGGACCGGCATCGTCGCGCCTGCCGCCACGCCGCCGGAGATCGTCGAGCATCTGCAGGACATGATCTGCGATACGCTCGAGCTGCCGCCCGTTCGCTCCGCCCTCGAGGCTATCAATGTCGATCCGCGGTCCACCACCGTCGTGGAGTTTCGCGACCTGATCGCGCGCGACGCGACGCGCTGGAAGGCGGTCGCCGCCAAGGCCAACATCCGGATCGATTGAGGCAGCCATGGATAGAAATGAAGCGCACCATTCGACCGCGCATTACTTTCTCGAAGGCCTGGACGAGATCGGCTTCGATTACCTGTTCTGCAACTTCGGCACCGACCATGCGCCGCTGATCGAGGCGATGGCGCGCTTCAGGCGCGACGGCCGGAAGATGCCGGCCACCATACTCTGTCCGCACGAGAACACGGCGGTGCACATGGCGGCGGGCTACGCCATCGCCACCGGGCGCGGCCAGGGCGTGATGGTCCACGTCGATGCCGGCACGGCCAACTCGGCGATGGCGCTGCACAATCTCTGCCGCGCGCGCCTGCCCGTCATGCTGATGGCCGGCAAGGCGCCCTTCACCACGCGCAACGAGCTGCTCGGCACGCGCGACAGCTACGTGCATTTCGTGCAGGAGCCGTTCGATCAAGCCAGCATCGTGCGGCCCTACACAAAATGGGAGTACAACCTGCCCTCCGGCGTGATCGCCAAGGAGGCGCTGCGCCGCGCCCATACGGTGATGGAGAGCGATCCCAAGGGCCCTGTGTACCTCACCTTCCCGCGCGAGACGCTGACCGCCACCTGGAGCGAGGGCGAGATCAATTCCTACCCGGCCGAGCGCTTCGGCGCGGTCGCCGCGCGGGGCGTCGATGCCGCTTCCCTCGAGCCCCTGGTCGCGCGCCTGCTGGCGGCAGAGCATCCGCTGCTGATCACAGCCTATGCCGGCCGCAACCACGACGCCGTCGCCGTGCTCGACGAGCTCGCGCGCTTCGCCGGCATCCGCGTGGTCGAGTTCAATCCGCTCTATGTGAGCCTGCCGCACGACTCACCCTGCCATGGCGGCTTCGCGCCGGCGAAGGCGCTGGCCGAGGCCGATGTCGGTCTTCTGGTCGATGTCGACGTGCCATGGATCCCCAGCGATGTGCCCGATAATCCGGCGACCTGGTGGGCGCATGTCGATGTCGATGCCGAGAAACGCAATTTCCCGATCTGGACCTTCCCCGGCCATCTCCGGCTGGCGGGCGACAGCCATCGCATCCTGTCCGACCTGCTCGCCGCCCTGAAGGCGCGGGCCGACGATGGTTTCAGGATGCGTGCCGCCGCCCGCGTCGCGCGCATGGCGGAGGAGGGCGCGGCGCGGCGCAGGCAGGCGGCGACGCTGGCCGCCGAGCGCGGCACGCCGGGCGAGATCAACCCGCATCATCTATGCGCCGTGCTGGCCCGCGCGCTGGCGCCGACCGACATCGTCCTCAACGAGGCGATCCGCAACGGCCCGGCCGTGCTGCAGCAGATGCCGCGGACCGAGCCCGGAACGCTGGTCGGCCTGTCCGGCGGCGGTCTCGGCTTCTCGGGCGGCATGGCGCTCGGCCTGAAGCTCGCCTGTCCCGAGCGCACGGTCGTGCAGATCGTGGGCGACGGCACGTTCTATTTCTCGAACCCGCAATCGACCCTGGCGGTCGGTCGGCAATACAAGCTGCCGGTGCTGACCGTGGTGCTCGACAATACCGGGTGGGGGGCGGTCAAGGCGGCGACGCTGCGTGTCTATCCCGACGGCGATGCGCGGAGCGAGGGCCAGTTCGGCGCGACTCTTGCGCCCGACATGGATTTCTCCAAGGTGGCCGAGGCCGCCGGCGCGCATGGCGAGCTGGTCAGCGATCCCGATGCCGTCGAGTCCGCCGTCGCCCGTTGCCTCGCGGCGGTAAGAGCCGGCAGGTCCGCCGTGCTCCATGCCCGCGTCACGAAGATATAGGGGCGACGCTCTCTCACTTGCGGGACGCGCCGCCGGCAGACCTGCGATATAACCGTTCACCCTGGCCAGGAGGCCCCAATGTCGCTCGCCGTCGAAGCCCTCGATCATCTCGTCATCAGCGTGAAGGATGTCGAGACTGCCGCCGCCTGGTACGAGCGCGCGCTGGGCATGAAGCGCGTGGTGACCGAGCCGCGGCCCGGCGCGAAAGTCACCTCGATGCATTTCGGCCGCCAGAAGATCAACCTGCGGCCCGAGACGGCGACCCAGAAGCAGTGGTTCACGGGCCGTCAGGTCGCTGCCGGCAGCGACGACCTCTGCTTCCTCACGAAATCCACGCCGCAGGAAGTGGTCGACCACTTCAACGCCTGCGGTGTCGCGATCGAAGTCATGCCGAGCGAGAGGCACGGCGCCATGGGCATCCTCGTCTCGGTCTACTGCCGCGATCCCGACGGCAACCTGATCGAGGTGTCGTCGTACAAGTAGGCCTCCGGCGAATCAGGCCGCACCTGCAAGCAGCTCCACCGTTTCGATGACGCCCGTCGGATCGGCGAGGCCTTTGCCCGCGATGTCGAATGCGCAGCCATGCGCCACGCTCGCGAACGCTACGGGCACGCCGATGGTCATGGCCGAGGCGCGCAGCGGCGAGATCAGCTTGATCGGGATGTGGCCCTGGTCGTGGAACATGGCGAGAAAGACGTCGTGCCGGCGCTGGCTGAGCAGCACGTCGCCGCCGATCGGGCCATCGACCGCGAAGCCGCGCCGGCGCAGGGCGGCGACGGCCGGCTTCGTCACGCGCTCGTCGTCGTTGCCGAACAGGCCGTCCTCGCCGGCATGCGGGTTGATGCCGAACACGCCGATGGTCGGCGGTGCCTCGCCGAGCCGCTGGGCGGCGGCCACGATCGCCTCGGCGGCGGCCATCACCAGCTCGGGCGAGAGCCGGGCGAGGGCGGCGCCCACCGACTCGTGCAGGGTGGCATGCACGATCCGCAGGCCCTTGGCCGCCAGCATCATGAAGGCGCGCTCACGCGGCGTGCCCGTGAGGTCCGCGACCAGGCCGGGATAGCCGCTGAAGGCAATGCCGGCGCGGTTGACCGCGGTCTCCGAATGCGGGCAGCCGACGATCGCGTCGGCTTTGCCCTCGCGCACGAGCCGCATCGCCGCCTCGACATAGCCAACGGTCGCGCGGCCTGCCCGCGGATCGAGCGCGCCGGGCGCGTAGCCTGCCGGGTCGAGCGCCTCGGCATCGATGAAGGGCGGCGTGGCGTCGAGCCCGAGCCGCCGGGCGGTGTCCTCGATCACGAAGCCGTCGCCGACCAGCAGCGGCTTGATCCGCGCCGCGCCCCCGAACTGCAGCGCGGCCTTGATCGCTACCTCGGGCCCGATGCCGTTGGGATCGCCCAGGGTGATCGCGATTCTCATGGCTGGGGCCGCGCCACTCCGTGGCGCTCATGATCATGAGGCGCCACGCAGCGGCGCGGTCCCGGCGAAGGCATCAGAGCGGGATCGCCACCAGTGTGTCGAAGCGGGCGCCGTCGCAGACCACGATGCGTTCGGCGAAGCGCGGCGTGTTGCCCGCGTCCAGGCGGACCTTGTCGCGATAGCAGCCGGTGGCGAACACATCCATCCTGCCGTCGCGCATGATGCGCACGACCAGGAAGGGCGTCTCGACCTCGGCCAGACCGTCCGCTTCGCCGAGCACGACCGGCAGCCCGGTGATGTGACGATAGCGCTGGCGCTCGTAGATGTTGGCCTGGCGCAGCGCCGAGATGCGGTCCTGCAGCATGCCGCGCGAATCGGCGTAGATCACACCGGCCTCGAGGCCCTGCGCGAGGTTGTCGGCGGTCGTCACCTTGTAGAGGCAAGGGTCGAGGAAGAAGTCCGGCCATTCCTCGAACCGCTCGTTGTCGATGGCGCGCGCATAGGCGGCGTTCAGCTCGACGAGACGCGAGAGGTCCATGGCCTCAGTAGCCCATGTGATGGCGATAGGCTTTCCAGAAGCCGCGCACCGACGCCTCGGTCGCCCGGGTCTCCTGGCTCTCCGCACCGGTGCCGCCCATCTCGACCACCGATTCCTCCGCGCCGGCGGCGGCGATGCCGCGCTGCACGAAGCCGCCGACGCAGCCGTCCTCCATCGATACGAAGCCCGCTGGCCCGACCAGGTTCTGCTGCTTCAGGCGCCGCCGCGTCATCTCGGGCGGATCGTCGACGAAGCCGAAATAAGTCCATTTGAGCTCCATCGTGCCGACGCCCGTCGGCACCACCTGACGGACGGCGAGGCAGTTGTGGATCTGCTGCAGGATCAGCGCGGGGAAAACGGACAGGATCTGGAGCTGGATGTCGTCGCCGAACTCCTTGACCGTGTCGAGCAGGCTGGGATCGGCCAGCCGGTAGTCGGCCTTCTCGGTGCGGATGCCCTGGTCGCGATAGGCGGTGCTCTGGCGGTCGTCCGACTTGTCGATCGTGTAGCTCGCGTGATGGCCTCCGTCGGCGCTGACCAGCACGCCGCCGCCCTGGGTCAGGCGGGTGATGCGGAAGGTGCCGAAGAAGAGGTGCAGCAGCGAGGCGTGATAGGTGTCCTTCACGTTCTCGACGTAGAGCTTCCAGTTGTTGGGCAGTGCCTGCGTGAAGCGCCCCATCACCTTGATCGGCCGGTTCAGCACGCGCTTGACGCGGCCCAGGATCTCGGGCCCGAGGAAGTCCTCGATCGGCGGCGTGGCGTCCGACAGGGTGGCGAACACCAGCCCGCACAGTGTCGTGGTGCGCAGCCGGCGAGGGCCGTGCCGCGCACGGTCGAAGTCCCTCGGCATGCCCCCGATCCCGTTGATGCCGCGCTCGAAGGCGATGCCGCGCAGGTTGCCTTGCAGATCGTAGCTCCAGGCATGGTAGATGCACTTGAACTGGTTCTCGACGTTGCCGCCGTCGTCGAAGGCGATCAGCGCGCCGCGATGGGCACAACGGTTCTCGAAGCAGTTGATCGTGCCGTCGCCGTCGCGCACCACGATCACCGGCATCGCGCCGACCACGTTGGTCCGATAGTCGCCCTTGTTCGGGATGTCGGCCTCGAGACAGACATAGTTCCAGGTCGCACCCTCGAACAGGCGCTGCAGCTCGCGCGCGTAGTTCGCCTCGTCCTGGTAGACCCAATAGGGGACGCGGGCGAGCGAGTCGGCGGGCCAGAGAAGGGTGTCCATGGGGCTGCTCCAACGTCACGCCGACGGGCGAGACCGCGGCGCGCCCGCAGCCTGCTCCTGCTCGCCGCCGGTCGTCAAACCGGATCGCGCCATTTTGGGACGTCACGCACGTTCGCGGGACCTCACGCCCATCCGCCTGCCCGCCGCCTCGTGTAGGATGCCGTTCCCGAAGCCTCCGCGTCCCGCCTTGCGTACCGTCCCATGGATCTCGTCTCGTTCCCCGTCCTCCTCATCGCGCTCCTGCTCGCCGGGTCCGGCATCGCCCTGGAGATCGGCTATCGCGCCGGCTAGTATTGTGGGCCGCGCAGCGAGAACTTCGCCAAGCAGCTCAACCTGATCCAGAATGCCATCTTCGCGCTGGTCGCCTTCCTGATCGGCTTCTCCTTTTCCGCCGCCGGCTCGCGCTATGTCGATCGGCTCGACGTCGTGGTGCGCGAGGCCAACGCGCTGAGCAGGGTGTGGCTCTATGCCGACCTGCTCCCGGAGCCCTCCCGGGATGGGCTGAAGGGCGTCGTCCGGGAGTACATGGTGGACCGGCTGGAGATGCTGTCCGGCGCCAGCCTCGACGAGACCCGCCGGCGGCTGACCAAGGTACCGCAGCTGCAGGCGCGGATGTGGCAGGCCGCGCTCGAGGGCAGCCGGCGCGACGAGCCGGTCATGCAACTCGTGCTGCCGGCCGTCAGCGACGTGATCGACCTGCACGTCATTCATCTCTCCTCGGCGCGGCGCAGCACGCCGAACCTCATCCTCGGCGCGCTGCTGGTCGGCGCCGCCCTGTCGCTCGGCCTCGCCGCGTTCAGCAACGGCCAGCAGGGGCATCGCTATCCGTTGCTCAACATGGTCTACGGCTGCATCCTGTCGATCGCGCTCTGGATGACCATCGATCTCGATCATCCCATCACCGGCGTGATCCGCACCAATCTCTCGCCGCTGCGCGAGGCGCTCGGCGAGATGATCCCGCCGCGCTGAACCCCGCCGCGCCGGCCCTGCCGGAACGCGAGTTGCATCCGCAGGCCGGTTCGGTCATCAACCGGTCATGGATACTCTCGTTCGCCCCACGCCCGAGGCGCAGGACACGGTGGAGCATTTCGACGTGCTTATCGTCGGCGCCGGGCTGTCCGGGATCGGCGCCGCCTGGCACCTGCAGGATCGCTGCCGCGGCCGCAGCTACGCCATCCTCGAAGGCCGCGCGGCGAGCGGTGGGACCTGGGACCTGTTCCGCTACCCCGGCATCCGCTCCGATTCCGACATGTACACGCTGGGCTACCGCTTCCGGCCGTGGAAGGAGGCCAAGGCGATCGCCGACGGCCCGTCGATCCTGAAATACATCCGCGAGGTGGCGGGCGATCACGGCATCGATGGCAGGATCCGCTACCGCCACCGCGTCGTCGCCGCCTCCTGGTCGACCCCCGAGGCGCGCTGGACGGTCGAGGTCGAGCGCGGCGAGGCGCGCGAGCGGGTGCGGTTCACCTGCAACTTCCTGTGGATGTGCAGCGGCTACTACCGCACGGACGCGGGCTACCTGCCGGACTTCCCCGGCATGGAGCGCTTCCGGGGCCGCATCGTCCATCCGCAGAAATGGACCGACGACATCGACTATGCCGGCAAGAAGGTCGTGGTGATCGGCAGCGGCGCCACGGCGGTGACGCTGGTGCCGGCGATGGCGGACGGCGGGGCCGCGCACGTCACCATGCTGCAGCGCTCGCCGACCTACATGGCGGTGCGGCCCTCGCAGGACCCGTTCGCCACCAAGATGCGCAAGCGTCTGCCACTGAAGCTGGCCTATGCCGTGACGCGCTGGAAGAACGTGCTGCTCGGCATGTATTTCTACCAGCTCTGCCGCCGCCAGCCGCAGAAGGTGAGGGACGCGCTGCTCGGCTATGTGCGCCAGATGCTCGGGCCGGACTACGATGTCGGCAAGCATTTCACGCCGAGCTACAAGCCGTGGGACCAGCGGCTCTGCCTGGTGCCCGATGCCGATTTCTTCCGCGCCATCCGCCAGGGCAAGGTCTCGGTCGTCACCGATCATATCGAGACCTTCACGGAGACCGGCATCAAGCTGAAGTCCGGCGTGGAGCTCGAGGCCGACCTGATCGTCACCGCGACCGGCCTGGTGCTGGTGCCCGTCGGCGGCACGAAGCTCGCGGTCGACGGCGAGCCGGTCGATCTCTCGCAGCGCTACATCTACAAGGGCATGATGTATTCCGACGTGCCGAACCTGGCGTCGGTGTTCGGCTACACCAACGCCTCGTGGACGCTGAAGGCCGACCTGGTCTGCGAGTATGTCTGCCGCCTGCTGAACCACATGGAGCGCAAGGGATTCCGCCAGTGCATGCCGCATAACGACGATCCCTCGCTGCAGGAGGAGCCGTGGGTCAGCTTCTCGTCCGGCTATATCCAGCGCGCACTGGCGCAGCAGCCCAAGCAGGGCTCGAAACGGCCGTGGAAGCTCTACCAGAACTACGCCCTCGACCTGCTCAGCCTGCGCTTCGGCAAGCTGCGCGACGCGGCGATGCGGTTCTCGCGCTGACGATGAGGATGCGCGCCGCCGTCCTGCTTGTCGTCTGGCTTGCCTGCCTCGGGGGTGGGGCGTGGGCGCAGTCAACCATGGGTCCGGTGGTCCAGGGTATCCAGGCCTACAACAGGGGCGACGTCGCCACGGCGTTCCGCCTGCTCAAGGCCGCGGCCGATGCCGGCGATTCCGACGCCAAGGTGAATCTCGGCTATCTCTATGCGCGCGGGCACGGCGTGGCGCAGGACCAGGAGGAAGCGATGAGGCTCTATCTCGCTTCCGCCAAGCAGGGCAATCCCGAGGGCATGAATGCCGTGGGATACAAGTACCGCTACGGCAGCGGCGTGGCGACCGACCTGCCGCGGGCGGTGCACTGGTACTGTCGGGCCGCCGTCCTCGGCGATCCGCGGGGACTCAACAATCTCGGCATCGTCTACTACGAAGGCGCCGGCGTGCCGCGCGATCCCGAGGAGGCGCGCAACCTGTGGCGCCAGGCCGCCGAGCGCGGCAACCCCAACGCCATGGCGAACCTCGGCAACGCGCTCTATTTCGGCCCGGAGCCGCCGATCGACCGGCAGCAAGGCTCGGCTTGGCTCCTGAAGGCGGCCCAGAAGGGCCATGGCGGTGCCCAGAAGATGGTGCGGCAGATGGGCTATCAGGGCGTCCTGCCGCCACCGGTCAATACCGAGCTCGAGATGCGTGTGGCCGTCCGGGACCAGCCGCCCGGCAAGGTGCGCGACTGCGGCGCGCTGGTCTCGGAGGCGCCGGCGTCGGCACCCCAACCGTAATTTGCCGCCGCCCTCTGAACTCGTGAATCTTTCGGCTCGAGCAGGTCTTGCGCTGGGGGCGCGCCACTGGAGTGGCGCGCCCCCAGCCGTCAGGTGAAGCTGGCGCTCACCGCGCCGAACGGGCCGAAATCGGCGACATGCTCCTCGCCCGGGCGCGGCGCCAGCATGCCGGTCAGCGTGCCGGTGCTGACCATCTGGCCGGCTTTCATCCCCACGCCGGTGCGCGACAGCTCGTTGGCGAGCCAGGTCAGCGGCACCATCGGGTGGTCGAGCGCGGCGGCGGCGGTGCCGGTGCGGCGCAGCCGGCCGTTCGACGACAGTGTGACGGGCTGGCCGGCGATATCGCGCGTCTTCCAATCCGGGATGGCGGGGCCGTAGACGATCGTGCCCGAGCCGGCGCCGTCGGCCAGGATGGCGGGCAGGGGCGGGAAGGCGGCATCGTGGACGAAGCGGCATTCCGCCAGCTCGAGGCCGGGATGCAGCGAGGCGACGGCGTCCGTCACCTCCTCCTGGCTGTAGGGCTTGTCGCGCGGCGGCAGGTCGATGCCGAGGCGGGCCTGATACTCGACCTCGGGGATCGGGCTGGAGAGCCGGGCGTGCTCGAAACGGGCGGGCGTCTCGCGCGTGAAGAAGACGCGGCCGTAGATCGGCCGATCGGTGCGCAACGCCTCCTGCATCTCCGCTTTCGCCGCCGCGATCTTCCAGCCGAGCACCGGCCAGCCCAGCTCCCCGGCGACCAGCCCGGCGATGCGATAGGCGGTCGCCGGATCCGGCGGCACCAGCGCCGCGGCAAGCCCGCTCTGCTGGCGGCCGCTGCGGCGCAGATCGGCGAGGAGGCGGGAGAGCTGCCGTTGCGCGGCGTCGTTCATGCGCGTTTCCTCCGATGCTTTCCTCCCCCGTCTTCGGGGGAGGTGGCGCGTCGACTCTTTCGCGCTTCGCGCGAAAGAGTCCTATCCGCGACGGAGGGGTCAGGGACCGCACCATGACTGTGGCCCATGACCCCTCCGCCCCTGCGGGGCACCTCCCCGCGCTGCGCGCAGGGAGGAACAGGAACCTGAGCTCCTGATGTCCTCGATCAGCCGAGGTCGTAGCGGTCGAGGTTCATCACCTTCGTCCAGGCGGCCACGAAGTCTTTCACGAACTTCGCGCCCGCGTCGGCGGAGCCGTAGACCTCGGCCAGTGCGCGCAGCTGCGAGTGCGAGCCGAAGATCAGGTCGGTGCGGGTGGCGGTCCACTTCGCCGCGCCGGTCTTGCGGTCGTGGCCTTCGAAGACGCTCTCCGAGCCGGCGGAGGGCCGCCATTCCGTACCCATGTCGAGCAGGTTGACGAAGAAGTCGTTGGTCAGCGTCTCCGGCCGCTTCGTCAGCACGCCCTGCGCCGACTGCCCGACATTGGCGCCGAGCACGCGCAGGCCGCCGACCAGGACGGTCATCTCCGGCGCGGTCAGCGTCAGCAGTTGCGCGCGGTCGACCAGCGCCTCCTCCGGCGACAGGCGCTGGCGGCCGCGATAGTAGTTGCGGAACCCGTCGGCGGTCGGCTCGAGCGGCGCGAACGAATGCGCGTCGGTCTGCTCCGCCGAGGCGTCCATGCGGCCCGGCGTGAACGGCACCGTCACCTCCTGGCCACCGGCCTTCGCCGCCTTCTCGATTGCCGCGCCGCCGGCGAGGACGATCAGGTCGGCAAGCGACACCCTCTTGCCGCCCGAGGCCGAGGCATTGAAGTCCCTGGCGATCGCCTCCAGCGCCGCCAGCACCTTGGCCAGGCGCGCGGGCTGGTTGACCTCCCAGTCCTTCTGCGGCGCCAGCCGGATGCGCGCGCCGTTGGCGCCGCCGCGCTTGTCGGAGCCGCGGAACGTCGAGGCCGAGGCCCAGGCGGCCGAGACCAGGTCGGAGACCGACAGGCCGGACGCGAGCACCTTGGCCTTCAGCGCGGCGATCTCCGCCTCGCCGACCGGCGGATGGTCGGCCGCGGGAATGCGGTCCTGCCAGATCAGCGCTTCCTTCGGCACGAGGGGCCCGAGATAGCGCTGGATCGGGCCCATGTCGCGATGGGTGAGCTTGAACCAGGCGCGCGCGAAGGCGTCGGCGAACTGCTCGGGGTGCTCGTGAAAGCGCCGCGAGATCTTCTCGTAGGCCGGATCCATGCGCAGCGACAGATCGGTCGTCAGCATGGTGGGCACGTGCTTCTTCGCCGGATCGAACGCGTCGGGGATGTCGGCTGGCGCGTTCTTCGCCTTCCATTGCTGGGCGCCGGCCGGGCTCTTCGTCAACTCCCATTCGTACTTGAAGAGGTTGTCGAAGAAGTGGTTGCTCCACTTGGTCGGCGTCTGCGTCCAGGTGACTTCCGGGCCGCCGGTGATGGCATCCGCGCCGATGCCGGTGCCGTGCCTGCTCTTCCAGCCGAGCCCCTGGTCCTCGATCGCGCCGCCTTCCGGCTCCGGCCCGATCAGCGAGGGATCGCCCGCGCCGTGCGTCTTGCCGAAGGTATGGCCGCCGGCGATCAGCGCGACGGTCTCTTCGTCGTCCATCGCCATGCGCGCGAAGGTCTCGCGGATGTCGCGGGCGGCGGCGACCGGGTCGGGCTTGCCGTTGGGGCCCTCGGGATTGACGTAGATCAGGCCCATCTGCACCGCGCCCAGCGGGTTCTCGAGCTGGCGCTCACCGCTGTAGCGCGAATCGCCCAGCCAGGTGCCCTCGGGGCCCCAGTAGAGCTCCTCCGGCTCCCACACGTCGGCGCGGCCGCCGGCGAAGCCGAAGGTCTTGAAGCCCATCGATTCGAGCGCGACGTTGCCGGTCAGGATCATCAGGTCGGCCCACGAGATCTTGCGGCCGTATTTCTGCTTGATCGGCCACAGCAGGCGCCGCGCCTTGTCGAGGTTGGCGTTGTCCGGCCAGCTGTTGAGCGGCGCGAAGCGCTGCTGTCCGGCGCCGGCCCCGCCGCGCCCGTCGGTGACGCGATAGGTGCCCGCGCTATGCCAGGCCATGCGGACGAAGAGCCCGCCGTAATGGCCGAAATCCGCCGGCCACCAATCCTGCGAATCGGTCATCAGGGCGTGCAGGTCTTTGATCACCGCGTCGAGGTCGAGGCTCTTGAATTCCTCGGCGTAGTGGAAGGCCTCGCCCATCGGATCGGACTGCGGCGCGTTCTGCTTGAGCGCGTCGAGGCTGAGGGCGTTGGGCCACCAATCGGTGTTCTTCGGCGCGCGCGGCTTGCCGCCGCCTCCCGTGAATGGACACTTGCTGTCGTCTGGCATCGGTCACTCCATCGCTTTGTCTTAGTTTGGAATCGTTCTAGGGAGGATGGCGCAGGTCTGTCCGGGATGCAAGCCCCGGAATGGAAAACGGGATGTGCCGTCGGTCGAGCCCACGATATCGCGGAGACGAGACGGAGGATCGCATCGGTGAAGGTGCTCTTGCGGTCAAGTATGTCGTAGGTTCAGCGTACGGCGTGTCCGCTGGAATCGATCGTGCCGGGGCCTGTTGCTCGTGTAGGTCGTCCGCAACGAAAGGCGAGCATATTGCTCGTGGCGTTGATCTTGCTGTTGATGCCGGCAAGCGATGAAAGCCATATCGTGAATAAGAGTGGTAAAATCAATCAAAGCATCAGCGGCCCCTTGGTGTAGTCGGTAAGCCCCCACAGCAATATCAATACCACATTCAGAAATGTACTTGCAAAAACAATATTTCCATACTTCGAAATATCAGGGTCTCCACACATGGAATACTTTCTGAGAAGAATGAACTTCAGCCATCTTAACTCTCTGAAAATAGAATGCATCGAAAAACGATAAGGATCCCCCAGTTCTTCCCATTGATCCGGGAATAGATCTTTCATTGTTCTGTTCAGATTGGTAAACCCCCAGTATCCGGCCAAGCTTACCAATAATATTAAAAGCAATAAGAAATCGGAGAGAATCATTTGCGACTCTTCCAATTCAGACCTACTCCCAAATAAGCACTCGAACCGATTCCAAATGTCGGAAAAGCTGTAAACGAATCCTTGTTGTCCCTATCTGAATACGTTGCCGTGACATTGTAGCCTTGACCCAGCCCGACCGAAGCGGTCGCTGTTGAAGTGCCTGTCGACAAGGAATATTCCATCCCGATATTGCCTCCGACCGGACCATAACTGACGCTTGCTTGTCCTCTTCCGGTGACTTCTAGACCGGGAGTGGACCGGCCGGTATCGAAAATATTCAATCGTGCCGACAAACCCGTTCCGCCTCCGAGCCATCCCCCAACATTCCATTGACCAGAATTATAGCCAAAGGTGATCGCGCCACCGACATAGTAACCACCTGCAATACTTACTTGCCACAGACCATTGAAATCAACTGCATTGAGAGGATCATTCAAGACGTAAGCGTAGGGATTGGAATCAGTTTGAATTGGCTCGACCTGCAAAAACCTCCCCCAAGCCGTCGAATAGTGCCGCGCCCTGTAATAATAGAACCCGGTCTCCCGATCCACCCTCTGCCCGGTGAACGCGAACGCCGGCAGCGCCGGGAGCGCCGTCGGGCTGGTGCCGTACGGCAGGTACCCCACGGGCGTCAGCGCCGCC
>CAMFJT010000130.1 GCA_945957125.1 uncultured Rhodospirillales bacterium | reverse complement strand
TGTTGCCGACCTTCATGTTGGCCACCATCTGCGCCGGCGGCACGACGATGGTCGAGACGTCCTTGTCGGGATCGATGCCGCCCGCCGCCAGCCAGTAGCGGATCCACATGTCGTGGGTGCCCCCGGGGAAGGTCATGGCGCACTTCACCTCCTGCCCGGCGGCCTTCTTCTTCGCGAAGGCTTCCTTGAGCGGCGAGGCGTCGGTCTTCGCGCCGGTCCCCTTGAACTCCTTGGCGACCGAGATGCCCTGGCACTGGTAGTTGAGCCGCGCGAGGATATACATCGGCGTCGGCTTGTTCTCGCTGGTCACGGTGCCGAGCGAGATGAGGTAAGGGAACGGCGTCAGGATGTGCGCGCCGTCGATGCCGCCGGCCGCCGAGCCGAGCACCATGTTGTCGCGTGTCGTGCCCCACGAGGCCTGCTTGGCGACGTTGGCGTCGGTGATGCCGTACTTGTCGAAGATCTTCTTTTCCTTGGCGATGATCAGCGGCGCGGCATCGGTCAACGCGATGAAGCCCAAGGTCACCTTGCTGGTCTCCGGTCCGGCGCCTTGCGCGAAGGCACCCGACGGCAGCGCCGCGCGGGCCGCGCCCAGCAACGCGGCGGTCGCGGTTGCGCCTCTCAAGGCCTGTCGGCGTCCAAGCTTGTTCATCGTCGATCTCCCGAACTCTGGAGGGCTGGAAATTCGTGCACGGCGGGCCCGACGGCCGGCACCAGTGGCTCGCCGTGTCCGCCCGGCGGCAGACGGTCGGTGTCGGGACAGGCGATGCCCATCTCGCCGGCGGCGGCGCGGAACAGATCGGTGCGATAGACGCGATCGGCCGTCGCCTCGATGTCGATCGACGGCGCGGCCTGGCCCCAGCGCACCATCTGCCGAAGGAACCAGTCGGCGTGGCTGCGCCACGGGAAGCTGGCGTGGTTGCGATGGAAGACGTGGAAGTCGGGCAGGTCGAGGGTGCGCGAGATCACCTCGGCCGGCGTGTTGAGATAGCGCGGGCTGGCCAGCAGGCGCGCGGCCTCGGCGCGATTGCCCGGCTCGTCCAGCCAGAGCGCGGCTTCGAGCAGCGCCTTGACCAGCGCCTTCAGCGTCTCGGGATTCCTCTCCGCCCAGGCCTCGGTCGTGCCGAGCACCTTCTCGGGCATTCCGCGCCAGATGTCCGTCCCGGTGAGCACGACCCGGCCGATGCCGGGCACGACGGCGCGCTGGTTCCACGGCTCGCCGACGCAGTAGCCGTCGATCACGCCGCCCGAGAGATGGGCAACGGTGTGCGGCGGCGGCACGACCGTGAGGCGCACGTCGCGATCGGGATCGAGCCCGCCCGAGGCGAGCCACAGGCGCACCATGTAGTTCTGCGCCGAATAGGGAAACACCGACGCGAGCACGACCTGCGGCGCGCCCGCGGCGGCGCGCTTGCGCACCACGGCCGCCAAAGCCTTCGCGACCAACGGCGCGTAGCCGCTGGCCACGAGGTCGGGGGCGGCCTCCTCCATCTCGCGCCACAAGCCTTGCGAAAGAGTGAGCGCGTTGCCGTTCACTTGCAGCGTCATGACGGTCACCAGGGGCACGGTGACGCTGGACAGGCCGAGCGTGACGGCAAGGGGAAGCGGCGCGAGGATGTGCGAGGCGTCGAGCACGCCGAGCGCCAGCTTGTCGCGCACATTGGCCCACGACACCTCGCGCCGGATCTCGACCTCGAGGCCCTGCCGCTCGAAGGCGCCCAGCTCCTCGGCGAGCACGACCGGAGCGCAGTCGATGATCGGGATGAACCCGAGTTTCAGCCTTGGTTGCTCGACATCGGCCATGCCGTCCGCCACTCCAAAACAAAAAGCGTCCCGCTCGGCCGGCAGGGCTGCCGGTCGCTCAGGACGCCGTTGTCCGAAACTGCGGACCGACGCTGGTCCGCGTTCTCAAATCAGGAGAGCACCCGCCATTGGACGCTCGCCGAATATGCAGCACGAGTCGTGCCAAACCAGTCGATCCGGTGAGTTCCGCTGGGGGCGCGCCACTCCAGTGGCGCGTCATGGGGTATTGCAAAAGCCAAGGAAGACGCGCCACTGGAGTGGCGCGCCCCCAGCGGAAGGCCCTTCGAGGCCGGCGCGCCTACTTCTTGAGCACCTTGGCGTAGGTGACGATCTCCTGGGCGACTTCGCCGATACGCTTGTTCTGGTCCATGGCAAGCTTGCGCAGCAGCTTGTACGCGGCCTCCTCGCCCATCGCGCGCTGCTCCATCAGCAGGCCCTTGGCGCGATCTACCGACTTGCGCTCCAGCAGCGTGAGCCGCGCGCGTTCGAGCTCCTCGCGCATGGCGTGGTAGCGGTTGAAATGGCCGACCGCGACGTCGACCACGGGGCGCACCCGATCCTGCGCGAGGCCCTTCACGACATAGGCCGAGACGCCCGCTTCCATCGCCGCCGCGATCGTCGCGGGATCGGACTGGTCGACGAACAGCGCGATCGGGCGCGGCTGCTGCTCGGTGCTGCGTCGCATGTCCTCGATCGCGTCGCGGCTGGGGCTGTCGGTGCTGACGACGACCACGTCGGGCGCCAGCTCACGCACGCGCACCGTGAGATCCTGCGTGCCTTCCAGCCGCGCGAGCAGGCGGTAGCCCGCCTCGCGCAGGCCCGTCTCGACGATCTCGGCGCGAGCGGGATTGTCGTCGATCAACAGCACGGACAGGACCTTGCTCACGCCCCGCGGGGCGCAACATCCATGCCACGAACGCTATGGCGCCGATTCGATCAGCTTGCCCTCATCCCAGCGGCTGGCGCGCGCCCGCTCGTCGGGTCCGACGAGCTGGCCGTAGCCGTGCCGCTTGCCGGCGCGGAACATGCCCTCGTAGCGCTCGCCGCGCGCGAGGGTCTCGACGCCCAGCCCGTTGAGCGTGTCGCCCTGGAATTCGCCGGTCTGCGTCAGGGTCGGTTCCGACAGCACGCGCCGGGTGCCGAGCCCTTCGAGCCGACCGACCGCGAAATTGCCTTCGGCGCGTTCGCGGCCGGGTTTCTCGCGCACGCCGAGACCGGCGGGCAGGCCCGTGCTCCATTGGCCTTCGTAGCGCAGGCCGTCGCTCAGTCGCTCGGTACCGAGACCGTTGAGGAGATTGCTCTTCCATTCGCCGGCCTGGCGATCGCCGTCCTTGAACTCCAGCACGCCGAACCCCTGGCGCTTTCCGTCGGTCACCTGCCCGACGAAGGACGAGCCGTCATCGCCGGTCACCCGTTCGGCATTCTCCAGACCCGGCCGCGCGGCGCGCGCGGCAGCGATGCGGGCTTCGCCCGCCATGGTGCGCGCGGCATCGGAGGCCTCCTTGGCCTTCTCGTAGATCGCCCGCGCGCTCGCGCCGGCGCGCCGCGCCTGCTCTTCCAGCTCCTTCTGCGCCGGCGAAGCGACCGGCGCGGAGGGCGATGGCGACGGCGCGGGCGTGGCGGACGGCGGCTGGATCGGAATCGGCGCCGGCATCGCGGGCGGTGTAGCCGCTTGTGTGGGGGCGCTATCGCTCTTCGGCGTGCCCTGCGGCAGCAGGGTGGCCACCCGATCGAGCAATGGTGCTTCGTAAAGCCATAGGATGGTCCCCACCGACACGGCCAGACCGAGCAGGATCCACGGCAGGGTGCGCCGGCGCGGCGATGGAGCCTTCGACGGCACGAGCGGTTCGTGAATCTCGCGACTGACCCCTCCGAGTCGCGGCGTCGAATCGGCCGGCACGACGGGCAGCGGCTCCATGCGCTGCGTCGGCGCATCGTGGGCGCGCGCCAGGGAGATGCCGAACAGCGCGCTCCATTCGCCGATCGATTGCGGCCGGTCGTGCGGCGCGAAGGCCAGGCCGCGATCGATCGCCGACAGGAACGTCGGATCGAAGCCGGCGGCCGGCGTGCCGACGAGAGGCCGGTAGGGATCCTTGCCGACCCTGCTCGCCGCTTCGGGCGGCGGCGCGCCGGTGACGGCGTGATACAGCACCGCGGCAGCGGAATAGATGTCGCTCCACGGTCCCTGGTTGCCGTCGAGGGCGAACTGCTCGATCGGTGCATATTGCGGCGTGAGCACCGACGTCATGGTGCGCGTGCGATTGCCCATCGCCTGCCGCGCCGCGCCGAAATCGATCAGGACCGGCACGCCGTCGCGACGGACGATCACGTTCGACGGCTTGATGTCGCGATGCAGGAAGCCCTGCGCATGCACCGCGCCCAACCCGAGCAGCAGCCCTTCGGCCAGTCGGCGGACCTCGTCGGGCGGCAAGCGCCGGCCGGGCTCGCGCAGCAGCTCGGCCACGCTACGGCCGTCCTCGAACTCCATGACGGTATAGGCCGTGCCGTTGGCAACGAGGAAGCGCAACACCGGCACGATGTGAGGATGGCGGAAGCGGGCCAGCGCCCGCGCCTCGTCGAGGAAGCGCTCGCGGCCCCAGTCGAAATCCTCGGCAAAGCGCGCGCCCCGTGCGACGACGGCCTTTCCGTCGCGCACGGCGAACTCGACTGGCAGGTACTCCTTGATCGCCACGACCTTGGCGAGCTGGCTGTCGAACGCGCGATAGGTGATGCCGAAGCCGCCATGGCCGATCACCGCATCGAGCCGGTAGTCGCCCAGCATCGTGCCGGCCGGCAGGGCCTGGACGTTATCGAGAGTCATCTGTCCGCACGCATACCGGCCCTAGATGCGCGTTCGCACGGGCGCGCACAAGCACGTCTTGCCTGCGGTGCGGCAGGACGATGACGGAGAGCGCCTCGGCTCCTATGTTCCGCACGAAAGAAAGGATCTCGTCGAACATGTCGTTCTCGCGCCGCCTCGTGCTCTCCCTCCCCTTCGTCGCGGCTGCTTTGTCGGCTCGTGCGCAGGCTTGGCCCGCCAAGCCGTTGCGCCTGATCGTGCCCTATCCGGCAGGCGGCTCGACCGACGTGCTGGCGCGCGCGCTGGCGGCGAGGATGGGCGAGGGGCTGGGGCAGCAGGTCGTGGTCGACAACAAGCCGGGCGGTGCCGGCAATGTCGGCAGCGAGATCGGCGCCCGGGCCGCGCCCGACGGCTACACGCTCACCATGGGCAACAATTCCACCCATGCGACCAACCAGACACTGATTCCCGCGACGCCGTTCGACGCGGCGAAGGACTTCGCCGCGATCGGCCAGGCCACGACGGTGACGCACGTGCTGGTGGTCCATCCCGACGTGCCGGCGAAGACCATCCAGGAATTCGTGGCCTGGGCGAAGGCCGAGGGCGACAAGCTGTCCTATGCTTCGACCGGCAACGGCTCGGCCTCCCATCTCGCGATGGAGCTGTTCAAGGCCGCGACCGGCCTGCAGGCGGTGCACGTGCCCTATCGCGGCGCGGCGCCGGCGGTGCAGGATCTGATCGGCGGCCAGGTGAAGTGCTCGTTCCAGACCATGCCGTCGGTGCTGCCGCAGATCCGCGCCGGCAAGCTGCGCGCGCTCGCCGTCAGCGCGCTGAAGCGCAACGCGAACCTGCCCGACGTGCCGACGGTCGACGAGACGGTCGTGAAGGGCTTCCAGGCCGATGCCTGGTTCGGCCTGTTCGGCCCGGCGGGCACGTCGCCCGACATCGTCGCCCGCCTCAACGCGGAGATGGTCAAGGCGTTGAAGGACCCCGCCACGGCCGAGGTGATCGTCAAGGCGGGCTTCGACATAACCCCCTCCAGCCCTGCGGAATTGGGCGATTTCGTGAAGCTCGAGATCGTCAAGTGGGCCAAGGTGGTCAAGGACTCCGGCGCCCGGGCGGAGTAGACTGGCGGCCATGGACATTCCCGTGCTCGACAACACGCGCACCCTGGTGCTGACCGGCGCGAGCCGCGGCATCGGCCATGCGACCGTGAAGAAATTCAGCGCCGGCGGCTGGCGCGTGATCACCGTGTCGCGCCAGCCGTTCAGCGCGCTCTGCCCGTGGCCGGGCGGCGACAAGAACCACGTGCAGATCGACCTCGCCGAGCCCACCGACGTGGAGCGCGGTGTCGCCGAGATCCGCGAGCGGCTGGGCGGCGGCCGGCTCGACGCGCTGGTCAACAACGCGGCGATCTCGCCCAAGGACGGGACGGGCAGCCGGCTGGGCGCGATCGATACGCCGTTCGACCTTTGGCGGCGCGTGTTCAACGTCAATTTCTTCGCGCCGGTGGCGCTGGCCCGCGGCCTGATGGGCGAGCTGTCGCAGGCGCGCGGCTGCGTCGTCAACGTGACCTCGATCGCCGGCAGCCGGGTCCATCCCTTTGCCGGCTCCGCCTACGCGACCTCGAAGGCCGCGCTCGCCGCGCTGACGCGCGAGATGGCGCACGACTTCGGCCCGCGCGGCATTCGCGTGAACGCCATCGCGCCCGGCGAGATCGACACCTCGATCCTCTCCCCCGGCACCGAGAAGATCGTCGAGGAGCAGATCCCGATGCGCCGCCTCGGCACGCCGGACGAGGTCGCCGACGTGATCCATTTCCTGTGCGAGAAGGGCGCGTCCTATGTTTCAGGCGCCGAGATCCAAATCAACGGCGGCCAGCACGTCTAGGAGCCAATCATGGACACGATGACGAACCTCAAGGGCGAGACCGGCCGCGACGCGCGCCGCCGCATCCGGGCCGGCGGCCATCGACTGCCGACCTCGGGCATGGCGCCGGGTTACGTGCAGGGCAATCTCGCCATCCTGCCGAAGGAGCTGGCGGCCGACTTCGCGCGCTTCTGCATGCTCAACCCCAAGCCGTGTCCCGTGTTGGGCCAGTCCGAGGCCGGCGATTGGCGCCTGCCGACGCTGGGCGAGGATCTCGACATCCGCACCGACATCCCGATGTACCGCGTCTGGAAGAAGGGCGAGATGGTCGCCGAGGTGACCGACCTGAAGGAGGTCTGGCGCGACGATCTCGTGTCGTTCGTGCTCGGCTGCTCCTTCTCGTTCGAGGAGGCGCTGGTCGACAACGGCCTCGAGATCCGCCACCAGAGCTGCAACGTCAACGTGCCGATGTTCCGGACCAACATCGAGTGCACGCCGGCCGGGCCGTTCCACGGGCCGATGGTCGTCTCGATGCGGCCGTTCAGGCCGGCCGACGCGATCCGCGCCGTGCAGGTGACGACGCGCTTCCCCTCGGTGCACGGCGCGCCGGTCCATCTCGGCAAGCCGGAGATGATCGGCATCAAGGACATCGCCAGGCCGGACTATGGCGACAGCGTGCCGGTGCGCGACGATGAGCTGCCGGTGTTCTGGGCCTGCGGCGTGACCCCGCAATCGGTCGTGGCGACGGTGAAGCCGGAGTTCTGCATCACCCATGCGCCGGGCTACATGCTGGTGACCGACCTCTTGAATTCGCGCCTCGCCGTCCTCTGATGGTCCGCTTGGCGTTCGATGTCGGCACCGCCGACATCGAGGACCTGGTCATCGCCGGCTGGACCGGCCGCGACGTGGCGGCGCTGAACCATCACATCGAGGAGCTGAAGGCGGTCGGCGTGCAGCCGCCCTCGAGCGTCCCGCTCTATTATCGCGTCGCCGCGGCGCTGCTGACCCAGGCCGACACGATCCAGGTGCTGGGCGAGGACAGCTCGGGCGAGGCCGAGCCGGTGCTGGTCGGCACGCCCGACCGGCTGTGGGTCACGCTCGGCGCGGACCATACCGACCGCAAGGTCGAGGGCTATGGCGTGGCGGTGTCGAAGCAGATGTGCCCCAAGCCGGTCGGCCGCACGGCGTGGCGCTTCGAGGAGGTCGAGCCGCACTGGGACCGGCTGATCCTGCGCAGCTTCGTGACCGAGGCCGGCCGGAAGGTGCTCTACCAGGAAGGACCGCTGGCCAGCATCCGCCCGCCGCGCGAGCTGGTGGCGGGCTGGCGCAACGGCGACAAGCGCCTGCCGCCGGGCGTGGCGATGTTCTGCGGCACCTTGGGCGCCATCGGCGGCATCCGCCCCTCGCCGCGCTTCGACATGGAAATCGAGGACCCGGTGCTGGGCCGCAAGATCGCGCACGGCTACCAGATACGGAGCCTGCCGGTCGTGGCGTAGCGTCAGGCGCGGCCTGCCCGCCGTTCGACGGCATCATCGAAGAACAAGTCTTCCACATCGACGACGCCGAAGGCGGCCGTCTCGGTCCCCGTTTCGATGAGGACGGGGTAATGCATCCGATGCCTGCCTGCTCGCGGATTTTGGCGACCAACCCCTTGCCGATCAATGCGCATGGCTTCCACGCGTTGCAGGCCTTGATCCCCCGCCCCTGCTGAACGTACGTTCACCCCTTCGGGAGGAAAGCACAGGTCATGGTCAAGGGCGCGTTCGACGGCATCACCGTTCTCGATTTCTCGCAGGGCATCGCGGGGCCGCATGCCTCGATGCTGCTCGCCCTGCACGGCGCCGACGTGATCAAGGTCGAGCCGCCGGAGGGCGACTGGGGCCGCGCGCTGGGCGACATCAAGGGCGAGCATTGCGCCCATTCGATCGCCTTCAATCGCGGCAAGCGCTCGATCGCGGTCGACCTCAAGTCGCCCGACGGTATCGCGGTGGTGAAGAAGCTCGCGGCCAAGGCCGACGTGGTGATGGAAAGCTTCCGGCCCGGCGTGATCAAGCGTCTGGGCTTCGGCTACGAGGACATCAAGGCGATCAACCCGAAGGTCGTCTACTGCTCGGTCTCGGGATTCGGCCAGACCGGTCCCTACAGCAAGCGGCCGACGGTCGACGGGCTGATCCAGGCTTTCTCTGGCATGATGGTGATGAACAAGATGCCCGATGGCACGCCGTGGCGGCAGGGCATGATCGCCGTCGACGTGACGACCGGCCTCTACACCTTCCAGGCGCTGAGCACGGCGATCATGCGCCAGTTCCGCTTCGGCGAGGGCTGCTTCATCGATTCGAGCCTGATGAAGGCGGCGGCGGCGTTCCAGGGCGCCAAGCTGATGGAATGGATCTTCTCCAACGGCGCGCCGCCGGTGCTCTACATGCCGGCCGGCAGCTACAAGACAAAGAACGGCTACATCATGGTGTCAGCGATGCGGCCGCATCATTTCAAGCTGATGTTCGAGCTGATCGGCCGCGAGGACATCGCCAACGATCCCGAGCTGCAGGGCCACGAGGCGCGCATCAAGAACGCGCCGAAGATCATCAAGGCGCTGAACGAGACCCTGCCGTCGAAGACTACCGAGGAGTGGATCGCCATCCTCCAGCCGAAGGACGTGTTCTGCGAGCGGGTCAACAACTACACCGATTATCTCGAGCATCCGCATGTGAAGGAATCGGGCGCGATCGACTGGATCGAGCAGGAGGGCGTCGGCCGCCTGCCGGTCGCCAACATCGCGGGCCTGCCCCGCGCCGCCGAGCACGAGCCGCAGCAGCACGCCCCGCATATCGGCGAGGACGGCCCGGACATCCTGAAGGAGCTGGGCTACGGCCAGGCCGAGATCGACGCCATCTTCACCCGCGGCGGCATCCGCCCGCCGGCGGCGCTGGCGAAGGCGGCAGAGTAGCCAACGACCGGCGAGCTGTTCCGGGAGGGATCGGAACCAGAGAGACCAGGAACCAAGGACAGGCTCCTTAGCGCCGCGTGCCGGGCCGATTTCCCGTGGATGCTCTCGAGATCACCTCTCGGATGGCACTGGCCACCTCCCGAGGATGTTCGGTCGGAATCCTGTGACCGCCATCGACCTCTCGGAAAAGCGCATTGGGGTAGAGTTTCCTGAAGTCGTCGCGCTTGGCATTGTCAAACGCGGCGATCGGCGTGCCCGATCGATCGGGCGCGACGAGAATCACGACGGGCATATCCATCGGCAGCGCCGGCGCCGCGCGCACGGCACGGCCCGTCTCGGCCAGGGCATCGAACTCGGCCCTCGCGGGCCCGAACAGACCCGCCGTGGCGACCGCCATGGAGGCCAGGCCGCCACGGTTCTCCAGCGCGCCCGCCCCCTCGAACTGGGTGGGATGCGTCGGATCGACCAGCACGAGGCCCGCGACCTCCGACGGATACCGTCGGGCGTAGAGCTGCATGTAGAGACCGCCGGCGGAATGGCCGACGAGAACGTAGGGCGGCTGGAGATTCCGGCTTCTCAGGAGGGCACGCAGCTCCGCGACAATCGAGGTGCCGTCGCGCGGCGTCAGCGCGTCGGTGCTAAGACCGACACCGGGCCGATTGTAGGCGAAGACGGTGTTGGTTTCCGAGATATCGACGAAGACATCTCTCCACGTTTCCTTGTACGCAACCAATCCCGATTCGAAAACCACCGCGGGCGGCGTCCTTGCGATCTCCGCGATCTCGAAACGCTCTCCTGAAACAGTCGACAGCGCACTTCCCGGCAACGAACCGCACCCTGACAGCAGCAACCCGCAGCCGGCGGCACAGACCAGCAAGGGCACGACCGCACGCGATCGAACGAAGACGGTCATCGACGTCGCTTGGCTCGCCAAGCTCCCCCGGGTCGTGCTGACCGCTGGGGGATCGATCCGAGCCTATTCCTGTTCATAAGCCTGCGAACTCCGAACGCTGCAAGGGACCTCACGTGAGGCTCGTCATGCGTTCAGGCGACCTGGAACCCGTGCGCGAACGGGTCGCGGGAATCGACGAAAATCGTGTTGATGCCGTGCTGGCGCGCCCAGCCGGCAATCGAGGGGACGATGGCGTCGTAATTGCCGACCTGCGCCTTCGCCTCGACCCGGCCGTCGAACAGCGAGCCGATGATGCTCTCGTGCACGAAGTCGTCGCCGACGGCGAGACGGCCGCGGCCCGCGAGCTGGGCCATGCGCGCGGAGGTGCCGGTGCCGCAGGGGGAGCGGTCGATCGCCTTGTCGCCGTAGAACACCGCGTTGCGCGCGTGGGCGCGCGGATCGCGCGGCGCGCCGGTCCACATGACGTGGCTGACGCCGCGGATCGTGCCGTTCTCGGGATGGACCGGCTGGATCTTCTCGTTGACCAGCCGGCGCACGATCGGCGAGAGGCGCAGCACGTCCCCGGCCGACATCGATTCCAACCCGGCGAAGTTCTTCTGCGGCTCGAGGATCGCGTAGTAGTTGCCGCCATAGGCGATGTCGAAGACCAGCTCGCCGATGCCCGGCACGTCGACGATCACGTCGGTCGCGGCGAGATAGGAAGCGACGTTGGTGATCCGCACGCTGTCGACGAAGCGGTCCTTCTGCTCGTAACGCGCGACCACGCGGCCGGCCGGCGCGTCGATATTGAGCACGCCCGGCGTCGCCGGCGCCACCAGGCCGTTCTCGACCGCCATGGTGACGGTGCCGATCGTGCCGTGGCCGCACATCGGCAGGCAGCCGCTGACCTCGATGAACAGCACGCCGATGTCGCAGTCGGGCCGCGTCGGCGGATAGAGGATCGAGCCCGACATCACGTCGTGGCCGCGCGGCTCGAACATCAGCGCCTTGCGGATCCAGTCGTGGTTGGCGAGGAAATCGAGCCGTCGCTCGCTCATGGTCGCGCCCTTGAGCAGCGGGCCACCGCCGGAGACCAGCCGCACCGGGTTGCCGCAGGTGTGGCCGTCGAGGCAGGAGAAGGTGTGCACGGACATGGCGCCTGATTACGCCCCCTGCAGGAAGCGCTCAACCGCGCGCGAGGAGGTCAGCCGCACGACCGTCTTGCCCTGGCCCAGGAACTGGCAGTCGATCGTGAAGCGCTGGCGGTTCTTGCGATGGGTCTTCAACGCGTAGAGCAGGATCGACTGCCGGCTGAAGAAGGAGCGCACCAGCGATTCGGTGTTGCCGGTGCCCCATAAATTCTCTTTCGTCACGGCGCGGCGCAGCGTGCGCCAGAACAGGCGCCACATGACCAGCGGCAGGGGCAGGTCGAGCCAGACCAGCGTGTCGGCAGCACGCCAGGTGAGGTCGCGCACCTGGCCGTAATTGCCGACGACGATCCAGTCGCCGTCGCGGATCTCGCATTCGACCCGATAGCGGAACAGGTCCAGCGGCGCGGGCTGCCAGTCCCTGCCCCAGAACAGCGCGTCGAGCTCGACCGGGCGCAGCCCGAGGCGCGCCGCCAGGCGCTCCGCCAGCCAGCTCTTTCCCGATCCCGTGGTGCCGAACACAACAACGCGCCGCATCGCGGCACGACTGTAGCGTCCGGGCAGCGGGCAGCGTAGGGTTGCGCGGGGCGAAAGGGGCGCGTCGATGTCGCAGAGTCTTTTCCGTAATTTCAATCTGCTCGATCCGCGCTGGGACGAGGCGCGCGGCGGCTACGAGGTGCTGGTCGAGGACGGCCTCATCAAGGAGGTGTCGAACGGGCCGATCAAGGCGCACGATGCGCGCGTGATCGACGGCGGCAAGCGGACGCTGATGCCCGGCCTGATCGACTGCCACGTCCACGTCTTCCTGACGGAAGTGAACATCCGCCATCTCGAGGCGATCCCCCTCACCCTGATGACGGCCAAGTCGGCCGAGCTGATGCGCGGCATGATCGACCGCGGCTTCACCACGGTGCGCGACACCGGCGGCGCCGACTGGGGCATCAAGACCGCCGTGGAATCCGGCCTGATCCCCGGCCCGCGCCTGTTCATCTCGGCCAAGGCAATCGGCCCGACCGGCGGCCATTCCGACTCGCGCCGCCGCACGGACTACCAGCCCGCCTCCTGCGGTTGCTGCAACGGCATGGTCTACGTCATGGCCGTCGCCGACGGCGCCGACGAGGTGCGCAAGTGCGTGCGCGAGCAGATGCGGCAGGGGGCCGACCAGATCAAGATCATGTGTTCGGGCGGCGTCGCCTCGCCCTACGACCCGCTCGATTCGCTGCAGTTCTCCGAGGCGGAGATCGCCGCGGCGACCGACGAGGCGCGGAACTTCGGCCGCTACGTGCTGGCTCATGCCTATACGCCGGAGGCCATCACGCGCGCGATGACCAACGGCGTGCGCACGATCGAGCATGGCAACCTGATCGACGACACGTCGGCGCAGCTCATCAAGGCCAAGGGCGGCTACATGGTCGCCAACCTGGTGACCTATTTCTCGATGAAGGAGCGCGCGGCGCAGTTCGGCATGACGGCCGAGATGCTGGCCAAGAACGACATCGTGCTCGAGGGCGCCCTGCGCTCGCTCGAGATCTGCAAGCGGGCCGGCGTGAAGGTGGGCTACGGCACCGACCTGCTGGGCGCCCTGCAGGTCGACCAGAGCCTGGAGTTCATCCATCGCGCCAAGGTGCTGTCGCCGCTGGAGATCGTCCGGCAGGCGACGCTGGTCGGCGCGGAGATCCTGCAGCAGGAGGGCAAGCTCGGCGTGGTCGAGCCCGGCGCCCATGCCGACCTGATCGCCGTCGACGGCGACCCGCTGAAGAACCTCGAGCTCTTCCTCGGCCAGGGCAAGCACCTGCCGATGATCATGAAGGGCGGGAAGTTCCACAAGAATGCGTTGAAATGAGCCATCACCCTCATGTGGCGTCATGCTCCTCTCCCCCGATAGGGGGAGAGGTTGGGAGAGGGGGTGACGCTCGATGCCTCTCGCGTTCCCGATTCTCATCTGCGCGAAGCAATGGATGGTGCATGCGGTGGAGGATGTCTGAAACCCCCTCTCCCCACCTCTCCCCCTATCGGGGGAGAGGAGCATGACGTCCTTCCTGTTCAGGAACCTCAACCTCCTCGATCCGCACTGGGACGAAGCGCGCGGCGGGTACGAGGTGCTGGTCGAGGGCGGCACGATCAAGGAAGTGTCGCCCAAGCCGATCGCTGCATCCTCGGCGCAGGTCGTCGATTGCGGCGGACGCACGCTGATGCCCGGCCTGATCGACTGCCACGTCCATACCCATCACAGCGAGGTCTATGTCAGCCGGCTGGAGGCCGTGCCGCTGACCCTGATGATGGCGCGCTCGGCCGGGCGGCTGAAGCGCATGCTCGACCGCGGCTTCACCACCGTGCGCGACGCAGGCGGCGCGGACTGGGGGACCAAGACCGCCGTCGAATCGGGCCTCATCCCCGGCCCGCGGCTGTTCATCTCCTGCCGCTCGATCGGCCCGACCGGCGGGCACAACGACCGCAACCGGCGCACCGACATCGGCCCGCCCTGCCTGTGCTGCAACGGCATGGTCTTCATCCGCTGCATCGCCGACGGCCCCGACGCGGTGCGCAAGGCCGCCCGCGAGCAGATGCGCCAGGGCGCGGACCAGGTGAAGCTGATGGTCTCCGGCGGCGTCGCCTCGCCCTACGATCCGCTCGAATCGATCCAGTTCTCGATCGAGGAGATCACCGCCGCGGTCGAGGAAGCGCACGCCTTCGGCCGCTACGTGCTGACTCATGCCTACACACCCGAGGCGATCACCCGCGCGGTCGAGTGCGGCGTGCGCACCATCGAGCACGGCAACCTGGTCGATGCGCCGACCGCGCGGCTGATGGCGGAGAAGGGCGTCTACATGATCCCCAACCTCGTCACCTACGACGCCATGAAGCGCCGCGCGAAGGAGCTCGGCATGCCGAACGAGATGCTGGAGAAGAACGACGAGGTGCTGAAATACGGCTTCGCCGAGCTGGAGCACTGCCGTACGGCGGGGGTGAAGATGGCCTACGGCTCCGACCTGCTCGGCGCGCTGGAGGACGAGCAGACCGGCGAGTTCAGGATCCGCGGCGAGGTGATGCCGGCGATCGACGTCATCCGCTCGGCGACCCTGATCGGCGCCGAGGTCGTGCGCCAGGACGGCAAGCTCGGCACGATCCAGCCGGGCGCCCATGCCGACCTGCTGGTCGTCGACGGCGATCCCCTGAAGGACCTCGGCCTGTTCCAGGACGGCGGCCCTCATCTGTCGGCCATCATGAAGGCCGGCGCGTTCTACAAGAACGTGCTGTGAGCACTTTCCGTCGTCCCGAGCGAAGCCGAGGGACCTCGTCAGAGGCGGACGAGGTCTCTCCACTCCGCCTCGCTGCGCTCGGCTCCGGTCGAGACGACGGAAGAGCTCCCTTCTTTCTCCTCTCCCCCGCTAGGGGGAGAGGCGGGGAGAGGGGGTTACGCGCGATCGACCGACCATCGACGCCCCCTCTCCTGGCCTCTCCCCCTAGCGGGGGAGAGGAATATGAAGGAGACGTCCTCTTCGCTGGGACCGCGCCACTCCGTGGCGCACATACTCATGGTCATGAGCGCCACGGAGTGGCGCGGTCCCAGCGATGATCGCCGTTGTCCGACGGCGCGCCGGCCGCTGGGCGCTGAACGGGGCGGCCTCGCTCTCGCTGGCGTATATCTTGCTGCCGCTGGTCTTCGTGATCTGGCTCGCGTTCTTCCGTCAGGAGATCCCATCCTTCCCGCCGGAGGGCTACAGCCTGAAGTGGTTCGCCGCGATCCTCGACCAGAGGAAGTTCGTCGACGGCTTCTCGCTCTCCTTCCAGGTCGGCGCGATCGCGACCCTGGCCGGGCTCGCGCTCGGCGTGCCGGCCGCGCTCTGTCTCGACCGGTTCGATTTCCGTGGGCGCGGGCCGCTCGGCAACCTGCTGCTGATGCCGCTGGTCGTGCCGGGCGTCGTGCTCGGCACCGCCATGTACGTCTTCCACGTCGAGGTCGAGAACGGCCTCGACATCGACGTGATCGGCACGTTCTACGCGCTGGTCGCCGGCCATATCGTGATCGTCATCCCCTGGGTCGTGCGGCTGGTGACGGCGAGCCTTTCCGGCATCGACCGCACCACCGAGGAAGCGGCGCAAAATCTCGGCGCCAATCCCTGGATCACCTTCTGGCGCATCACCCTGCCGGCGATCCGGCCCGGCATGGTGGCGGGCGCCCTGTTCGGCTTCGTGGCCTCGTTCGGCAACCTGGAGATGAGCCTGTTCCTGGTCGGACCGGGCCGCACCACCCTGCCGATCGTCATCCTGCAGTATCTCGAATGGAAGATCGATCCGACCATCGCGGCAGTGTCGGTGATCCAGATCCTGCTGATCGGCACGATCATGCTGATCACCGACCGTTACGTGAAGCTGGCGCGGGTGGTGTGAGATGGCCGGGCTCGGCATCCGCAACCTGGCCAAGCGCTACGGCGACTTCCACGCCGTGCGCGACGTCTCGCTCGACATCGCCGACGGCGAGTTCCTCGTGCTGCTGGGTCCCTCCGGCTGCGGCAAGACCACGACCCTGCGCATGGTCGCAGGCTTCATCGAGCCCAGCGCCGGCCATGTCATGCTGGGCGGCAGCGACGTCACGCTGCTGCCGCCGTGGAAGCGCAACGCCGGCATGGTATTCCAGAGCTACGCGCTCTTCCCGCACATGACCGTGGCGCAGAACGTCGCCTTCGGGCTGGAGATGCGCAAGCTGCCGAAGGCCGATATCGGCCAGCGGGTCGAGGAAGCGCTGGCGCTGGTGCGGCTCGCGGGATACGGCGGCCGCCTGCCGCGGCAGCTCTCGGGCGGCCAGCAGCAGCGTGTGGCGCTCGCCCGCGCGCTCGCCATCCGGCCCGACGTGCTGCTGCTCGACGAGCCGCTTTCCAACCTCGACGCCAAGCTGCGCCAGGAGGTGCGGGTCGAGATCCGCGAGCTGCAGCGCAAGCTCGGCCTTACCACCGTGATGGTGACGCACGACCAGGAGGAGGCGCTCACCATGGCCGACCGGCTGGTGGTGATGAACGAGGGCACGGTCTGCCAGGTCGGCAGCCAGCGCGACCTGTACGAACGACCGGCGAGCCGCTTCGTGGCGGGCTTCGTCGGCCGCAGCACCTTCCTTGCCGGCACCGTCCAGGCGCCCGGCCGATTCCGCACCGACGGCGGGCTCGCGTTCGCCTGCGCCGGCGGTACGCCCGGCCGCGCCGTGCTGGCGCTGCGGCCGGAGCGGGTCGAGATCGCCGCCGCGCCGCTCGACGGACTCGACAACCGCCTGCCGGGCACGGTGGACTTCGTGTCGTATCTCGGCTCGCTGATCGACATCCATGTCCGCCTGTCGCCGGAAGACCGGCTGGTGGTGCAGATCGCCAATCGCGAGGGCGGCCTGTCGCCGGAGGTCGGTCAGCCGGTGCATGTCGGCTGGGCCGCATCGGCAGGCCAGGTGTTCAACGAATAGATGTTCAACGAATGAAGGAGGCTCCACCAGTGGCATTCATGATCAACCGCCGTACCGCGCTCGGCGGCGCGGCCGCGCTGGCGGCCTTCCCGGCCGCCGCGCAGGACAACAAGCGCATCGTCGTCGGGACCTGGGGCGGCGACTATTCGCGGCTGCTCGCCAAGCATATCGAGACGCCCCTGCTCGTCCCGAAGGGCTGGGACGTGGTGAAGGACGAGGCCAACGACCCGCCGCGCCGCGCCAAGGTGCTGGCCGAGAAGTCGCTGCGCCGCGGCACGTCGGACCTGCAGGGCGTGTCGGCGGCCAACATGTACGAGATGAACGACCAGGGCACGCTCGAGCAGCTCGACTACTCGAAGATGCCGAACGCGGCGAACCTGATCCCGGCGATGAAATACCCCTACGGCATCGGCCACATCTATTCGGGCAAGGTCGTGCTCTACAATCCGAAGATGATGGAGGCGCCGAAAGGCTTCGCCGACACGCTCGATCCCAAGCAGGGCAACAAGCTCGGCATCATCGACATCCAGTATCAATACACCATGCTCGCCGCGAGCCTGGCCTCGGGCGGCAGCATGGGCGACTTCGAACCCGGCAAGGAGCGCCTGATCGCCTGCAAGAAGGCGGGCGCGCGCATCTATCCGTCCAACGAGGCATTCGCCCAGGCGCTCAAGACCGAGGAGATCGCTTGCGGCATCATGTGGAAGGCACGCGCCGTGCAATGGCAGAACGCCGGCATCAACGTGCAGACCGTGGCGGCGGCCGAGGGCGTGCCGATGTACGTCTCGGGCTTCGTGATGCCGAAGAACGCGCCGAACAAGGCTGGCGGCTACGCCTATCTCGACGCCATGATGGCGCCCTCGGCGCAGGAGGGCTTCGCGGTCGACATGGGCTACAACCCGACCGTCTCCAACGCCAAGGTGCCGCCCGACGTGCAGAAGCGCATCGGCTTCACCGAGGAGGAGCAGAAGCGCCTCAAGGACCTCGACTACGGCTACATGGCCAAGAACGACGCGGCGTTCCAGGAATGGTGGAACAAGTCGTTCAAGGGATGAGCAACACCACCC
>CAMFJT010000129.1 GCA_945957125.1 uncultured Rhodospirillales bacterium | reverse complement strand
GACCCCCTCCGTCGCGGATTACCGCGCCACCTCCCCCGAAGACGGGGGAGGGGAGGCCAAAGGGGACCGGCCGGCCGCGGCGGCGCGTGGTCTCGGCCGGCCGGGCGGGGGTGATGAGACCGTCGGCGTCGGCGAGGCTGGCGACATAGGAGAGCGCGTCGCCGATATCGCCTTCCATGTCGTGCCGCGCGGCGGCGGCATCGTGCGCCTGCACCGCCTTGATGATCCGCAGCCGCCGCTCGGGGCCGCGCGGTGAGGCGATGAACTCGGGATAGAGCAGGTTCAGGTAGGGGCCGGTCTGCAGCCACAGCCCTTCGATGACGCGCAGGAGAGTAGGTTGCTCCGCGATGGCGTAGAGCGCGAAATGGAACTCGCGGATCTTGGCGCGGTCGGAAGCGGTGTCGCCGCGGCCGCGCGCGGCGAGCAGCTCGTTGGCGATGCGACGCAACTGCGCGGCCTGCTCGCGCGTGGCGATGGCGGCGGCCTTCTCCGTCGCCAGCCCTTCGAGCGCCAGCCGGATGTCGCGCAGCTCGAGGATCCGGTCGCGGGTCATCAGCGGCACGCGCACCGAGCGGTTGGGCCGCATCTCGAACGCGCCCTCGGCGACCAGCCGGCGGATCGCCTCGCGCACCGGGGTCAGGCTGACGCCCAGCGTGCCTGCGATGAAGCGGAACGACAGCTTCTGCCCGGGCGTGAATCGGCCGGCCGTCAACGCCTCGCGCAGCCAGTCGTAGACCTGGCTGCGCAGGGACGTGTCGTCGGAGACTTTCGGCGCCATCGGCCCGCAGCATAGCCGAGCTTCGCCGAATTTGTGATCACAAATTTCGATTGCCCGAAGGGAGGGCGCGAGGCATCGTTCTTGCTGGGTGAGGGACCATGCGCAGCTACGCCAAGTCGATCGAGCTTTACGAGCGGACGAGGAAGAGCCTGGCGGGCGGCGTCAGCAGCAATGTGCGCTATGCCGCCACGCCGGTCCCGCTGTTCTTCGAGCGCGGCGAGGGCGCGCGGCTCTACGACGTCGACGGCAACGTGCACATCGACTACGTGCTGGGCAACGGCCCGGCCATTCTCGGCCATGCGCCGAAGCCCGTCATTGACGCCGTCGCCGCGACGCTGTCGCTCGGGCAGGTCTATGCCGCGCAGCATCCGCGCGAGACCGTACTGGCCGAGCGGCTCTGCCGGCTGCTGCCGGGCATCGAGGTGGTGCGTTTTGCTTCGTCGGGCACCGAGGCGGTGCTGATGGCCTTCCGCCTTGCGCGTGCCTTCACCGGGCGCACCAAGATCCTGAAGTTCGAGGGCCACTATCATGGCTGGAGCGACCAGGCCTATATCAGCGCCCGGCCGCCGCTGAACGAGGCTGGCCCCGCGAACGCACCGGTGCCGGTCGCGGGCTCGCCCGGCATGCCGCCCAGCGTGCTCGACGACACGGTGGTCGCCGGCTGGAACGATCTCGACCTGCTGGCCCAGGCGTTCGAACGCCATAAGGGCGAGATCGCCGGCGTCATCATGGAGCCGGTGATGGTCAATGGTGGGCCGACCGAGCCCAGGCCTGGCTATCTCGAGGGTGCACGCGATCTCTGCCGCGCCAACGGCGCGCTGTTCATCTGCGACGAGGTCATCACCGGCTTCCGCGCCGGGCTGCGCGGCGCGCAGGGCCGCTACGGCGTCACCGCCGATCTCACGATCTACGCCAAGGCGGTCGCGGCGGGCTTCCCGCTCGCCATGGTCGGCGGTCGGCGCGACGTGATGGACACGCTGCTCGACAAGGGCGTGATGCATGGCGGCACCTACAACGGCAACGTCCAGAGCATGGCCGCGGCGCTGGCGGCCCTCGACGTGCTGGAGGCGGACGACGGCGCGGTCTATCGCGACCTCGAGGCGCGGGGCACGCGGCTGATGCAGGGGCTCGACGCGATCTGCCGCAAGCACAAGGTGCCCGCACGGGTGCAGGGGCTGCCGGCGATCTTCCAGGTCTTCTTCACCGACGGGCCGGCACCGTCGAATTATCGCGATGCGGTGGCGTGCGATCGAGACCGGGCGCTGGCCTTCCACTGCGCGCTGCAGGAGGAGGGCATCCGCACCAACCAGCAGGCCAAGTGGTTCCTTTCGACCGCGCATGACGATGCGATCGTCGACGAGACGCTGGCGGCGGCCGATCGCGCGATGGCCGCGATCGCATGAGCGACATCCGCCTCGAAGGCGTGACCCGGCGCTACGGCACGGTCGCGGCCGCCGACAATGTCGACCTCGCGGTGGCGCAGGGCGAGTTCGTCACGATCCTCGGCCCCAGCGGCTCGGGCAAGACCACGCTGCTGTCGCTGATCGCGGGGCTGAACCGGCCGACGGCCGGGCGCATCTTCATCGGCGGGCGCGACGTCACCGAGGCGACGGCGCAGGAGCGCAATATCGGGCTGGTGTTCCAGTCCTACGCGCTGTTCCCGCATATGACGGTGCTGGAGAACGTGCTGTTCCCGTTGGGCGTGCGCAAGATCACCGGTGCGCCGGCCCGCGCGCGGGCGCTCGAGGCGCTGAAGCTGGTGCGGCTGGAGGGCTTGCAGGATCGCCGGCCGTCGCAGCTTTCCGGCGGTCAGCAGCAGCGCGTGGCGCTGGCCCGCGCGATCGTGTTCAAGCCCGACATCCTGCTGCTCGACGAGCCGCTCGGCGCGCTCGACCGCAAGCTGCGCGAGGACCTGCAGGTCGAGCTCAAGCAGCTCCAGCGCACGCTGGGCGTGACGACGCTGCTGGTGACGCATGACCAGGAGGAGGCGCTGTCGCTCAGCGATCGCATCATGGTGCTGAACCATGGCAAGACGCAGCAGGTCGCCGCGCCAACCGAAGCTTATCTCAGGCCGGCGAACCGGTTCGTGGCGGAATTCCTCGGCATCGCCAACTTCGTCGGCCTCGACGGCGGCCGGACTGGCGTGGTGCGGCCGGAGCGGGTGAGGCTCGGACCGGTCGGCGTCGACGGCGGCCGGTCGGCGCGGGTCGTGGAAGCGGTCTATCTCGGCCAGATGGTGCGCTATCATCTGGCGCTGGAGGGCGGCGAGGGCGCGCCGATCGTGGCGGCGGCGCCGTTCGTCGGCAAGGCATGGCAGGCGGGCGAGCCCGTCGCGGTTTCGTGGGATGCGGCCGATATCTGGCCGGTAGCTTGAACAAGAAGGGGTTGGCGATGAAGAGACGGACATTCGTGGCGGCGGCGGCGAGCCTGCCGGCGGTGGGCATCCTGTCCGGAGCCGCGCGCGCGCAGTCGCGCGAGATCCGCATGATCGAATCGGGCGGCGCGTCCGGCGATTCGATCCAGGTCGGCTATATCGATCCCTTGAAGGCCAAGACCGGCATCAACGTGGTGCGCGAGAGTCCCAGCTCGCTCGGCAAGCTGCGCGCGCTGGTCGAGAGCGGCCAGACCAGCACGACGCTGTTCGAGCTCGGATCGAGCGTCATGGTGCAAGCCAAGAAGCTGGGCTTGATCGAGAAGATCGACTGGGACGCGGTGAAGCCCGCGGCGATGTTCCCGGAGGCCAAGAACGAATACGGCTTCGGCTACCAGTATTTCTCGACCATCATGGCGTGGAAGGCGGGGCAGAAGGAGCCTAAGAGCTGGGCCGAGTTCTTCGACACCAAGGCCTTCCCGGGCAAGCGCTGCCTGCCGGACTATCCGCATTACTGCCTGGGCTTCGCCGCGCAGGCCGCCGGCGTGCCGATCGACAAGCTGTTCCCACTCGACGTCGATCTCGCCTTCAAGAAGCTGAACGAGATCAAGAAGGACGTCTCGGTGTGGTGGAAGGCGGGTGCGCAGCCGCCGCAGCTCCTGAAGGACAACGAGGTGCAGTACGTGATCTGCTGGTCCGGCCGCGTGGTCGGCGATCCGGCGTTCGGCATGAACTTCGCCGGCGGCAAGGCCGACCTGTCCTATTTCGGCATCGTCAAGAACTCCAAGCCGGAGGACAAGGCGGCCGCTTACAAGCTGATGCACGAGATGTCGTTGCCCGAGAACCAGGCCAAGGCCGCGGGCGTGATCTCCTACACCGGCCCCAGTCCCGAGCTCGACGCGCTGCTGCCCAAGGACAAGCTGTGGCAGTTCCCGACCAGCAAGCAGAACAAGGCGGTGCAGTATTTCGAGGACGCTGAATGGTGGGCCGCCAACGGCGAGGCGGTGAACAAGAAGTGGGAGGCGTTCAAGCTCAGCCTGTAGTCTCATGACTCTCCCTGCTCATATTCCTCTCCCCCGCTAGGGGGAGAGGAGCATGACGATGAACCTCTCCTCGCGCTCCACCGGCTTCTCCTTCATCGCGCCCCTGCTGGTGCTGATGGTCGTCGCCTTCAACCTGCCGATCCTCTACATGCTGGGCCTTGCCTTCTGGGAGAAGGGGCAGGGCTTTACGCTCGACCACTATCGCGGGCTGGCCGAGGCGCCGGTCTATCTGCGCGTGCTGGGCAACACGATGCGCATCTCGCTGATCGCCACCATCGCCAACGTCGCGATCGGCTATCCGCTGGCGCACTGGATGAGGGGCCTGCCGAACCGCGCGCGGCTGATCGCCATCGCGCTGGTCGTGCTGCCGTTCTGGGTGTCGATCCTGGTGCGGACCTACGCCTGGATCGTGGTGCTGGGCAATGGCGGGCTGGTCAACCGCTCGCTGCAATGGCTCGGCCTCACGGATGCACCGGTCCAGTTCCTCTACAACGAGCTCGGCGTCACCATCGGCATGGCGAACGTGCTGCTGCCGTTCCTGGTGCTGCCGCTGTTCGCGGCCATGATCCGGATCGACGACCGGCTGCTGCAGGCGGCCGCCTCGCTCGGCGCGCCGCCCCGCACGATCTTCTGGAAGGTCTATTTCCCGCTCACCCTGCCGGCGCTGGCGGCGGGCGCGCTGCTGGTCTTCATCCTCTGCCTCGGCTTCTACGTCACGCCCGCGATCCTGGGCGGCGGGCGGGTGCCGATGATCTCCAACCTGCTCGACACGCTGATCAACCAGATCCCGCGCTGGGAGCAGGCCTCGGCGATCTCCACCATCCTGCTGCTCGTGACGCTGCTGATCTTCGCCGCCTACCGGCGGCTCGACCGGAAGGCGAGCGCGTGATGCTCCCGATTCGCGTGTCTTTCGGACTCCTGTCCCCCGCCAGGGGGAGAGGTTGGGCGAGGGGGCTAAGCGTGGTCGATCGGCCGTCGATTCCCCCTCACCTAGCCTCTCCCCCTGGCGGGAGAGAGGAACATGAGGGAGTGGAAACATGACCTCCTCCCCCTGGACCAGGCGCCTGCTCGCGGTGATCGGGATCTTCGGCCTGGTGTTCCTCACCGTGCCGATCCTGATCGTGATCCCGATGTCGTTCTCCTCGGCCAAGGCGTTGACCTTCCCGCCGCCGGGCTTCTCGCTGCGCTGGTACGAGGCGTTCTTCGGCGATCCGCGCTGGATGGAGGCGATGGCGACATCGGCCGGCGTGGCGGTGGTGTCCTCGCTGCTCGCGCTGGTGCTGGGCGGGCTCGCTGCCTACGGGCTGCGGCGCGGCAGCTTCGCCGGCCGCGACTGGGCCGAGGGCAACTTCATGGCGCCGCTGATCGTGCCGACCATCATCGTCGCCATCGCGCTCTATCTCGGTCTGGCGAAGATCGGCCTGCTCGGCTCGCTGCTCGGGCTGGTCGTGGCACACACCATCCTCAACGTGCCGCTGGTCATGATGGTGATGGGCGTGGCGATCCGCGAGTTCGACCCGCGCATCGAGCAGGTCGCCTGGAGCCTCGGCGCCTCTTGGCGCACCACGGTGTGGAAGGTGATGTTGCCCAACCTGGCGCCCAGCGTGTTCGCGGCCTGGATCTTCGCCTTCATCGGCAGCTTCGACGAGGTGATCGTCACGTCGTTCATCGCCGGCAAGTACGAGACCGTGCCGAAGAAGATGTTCAACGAGCTGGTGCTGGAGGTGAACCCGATCATCACCGCCGTGGCGACGCTGCTGATCGGCCTCACCGTGCTCGCGCTCGCGGCAATCACCATCGTTCTGGCTCGGGCCGGGAAGCTCAAACAGACACTAGCCTAATCACTCGCGCTTGTGCAGTCTGTGTGCAGATGCCGATCTTTACCGGCGTCGGGCTCGTAGCGGGGGAATGGCATGCCGGCGATCGACGCCAATCTCAACATCCTGTCCGCCTCGGCCGACTACACGGCCGGAGATTGGGCCAGGGTGGCTGCGCAAGGCTCGCTCGATATCCAGGCGGGCGCTGCCTTGCGGCGGGGATTCGACCTGCAGATCGGCGCCGAGGCTCTGGTCAAGCTCGACGCCTCGATCCGAAAGTTCCTCGCTGTCGATGCTCAGGCCTTTGCCACCGCATCGGCCGGCGTGAGGGCGCAGCTCCAGACGCCCATCGACCTGTTCTCGGAGGCCGGCGCGGCCCTGCGCCTGCAGGCGCAAGCCCAGGCCGCGGCGGGAGTCCAGCTCGGCATCGGCCTGTCCGTCCGCGACTTTCTCGCCGTCGTCGATAGCGACCCCCATCTGCGCGGCGCGCCGGCGCGGTTGGTTCGGGTTCTGCTCGAGGAGGCAACGGTCGGTGGCGGCGTGCTGGCAAAGGCGGCCTTCGCGGCAATGGCCTACGTCAACGTGTCGGCGACAGGCCGGCTCATTCCGGCTGGCACGGTGCGCCCTGGGTTCACCGTGGCGGTCGAGAAGGGGGCGGGGCTGGGCGCCGGTGGCGGCGTCAAGGGCTATGTCGATTTCGGCTTTGCCGATCCGCGCAATCTCGTGCGTCGATCCGTTGATGTCGCGGTCGGCAGTACGCTCGACGATCTGCAGGCGCTGTCCGCCGACCGCCGCCTCACGAGGCTTCTCGAGGAGCTGCGCACGCCGGCCCGGATCGCGCTGCGCACGACGTTCGAGATCGGGCTCGAACTCGCCGCGAGCGGCGGCGCGTTCTCGGCTGGTGCCGGGCCAGCGCTGTCGTTGCGCGCCGTCCAGGTGGCGCTGGAGGAGGGGCAGCGCGCGATCCTCGAACGGGCCGTGCGTTGGGCGGCGGACGAGGTGCGGCAGGCGATCGGGCGCATGACGATCGCCCCGCAGGCCTGGAACGCGACGGCGGCGGATCGCACGGCGTTTGCCGCCCATCTGCGGGCCATCCCCGATGAGCCGTTCGACGCGAGCGCGGCGAACCGGGCCTACTGGGCCCGCGTCCTCGATCTTGCTACCCGGCTGCTCGTCGCGCTCGGCGGCCTGCGCAACCCGACCGATCCGGGCGCCGGCGCCCTCGCCGCCCTCTATGCCGCCTCGCAACTCCTCTTCATTGCCGTCGAGCGCGTGTCGAGCGCCGGTGCCCGCGCTTCCGTCATCGGCGTACAGCCGGCCGTCGCCGCGCAGGCCTTCGCCGGCTCGGTGGTGGCGCCGGCAGACATCCTGCGACGACACATCAACGCGACGATCGGCAAGCCCGCGAGCACCGCGATCACGCAGGAGGCGCTCGTCACTTATCTGGTCGAGGGCCGCGTGCTGCGGACCCTGACCGCGTCCTTTCCCGAGCTCGAAGCGATCTCCGTGATCGTCACTGGCGAGGCATCCGGCGCCGTCGGCGCCGGCCTGTCGACCATCCTCTCCAATATCGGCGCGTTCGTTCCCGCCCAAGGCGGCGGGGTCGACGCGCAGGCCTCGCTCGCGGTCATCGTGCGGGGACTGCGCGCGTATATCGAGGCACGCATCCAGGGAGAGCTGGTGCCGCTGCTCGATGCTGCGCTCGACGATGCGCCGCGGGAACTGCGCACCTATCTCGACGAGGTCGTGCTCGATTCCCTCGGCTTCGTGACGGATGAAGTGTTCGGCGCCCTGCTCGGTTGGGCAAACGGTTCGATGGCGGCGCAGACGGCGCTGCGCGAGGCTTGCTCTGCGACCCTGATGCAGCTCTTCGGGCGCAGCCTCGTCGTCACCGCCGATGCAGTCCTGGCCCGGCTGATGGCCGGTATGTCGGGAGCGTATCGCGACCTTGCCGGCCATATCGGTGACCGCGGCGGTATCGCCGACGTGCTGATCGGCCTGCCGCATCCGCCGACCCTGCGCCGCGACGACCTCGTGGAGCTCCTGTCGGAGACCTTCCTCGTCCTCGCCGACGCCGCCCGCCCGCTCGAGGACGACCGGCGCGCGCGGATCCGCGACCTGCTGTATCGGGTCATGGACTTCCGCAGCGCCAAGCCCGGTGCCCGGCTGAGCGAGCAGCTCCTCACCGATCTCGGCGCTCTCAACATTCAGGCAGGCGGTGCGCTGGCGCTGGAGTTCGGCGCGCTGTTCGCCGATCGGCTGGTCGGACTGATCAAGGCCTGGCTGGAGCATGCCGGCGCGAAGGCGCTGGAGGAGATCGCCGAGGTCATCGACGCGATCGCGGCGGAAGTGGAGCGGTGGATAGAGGATCTCGAAGCCCTGGCGCGCGATCTCGCCCGGCGGACGCAGGAGCTGCTGGCCGATATCGCCCGGCTGGCGTCGGCGATGGAGCAGCGCTTCGACGAGGCGTTGGACAGCGCGTCCGACATGGTGTCGGCGTTCGCCGGCACCGGCGCGGCTCGCACGCGGCTGCGCCGCGGGTTGCGGGAGGCGGTGGTGCGAAGGGCATCGTCCGTTCTCGCGGCTTTGCCTGGTTACGGTCTCGTGCCCGGCTGGGCGAAGGGACAGGTCGACGATGCGCTGGGCGCGGCGATCGATGCGCTGCTGCCCGATGCGCTGCTCGATCCCGTGCTCGACGCCCTGCGCGGCCCGGCGCTCGAAGCGGCGGATTTCCTGCATGATCTGCGCGACATCGAACCCGGCGACGACCTGACCGCCGCGGTGCTCGAACTCTTCCTCGATCGCATCGAGGAGGCGGTCACGGGCATCTTCGGCGGCACCGGCCCGCGCCTGCCGATCGGCATCAGGTTCAGGGCGCGCGCGGTCCAGCAGACGATCTTCGGCACCGTCTCGCTGTCGTTCGACGTCGATCTCGATCTCGGCACGGTTCGTATCCCCCTGGGCGAGGTGATCGATGCGGTCCGCGAAGCGGCCCGCTCTTTCGATGCCGTCATCGACGCGACGGTGGAAGTCGCATCGAAGCTCGCTGCCGCCATCGCCGCCGAGCGCGCGCTTGGCGCCGCGCAGGACGAGCATGCCGTCGTCCAAGCCGCGAAGGAATCCGCCGACGAGGCTCTGGACGAGACACGCCCGGCCGCCCTCGATGCGGTCATCGTCTCGCCCGGTGCGTCGTCGATCGTCGAGGGTTCGGTCCTGCTCGATATCCATCTGCCGGGCGTGCCGCACTCCTATCTCGGCCTGAAGCCCGACGAGGCTCAACGCGTGCACGTCTGGTTGAACCGCAAGCCTTTGGCCAACGGCTCCTTTGCCGTGCGCAGCCTGGGCGGCACCTCCGCACCTTCCGGCGCCAGGGACATTGCCGGTGTGCCGATGAAACGCATCGCCTCGACAGTCCGGACCGCGCACCCGCTCCTGGAAATCCGCGGCGTCGTGCGGAACAGCTCGCGCCCGGGGATCGGGGGGCCGGCTGGGCCGAGACTGGGCCGTGCGGTGCGCGAGAGCGATCGGCGAGCCGCCGAGGCGAGGGCAGCGGCCGGGATCGGCCTGCAGTGCCGCCTTGCTCCCGACCGGATGGTGGAGGGCGTCAACACCCTGGTCGTGGCCGTGGTCGACGGGCGGGGCCGGTATCGCGTCGCGCGCCAGGTCACGTTCGTGGCGCTGCCGCCGCAGAAGCGACCCAAGCCGCCACCGACGGTCCGGAGCGGCAAGAAGGTCCCTGCGCCGATCGATCCGGTATTCAGGCTCGATGCCTTGCCGCCGGCGATCCTGGATCGGCTCGCGAGCGCCATCAGCCGGGCTGGTCTGGCCGTCCAGCCTGCCGCGGCGTCGACCCGCGCATCCTTCCACGGCGCCGGGTCGCTCGGACCGTGGATGTCGCTGCCAAGGTCGCGACGGCTCGAGGAGGTCGCGGCGCAACGGGCGCGCGCCACCGAAGGGCTTCGCGCCGCGCGGCAACCCCTGCAGCAGCTTCAAGCGGCCGTCGTCGAGCGCTCCTTGGGCACTGTCGCCTCGCGGGAGATCGATCGATGATCAGCTTCCTCTTGCCGTTGATCGAAGCCATCGTCGCGCAGACCCCCGGCGAAGGGCAGGCCGCGTGGAAGAACGGTCCGTCGCCGATCGGCGCGCGCGCGACGGCCCACGTTCCCGTGCAGCAGTACATCGATTGGATCGTCGCGCTCGAGCAGGCGCTGCCAGGAAGAAAACCGCGCGACATCATCCGCCGCGTCCGGCGCATGCATTACAGCAATTTCAGCGTCAAGCCGCAGTCCCAGACCAGCCAGTCGATGGACGATCTCATCGGCGGCACGAGCGACAATTCCGACGACGATCCGCCGGCCACGACGGCCGAGGTGGTGCAGGCGGTGCTCGACGGCCTGTATTCGACGAGCGCCATCGTCACGGGGGCGGGCCATACGGTCGATATCACGCACACGCTTTGCGTTCTCGACTTCGCCGTGAACGGACGTTCGGTCTATGGCGGTGCCGCCACCGTGGGTTCGGTCTTCCTTCCGAACTACGCGGTTGCCGATGCCGACCTGATGCGCGCCTCTCTCGGCTGGCTGGGCGATCTCGGCTCCGTCTGGAGCGAGTGGATGGACCAGCGGAGCGACCGCACGCAGGCGACGACCTTGACGGGCGCGCAGCGTGCGCTGTTCGAGCAGCAATTCGCGGATCGCTGCCCGCTCGACGACCTGCTCGGCGATCTCGACGGTGCGGTCCTGGCGACATCCCCCGATCTGATGCTGCAGCCCCTGTCCACGACCCTTGCGTCTTACTACAAGGATGAGGCGACTCCGGCCGCACTGACCGCTGCCGCGATGAACTCTCGCCAGCGCTTCCACTATTTCGTCGATCGCTCCATTCCCGCGTTCGTCCACACGACGGCGTCGACGGCGCCGCTACGTGTGAAGGTCGCCGCGTCCAACGCGCCGGCAATGGTGACACTGATCAGGAACCTCGCCAGCATCACCTGGACGCAATATCACCGGATCGCCACACGCGATCCGGCGACCCACGACCCGATCTTCCTGGAGCTTGCCAACCGGTTCCTCAAGTGGTTGCAGGACGGCCTGGCCGATCCGAATGGCGGCGTGCCGTCCTGGCCGCCGCAGCCGAGCGCGCGGCCGACATAGAGATCAGCCGGACGATCGCCTGAGATGCTCGAGCAGGGCGCGGGCGGAAGAAGGAAGGTCGCGTTCCGCCTTGACGCAGAGGCGCAGCCGGCGATGCGCCCAGGGATCGGCGAGCGGCACGGCGCGGATCGCCATGGACTTGCGGCAGCGCTCCGCCGCCGTGCGCGACACGACGGCGACGCCGATGCCGCTCTCCACCACCCGGCAGAGTGCATCGAACCCCGGTAGGCGCACCCGGACCCGCAGCGTCATCCCGGCGCGGGCGGCATTGTCGTCGAGATGCTGTTGCAGGGCGCTGCCGGAGGACAGGCCGACGAAATCGTGCGCCAGCGCGTCCGTGAAGGCGATCTGCCGCTTGCCGGCGAGCGGATGCTTTCGAGGCGTCACCAGGACCAGGCGGTCCTCGACGAAAGGGAAGGTGTCCAGCTCGTCCGCCGTGTCGACGGCGTCGGCGACAATGCCGATCTCGGCCCGGCCACGCGCCACGCCGCGCACGATCTCTGGGCTGGGCCGTTCCTCGATCTCGACATCGACTTGCGGGTGGGCGGCGAGGAAGGGCCCGAGCAGTGGCGGCAGGAACTCGAACGTCGCCGCGGTGTTCGACAGCACGCGAACCCGCCCGCGCAGCCCCTTCGCAAAGGCGCCCAGCTCCCCGCGCATCGCGTCGAGCTGGCGGATCACCAGCCGGGCGTGATGGACCAGCGCGAGCCCTGCCGCCGTGGGTGCCACGCCGCGTCGCTGCCGCTCGAACAGCGGTGCGCGAAGCTCCCGCTCCATGTCGCGGATGCGCTCGCTCGCCGAGGCAAGCGCCAGCCCGCTCCGCGCCGCGCCGTGCGTGATGCTGGCCGCGTCGGCGACGTTCAGGACAAGCCGCAGGTCAGTCAGGTCGAAGCGCATGGACAAGCCTTCCCGTCGTCCTGAGCGTCGCGAAGGGGCTCACGCCTGCTCTGCAGTCCGCGCCCGATCGTTCGGCGAGATCCCTCGCGACGCTCAGGATGACAGAATGAGCCTTCGGATCAATCGAAGGCTGGTGCGGTCACTTCCGCATTGTCGCGGGTCTTTCGGCCCGTCACCGTTGGCCATGCTGTGGATCCTGATCGGCGCGACGTTCCTGCTGGCCGGCCTCGTGAAGGGCGTCATCGGCATGGGGCTGCCGACCGTCGCGATGGGGCTGCTGGCGCTTGCCCTGCCGCCGGCGGAAGCGGCGGCGATCCTGGTCGTGCCGTCGCTGGTGACCAATGTCTGGCAGCTCCTGTCCGGCCCGCGCTTCGCCGCGCTGGCAAGGCGGCTCTGGCCGATGATGGCGGCGGTGCTGCTCGGCACGGTCGCCGGCGCGGGCGTGCTCGCGGGCAATGTCGCGGGGCTGGCGAAGATCGGGCTCGGCGTCGCGCTCCTTGTCTACGCGGCCGTGGGCCTCGCGGGCGTCCGGTTGTCGGTTGCGGCGCGGCACGAGCCGTGGCTGGGGCCGCTGGTCGGCGCGGCCACGGGGCTGGTGACCGGCGCGACCGGCGTGTTCGTGATTCCGGCGGTGCCCTACCTGCAGGCGATCGGGCTGGAGAGGGACGAGCTCGTCCAGGCGCTGGGCCTCTCCTTCACGGTCTCGACCGTGGCGCTGGCGATCGGGCTGCTGCGGGTCGATGCCTGGCACGCACAGTCCGTCTGGATCTCGCTGCTTGCGCTCGTCCCGGCGCTGGCCGGCATGCAGGCGGGAACATGGCTCCGTCGACGGATCGCCGCGGCGACATTCCGCAGGGTGTTCTTCGCCGGCCTGCTGGTGCTCGGGGCGACCCTCGTTTTGGCGTAGGATGCGCGCCGGAGGCACAGCATGAATTATCCCAGGACGGTCCGGCTGGTCGAGGTCGGCCCACGCGACGGGCTGCAGAACGAGGCCAAGCCGGTAACGGTCGAGGCCAAGGTGAAGCTGATCGACGCACTGTCGGCGGCCGGCCACAGCGCGGTGGAGGCGGGCAGCTTCGTGTCGCCAAAATGGGTGCCGCAGATGGCCAACACCGACGCGGTGATGGCGCAGATCGCGCGCAAGCCGGGAGTCAGCTATCCCGTGCTGGTGCCCAACAAGCAGGGCATGAACGGCGCGGTCGAGGCGAAGTGCACCGAGATCGCCATCTTCACCGCAGCGTCGGAAGCCTTCTGCCGCAAGAACACCAACTGTTCGATCGACGAGAGCTTCGAGCGCTTCGCGCCGGTGATGGAGGCGGCGCAGAAGCACGGCATGAAGGTGCGCGGCTACGTCTCGACCGTGATCGCTTGTCCGTACGACGGCAAGGTCGCGCCGGCCAAGGTCGCCGAAGTCTCCGACCGGCTGTTCCGCATGGGTTGCTACGAGGTCTCGCTCGGCGACACGATCGGCGTCGGTACGCCCGGCGAATGCGTCGCCATGATCGACGCGGTCGCGCAGAAGGTGCCGCGGGAAAAGCTCGCGGCGCATTTCCACGACACCTACGGCCAGTCGCTGGCCAACATCATGGCGGTGATGGAGCGCGGCATCGCGGTGTTCGACACCGCCGTCGCGGGGCTTGGCGGCTGTCCCTACGCCAAGGGCGCGTCGGGCAATGTCGGCACCGAGGACGTGATCTACCTGATGAACGGCCTCGGCATCCGCCACGGCGTCGACCTCGACGCCATCGCCGCCGCCGGCCGCGACATCTGCGTTGCGCTCGGCCGCGAGCCCGCCTCCAAGGTGGCGCAGGCGCTCAAGGCGAAGGCGGCCTAGAGCCGCTGGCCGCGGCGGGTGCCCGCTTGACCGTCGCGGGCGCTGCCGTACCATCGGTCCCAGGCCCATTTCTCGTTTTCGGAGTACCCCGCATGCCGGTCATCAACCGCATCGCCTCGTATCACAAGGACATGACCGCCTGGCGGCACGACATCCACAGCCATCCCGAGACCGCCTTCGAGGAGGTCCGCACGGCCGACGTGGTGGCCGCCAAGCTCGAATCCTTCGGCATCGAGGTCCATCGCGGGCTGGCAAAGACCGGCGTGGTCGGCGTGCTGCGCTCGGGCAAGTCGGGCCGCGCGATCGGGCTGCGGGCCGACATGGATGCGCTCGACGTGCACGAGACCAACTCGTTCGACCACAAGTCGACGATCCCTGGAAAGATGCATGCCTGCGGCCATGACGGCCACACGGTGATGTTGCTGGGCGCCGCCAAGTATCTCGCCGAGACGAAGAATTTCGACGGCACGGTCTATTTCATCTTCCAGCCGGCCGAGGAGAACGAGGGCGGCGGCCGGGTGATGGTCGAGGAGGGGCTGTTCGAGAAGTTCCCGGTCGAGGGCGTCTACGGCATGCACAACATCCCCGGTATCCCGATCGGCCGCTTCGCCGTCCGCCCGGGGCCGATGATGGCGGCCTACGACATCTTCGAGGTCGTGGTGAAGGGCGTCGGTGCGCACGGCGCCATGCCGCATCACGGCATCGATCCGGTGGTGGTCGGCGCGCACATCGTGACGGCGCTGCAGTCCATCGTGGCGCGCAACGTCGATCCGATGGATACCGCCGTCGTGTCGACGACGCAGATCCATTCCGGCGACACCTGGAACGTGATCCCGCAGGAATGCACCCTGCGCGGCACCGTCCGTACCTTCAAGAAGCCGGTGCAGGACATGATCGAGGCGAAGATCGAGAAGATCGCGCGCAACGTCGCGGCGGGCTTCGGCGCGGAGGTCAGCAAGTGGCGCTACGAGCGGCGCTACCCCGCAACGGTCAACAGCCCGAAGGAGACGGAGTTTGCAGCCCACGCCGCCTCCGCCCTGGTCGGTGCCGAGAACGTCAACCGCAACCCGACGCCCGCCATGGGCAGCGAGGATTTCGCCTGGATGCTGCTGAAGAAGCCGGGCTGCTACATCTGGATCGGCAACGGCGACGGCGTCGGCTCGTGCATGGTTCATAATCCGGGCTACGACTTCAACGACGAGATCCTGCCGATCGGCGCCTCCTACTGGGCGACGCTCGTAGAACAGCAGCTCGCGCGCGAGGCGCTGCCGCAAGCCGCGGAGTAGCCTCTCCGCAGTGCCCGTCGCCGGGCATCCCTACGCGGGCCGGCGTATCGGGCTCGCGACCATGCATGGCAAGGAGCGGGCGCTGGCACCTCCGTTCCGGCGCGTGCTCGGTGCGGAGATCGTCGTGCCGGTGCTCGACACCGACACGCTGGGTACCTTCTCGGGCGAGGTACCGCGTCCGGATACGCCGGTCGAAACCGCGTTGCTCAAGGCGGACATGCTGTTCGAGGCGATGCCGGAGCTCGATTGCGCGCTGGCGAGCGAGGGCAGCTACGGGCCGATCGACCGGGTGCCGCTCGTTCCCGGCGGCGTCGAGTTCCTCGCCTTCGTCGATCGCACGCGCGGTATCCGTCATGTCGAAACCTTGTCCACGCACCGTACGAACTGGCGTCTGCAGCGTTTCGCGGCGGGCGATCCGGCGCGGCTCGTAGCGCTCAAGGAGATGGGCTTTCCGGCGTTCGGCGTGTTCGTGGTGTGCAGCAGCGACATGAGCCGGCCGATCAAGGGGCTGGCGACCGTCGAGGCGGTGATCGACGCGATGGACCGTGAGGCTCGCCGTTCGGTGGACGGGCTAGCGGTGCTCTATTCGGACATGCGCGCGCACAAGAATCCGCTGCGTATGAGCGTGTTGCGCGCCGCCGGATGGAAGCTGGCGCACCGCCTGGCCAGCCTCTGTCCGGCATGCCATGCACCGGGTTGGGGCCGGATCGACTCCCGCCGCGGTTTGCCCTGCGAGGCATGCGGCCAGCCCACCCACTGGATCGATTTCGAGATCAACGGCTGCCTCGCCTGCAGCCACAGCGAGAGCCGTCCCCGGGAGGATGGTCGCCGCGTGGCGGCGCGCTCCTCTTGCCCGTCTTGCCGGACCGCGAGCCTCTGCCCGCGGTCCGGCGAGAGTTAGGATGGGATGTCGGTGGCGAGGTGAAACAGGCAGTCGCCGCGCTCGCAGCGCGCCGGGACGCGTTTGCACAGGACGAGGCCGTCGCGCTTGAACGACAGCGTCTCGGGCTCGCGCCACGGCGTGTGGTGGAAGTGAATGCGCGCGGCGGGCTGATCCTTTTTCACCTCGGCGCCGAGGTCGACCAGCGGTTCGAACAGGCCGCCGTCGGAGGCGTAGACGTAGTAGTCATCGCCGCCGAGCTCGGTGAGTCGCGTCGGGGTTGGTGCGGGGTCCGGTCCCTGCAGCAGGCCGATATGGGCGAGCACGCGGCGCATGCCGTCCTGCGCGATCTTGAGCGACTGGGGCGTCACCAGGCCGCCGCCGCCCAGCTCGGTCCCCATCGACACGACGCCCTGGCGAAACGAAGCGGAGGTGAAGGTGCGGCCGCCGCCCTGAGGCGCGGCGGCGAGATAGCTCACCGGCGCGCCGAAGGCCTTCAGCATGCCGAGCACCTTCGCCATGCGCGCCTCGTCGCCATGGCGCGGCGCCAGCGCGCTCGGGATGTAAGCCAGCGAGCTGCCGCCGGAATGGAAGTCGAAGCTGTAGTCGAAGCCAGGCAGCAGCACGTGCTCGATGAAATGCGCGATCTGCTCGGTGATCGTGCCCTCTGGATTGCCCGGGAAAGATCGGTTGAGATTGCCGTCGTCGATCGGCGAGGTGCGCTGACCGGCCATCGCCGCAGGAAAGTTGGCCGACGGCAGGATGACCAGCCGGCCCTTTATGTCTTTCGGCTCCAGACGACGGATCAGGTTGCCCAGCCCGATCTGGCCCTCCCATTCGTCGCCGTGATTGCCGGCCTGCATCAGCACGCTGGGGCCGTCGCCGTTCTTGATCCGAACGATAGGGATCGGGATCCAGCCATAGGCCGACCGATGCACCGAGTGCGGCACGCGCACGAAGCCGGTCGCCTTGCCCTCGGCCATCAGATCGATGTCGGCGGAGAGCCGGCTCATCGCCGCAAAGTCGGTCCTGCTCAAATCGGTTCACTCCACAGGCGATCGTTGATCAAGGCCTCGGCGACATCGGCCGAGATGGCGGCGAGCAGCTTCTCGCCTTTCTCCGCGCTCGCCGTCGAAGCGTCGCCGATAACGCCGATCGGCGAGCGGCTGGAGAGCTGGCGCCAGCGATAGACGCCCTCGTTGACGCCGGGGATCGCGGCGAGGCCCGGAATATACGGGCCGTGCATCTGCGACAGCTCGTCTGGATTCACCAGCTCCGGCGCCATCGCCATGATCATCGAGGTCTCCGCCTCGCAGGCATGCAGCAGCGCCTTCTGCTTCTCGAGCAGGGCGGCGATCGACTTGGCGGCGATGTCCCAGTAGGTGCCGGTGGCCAGCGGCAACTTGTACTCGACCGTCAGCTCCCCGATCATGTTCTGCAGCGCCGTCGTGTTGCCGCCATGCCCGTTGAGCACGAAGATGCGCTTGAAGCCGTGGCGGATCGCGGAAGTCACCACGCAGCGGATCACGGCGAACATCGTGGCGTAATCGAGCGTGATCGTGCCGTTCAGCGACATGTGGTGCTCGGACATGCCGTAGGGGATCGTCGGTGCGACCACCACCGGTGTCCTCTTCTCCATAACTCGCGCGGCGCGATGGGACACCTCGTGCACGCAGCGCCAGTCGACCATGCTGGGCAGGTGAGGTCCGTGCTGCTCGGTGGCGCCGATCGGCACGATGACGATGGCGTTGCGCTGCGCCAGCGCGCGGATCTCGGAGGCCTTGAGCCTCGACCAGTCGATTTCGGTCATCTAGAGCACCTCATGGGCTGGGACCGCGCCACTCCGTGACGCTCATGATCATGACATGAGCGCCACGGAGAGCTTGTGAATTTATCGGCCGATGGCAAAAAAAGCGATC
>CAMFJT010000128.1 GCA_945957125.1 uncultured Rhodospirillales bacterium | reverse complement strand
CCCCCACACCCCTCTCCTCTTCGTCGGCAGCGTCAGATGTGTATAAGAGACAGGGATGGCGCAAGACCGAAGAAAGAGCGGCTCTGGAGAGCCGCGCTCCCAGCAGTAAACCCTCTTGAATCAAAAATTCACAAGCTCGGAGTGGCGCGGTCCCAGCGGTTGAATCCTCCTCATCCCGCCCGGAGCCGCACCGCTTCCAGCCGCTCCTCGAACAGGCGGGCGGTTTCGGCCATCAGGCGGTCGGCCAGGACGTCGACGTTGCGGCGGCGCCAGTCCTCCAGCGATGTGCCCTTGAGCCAGCGGTTGGCGGCGGCCATGGCGGGGCCGGAATGGATCTGGAAATTGGCGCGCTGGTCGGCGCGGCCGTCGATCGCCAGGCGTCCGCAATGGACGAAGTACCAGCGGAACACCATCGCCATCTTCTTGCGCGGGTTGGCCTCCGCCTCGGCCAGCTCGGCGGGCGCGCGGCCGGCGTAGAAGCCGGCGGTCTCCTGCCAGACCGCGTCGATGCTGCGGCCGAGATAGCGCTCCTCGATCTCGCGCAGGGTCTCGGCCGGGATGGCGGCGAGATCGGGCAGGGTGCGGTAGAGCTCGTACAGGCGGTTGGCGCGGCTGGCGAACAGGCTGCCGCGCTTGAGGACCTGGACCTTGGCGCCGATCTCGAACATGTCGCCGGCCGGGGCGATGTCGAAGTCGGGCAGGTCGGCCTGCGCCAGCATGTCCTTGGCCGTGTCCGAGAGGCCGGCCTCGGGCGTGCACTGGTTGATCGAGCCGGTCATCACGAAGTCGGCGCCGAGCATGAAGGCCGCGGCCGCCGCGTCCGGCGTGCCGATGCCGCCGGCCGATCCGATGCGCACGCGCTGCGCCAGGCCGGTCGCCGCGGCGATCTCGTCGCGCAGGCGGCGGAAATGGGGGACCAGCGTGTAGGCGACGCGGCGGTCGGTATGGCCGCCGCTGTCGGCCTCCGCGCACACGTCGTCGGCCAGCGGCGCCAGCGCGGCGAGCCGCGCCTGCTCGTCGGTCACGGCGCCGGCGCGGCGCAGCCGCTCGACGATCGCGGCCTCGGGCGGGGCGAAGAACTGGCGCGCGACCTCGGGCCGCGAGACCTTGGCCATCACCCGGTGGGCGATCGCCACCCCGCCGTCGGCGCGGCGCGACAGGCCGCTCACGCGGTAGCGCACCAGCGCCGGCGTCGCGCGGATGAAGGCGGAAGCCTCGATCTCCTGGACGCGCTCGGCGAGCAGCAGGTCGACCAGCTCGTCCTCGGCCGCGGGCAGCACCGGATTGTGCAGGAAATTGACGCCGAACGGCTGGCCCGGGGCGATCGCTGCCCGGATGCGCCTGATCGCCGATGCGGTTCGGCCCGTCGGCAGGCCGCCCGCGCCGAAGAAGCCCAGGATGCCGGCGCGGGCAAGCCGGATCACCCATTCCTCCGAGGCGATGCCGTTGCCCATCGCGCCGGCCACGTAGGCGTAGCGAACGCCATGGTCGGCGCGGAAGCCGGCATCGCCCAGGGCGGCGGGAGAAAGGGCTCGATCGGGTTCCCGCATCTCAGCAGTGGCTTCCGTTCCGGGGCGCGTCGGCGTCCTGCCAACAAAAAGCCGCCGCCTCGGAGGAGACGGCGGCTGGTTCGTTTCGGTCAGGCTGGCCTAATCGTCGTCGTCGTCGTCGTCATCGTCGTCATCGTCGCCGTCGAACAGCGATTCGATGTTCGATTCCTCACGCACGACGACGACCACGGCCTGGGCGCTGGTGCCGAGGATGCCCTCTTCGCGCAGGCTCAGGATGGCGTCCTCGACCTTGTCCATCAGCCGGCCTTCGCCGCGGCGCAGCTTCTTGATCGCTTTCTTGCTGTGCTCGCCGAGATCGACGACGCACATTTCCGAGATCGCCTCGGCCGGCTTGTCCAGCGTGGCGGATCCGGTCGTGGGGGTGGTATCCGAAGGGGGCATTGCGCGGTCTCCTCGTGCACGGGGCATGGCGGTGGGGGCGGCTCAGGCCTTGAACAGGTTCTTGACGCGGAACAGCCGCTTCGGCTTCGACTTGCGGACGGCGCGGACCATGTTGCTCGGCAGGTCGGTGAGCCAGCCGTCGCGCTTCTTCTCGTTCGAACGCTGGTGCCGTTCGAGGTAGTTGTTGATGACGTCGGCCCTGAATTCCAGGATCTTGCGCAGCTCGCGCTCGATCGGGCGCAGTCCCTTGGACTGCTTCTTGGACTTGCGCTTGCCCTCGTAGGCATCGCGCGAGACGATCTGGCCGTGCGCGTCGCGCTTGATGACCGTGACCCGCTTGATCGGGTGGCGCTCGCCATCGTCGTCGTCGCGCCGGCGATAGACGGCGCGGCCGCCGCCGCCCTCGCCGCCCTTCAGGACGGTGACGCGCTTCACATCGCTATCCATCTTCAGTGCCATAGCCTTACCTCGGGCTGCGTGCCTGCTGGAGCGGGATGGCTCAGGAGGCGATTCGTTCATGGCCACTATAGACAACGCCCTGTGGGCCGGCAACAAAGCGCGCTCTCTTTCGGCTCACTTCCCGAGCGGGACCTGGGCGACGATTCCGTCGAGGAAGGCGCGCACGCGGGCGGTCGGGATGTCATGGTCCTGGAAGCCGACCGACAGCGACAGCGCGCCGCGATATTCCAGCCCGACGATCAGCAGCACCGGCATCGGCATCCAGCCGCCGATCAGCAGCACGCGGTCGGGCGCGACGCCGTCGAAAAGCAGCCGGCGCTCGTCGACGCGGCCGCTGTGGCTGAAGGTCAGCGGAACGGGCCGGCGGAACTTCCCGCGCAGCGCCTTTTCCGTCGCCTGCCGCTTGGTCGCCGGCGACAGGCGCTGCACCAGGGATGCGGCGATCGGGTTCATCGCGCCGCGCATGCCCCACCGCATCCGGTCGAGCTCGCGCCGCGCATTCTCCAGCGTGGCGGTGAAAGGGGCATGGCGCGCGGGATCGAACAGCAGCGAGGCCGAGGCCACCATGTTGCGCAGCGGCGGCCGCTCGTGCGCGCGCGTGAACCGGCGCAGGTCCGTCACGGTCTGCATCTGGAACGGGCGGCCCGGATCGACGCCGGCGAAATCGACGAAGGCACGGGCCATCGCCGCCACCAGCAGCGTGAAGACGCTGCTGCCGTTGGCCCGCGCGAAGCGGCCCATCGCCTCGAACTCGGTCGCGGACACCTGGCGGTCGATATGGGTCGGCGCGCGCCGCGGCACGGCCTTCCAGCTCTCCAGCGTATGGCCGTGGGCGATGCCGCTCGGACGGCGTCCCGCCCGCCCGATGGCGCCCCCGATGGCTCCCAGATCGCGCAGCAGCGTGCGGGCCTTGTCGCGCCGGCTGAAGCCCTGCATCCATTCGAACCCGTCGCGCGGCGTGAGGTTGGGGACCGGCCGATGGTCCGGCCGGTCGCGCAGGATCGAGTAGAGCTCGGCGAGCTGGTAGGCGCATTCCAGCAGGGCCGCACCGTCGCCTGCCGCATGGTCGAGCGTGATCGCCACGAGGTCGTGCTGCGGCAGCGAGAACAGCCGCACGACGACGGTGCGGTCGCCCGGCGTCTCCTCGCTCAGCATGACGCTCGACACCGCGGTGTCGAAATCGGGCGCCTGGGCGATCTCCAGCCACGCCACCCGGTCGGGATCCTCGTGGCGGCGCCAGCGCGCGCCGGTCGCCGTCATCTCGAAGCGGCAGCCGAGGACCGGCTCGGAATCGACCAGCAGCCGCGCGGCGCGCGCGAGGCGCTGCGGCTCGAGCCGCGTCGCGACCGGCAGGAACAGGTGAGCGATGCCGGGCGCGCCGAACTCGCGCGCGAGCGTCAGCATCTCGTCGGCGAACTCGGCGGGGAGGGTGGCGGGCAGAGCCTGGGTCATGCGCTCGCGCCTCGTCTTGCCCGCGCTCCGGCAAGAGCTCGACGGGGCCGTTTCATGCCGGGCCGTCGAGGCGCAGGCGCACGCCGGTCGCCGGCATCATCGCCCCGCCGACCCGGCGCACCGCCATCGTGCCCTCGTCGAGCAGGCTGTAGCGGTAGCGCGTGAGCAGGGTGGCGAGCACGATCTTGAGCTCGAAGACGGCGAGGTGGGATCCCGGGCACATGCGCTCGCCGCCGCCGAAGGCGATGTATTCGTGCGGCCCGAAGCGGCGGCCGATGAAGCGTTCCGGCCGGAAGGCGTCGGGCTCGGGATAAAGCTCCTCGTCGTAATGCAGGATGGCGGAGGAGGCGGCGATGGTGGTGCCGGCGGGCAGCTCGTAGCGGCCGAGCTGCATCGGCTTGGCCAGCACGCGGTTGATGTCGGTCACCACCGGCCAGAGGCGCAGCACCTCCTTCACCACCGCGTCGAGATAGGGCAGGCGCATCCAGGCCGACAGGTCGGCGTCGGGACCGAGCGGGCGCAGCTCGTCGAGCAGCAGCTCGAGGCAGCGCCGCTCGCGATGCAGCCAGTACATCGCCCACGACAGCGAGACGACCGAGGTCTCGTGGCCGGCGATCAGCGTGGTGATCATGTTGTCGCGGATCGCCTCGTCGGGCATCGGCGTGCCGTCCTCGTAGCGCGCCGCCACGACGCGGTTGAGGATGGCAGCCTTGCTCAGGCCCTCGGCGCGGGCGCGGTCCATCGCCTCCTGCAGCAGGTCCTCCAGCCGCCGGCGAATGGCGTTGAAGCGGCGGAAGGGCGGCGGCCAGTCGCCCTTGATCTGCAGCGCGGCGAGCAGCAGGAACGACGGATTGCCGTAGCCCCGGGTGAGCGCCTGCACGGCGTCGCGGAAAGCGGCCCGGCGCTCGGGCGTGTCGGCGCCGAGCACCGTGCGCAGGATGACGTCGAGCGCCACGTCGAGCGCACGGCCGCGCACGACGAACGTCTCACCCGGCTGCAGGTTGGCGAAGGCGTCCAGCGTCGCTTCGCGGATCATGCCGCCCAGCCCGTTCAGCGCCTCGCCCTGGAAGTGCGGCACGATCAGCCGCCGCTCGCGGCGCAGCGGCCGCCCCGACACCAGGGTGAAGGCGCGCTTGCCGAACACCCGTGCGGCACCCGGCTCGTAGCGGCTGCCGTACTGGTCGATCGGGGCGGAGATGATGCGCCGCACCAGGTCGGGCCGGCCGGTCATCACGCAGACCCGCGCGGTCTGGACGGTGAACAGGTTGCCGTAGTCGCGCGCATAGCGGCGCAGCATCGCATAGGGATCGCGGATGTAGCGGAATAGCTGCACGGGGCGAAGCCGCGGCCCGGGCGGCAACCCGGCAATCGCCGCCGGCTCGGCTGCTGCGACTTCGCTCATCCCCCGATGCTCCACGGCTCTCCCCGATCAGGCGCACGATACATCGTCACGATGTGGCCGGCGATTGGAGGTTTATAGCGACTTTCAGTGAAGGGTCGGTCTTCAGCACTTGATGAAAATTATAGTTTCAGTGGAATCACTGGCCTCCTTTCAGTGAATTTGCTAATTTCATCAGATGCTGAAAATCCGGGAAAAGGTGAAAGGCTTGGGAGGAGAGGCTGCCGCTGCGGCCGTGTGCAACCTGCTGGGAAACATTCCGTCGGCCAGGGTGATCGAGGTGGAGCGCGGTTCGACGGCAGGTGGCGGGGAGGTAGACCTCGTCGTACGCTTCGATGCATTCGATCGGTCCCGCACCCTCGTATGCGAGGTCAAGAACAGCGGCCAGCCTCGGATCGTTCGGGAGGCGCTGCTTCGATTGCGCGACAGCGTCGCGACCTTCGGAACCGCCGCCGTCCCGATGCTGATCGCGCCGTACCTGTCGCCCCTGGCGCAGGCCCTCTGCCGCTACAACGGCGTTGCGTATCTCGATGAGGTGGGCAACGCGCGACTCGCGCTGGACGATATTTTCATCGAGCGCCGGTCCGACTCGCGGCCGGCCGCCGATCGACGCGCGCTGAGGTCGCTCTTCCGACCGAGGTCCGCACAAGTGCTCCGCGTCCTGCTCCGCGACCCCCGACGCGCCTGGCGAGTCATCGATCTGGCGCGTGCGGCGGATGTCAGCCTCGGTCATGTCAGCAATGTACGGAAAGGACTGCTCGATCGCGAATGGGCGCAGCTTTCGGCAAGCGGCCTTCACCTGTCGGCGCCTGACCGATTGCTCGACGCCTGGAGGGACGATTATCGCGAGCCCGCGGGAGAACATCATGCGTTCTACACCGTCCTCCATGGCGCGGCCTTCGAGAGGGCGGCGCGCGAGGTGCTCGGCGCGCCGTCGGGAGAGGGCAAGGCGCTGTTTTCGTCCTTCTCGGCGGCGCAATGGTTGGCACCGTTTGTCCGGACCGGAATGCAGTATTTCCATGCCGATCGAGCAGGGTTGGAACGGCTGAAGGCACAGCTCAAGCTCGCGCCTTCGACGCGGGGCGAGAACGTCGTCGTCACTGTTCCGAAAGACGCGGGGTCACTTGCCGATGCCGTTTATCCCGCACCGGGGGTGGCCTGCACGGATGCCGTGCAAACATATCTCGATCTCTGGATCGCCGGCGAACGCGGCCAGGAAGCGGCGGAACACCTGCGGCGGGAGCTGTTGTCATGGCGATAGTTCCCCGTCCGGAGCCACAGCTGGCATCAGACTACGACGATCGTACGACAGCCGCGGTCAAGAGCGTTCTCCTCGAGATCGGTCAGGTCCTCGGCAGCTTCCGCGGCAAGTTCGCGGTGGTCGGCGGCACCGTTCCCTGGCTGCTGCTCGACAACGAAGAGATGCCGCATGTCGGCTCCCTGGACGTCGATCTGAGCCTCGATGCCGAAGCGCTCGGCGACGGCGAATACGCCGTCCTCGTCGAGACGTTGATGCGGCACGGCTACGAGCAGCGGACGGCGTTGCGTCGCTTTCAGCTCGTGCGGACCGTTCCGGCCTCGGACGGTGGGCCGCCGACCGACATCGTGGTCGACTTCCTGATGCCGCGTGAAATCAGGATCGCCCGGAACCGACCGCCGCTCGTCGCGGATTTCGCCGTCATCAAGGCCGACGGCGCCGATCTGGCGTTGCACTTTCCCGAATTCATCGCAATCGAAGGAACGATGCCCGACGGCGGCGCCAACCGTGTCGAGATCGCAGTGTGCTCCATTCCGGCGTTGCTGGCCATGAAGGGCCATGCGCTGAAAGGCCGCCTGAAGCAGAAAGACGCCTACGACGTCTACTACTGCATCCGGAATTTCAGTGGGGGCCTGGAAGCGCTTGCCGACGCCTGCCGGCCGTTGCTGGAATATCCGAGCGCGCGCGCCGGCTATCTTTACATTGCCGAAAAATTCGATCACGCCGACGGCTATGGCCCCGATCGCGTTCGCCGCTTCGTAGGCCGCCGACCGGCGGACGGCCGCAGTGCAGAGCAATGGCAGCGCGACGCCTATGGGCAGGTCGATGCCTGGTTGCGAGCGCTCGGGCTGAGAGGCTGAACGACGCGGCCGCTGCCGGAAGACCCCGCTACTGACGCGGGCGGCGGTTGGGGTCGGGCTGCATGAGGTCGCGCACGATCCGCCACATCGCGAATAGCGCCACGCCGCCGGCGGCGATGACGACGAGCCACCAGCCGAGCTCGAAGTCGGGCAGGTCGTCGACGATCGTGTCGATCAGCGTGTAGCGGCTGCCCGAACGGAACAGGGTGAAGCGGTAGATGCCGGCCACCAGCCCGACCATCAGCACCAGCGAGAGCACCTTGGCGATGGTCGCGAAGACGCGCGACACCTTCGACACGGTCGCCTCGAAATTGAACGCCGACGAGCGCAGCGTCGGGCCGAGCAGCAGGTGGTATTCCTCGACCGTGGCGGCCATCTGGCCGAAGACGCGGACGAGCGTGGCGGGCTTCAGTGCCTGCAGGACGGCGCGCTGCGAGGCCTCGCCGAAATACTTGTGCAGCACCTTGATGTAGTCGAGGTCGCGATGCAGGTAGGCGAGCGAGCCGTCCAGGGTCGACAGCGTGCGGGCGATCTTGAGGAACTCCCAGGTCTGCTGCGCGCCGTAGCGATAGAGGATGTGGCTGACCTCCGCGGCGCCGTTGTTGACGCTGCGCTCGTGGAACGGCAGGTGCGCGATCTTCGTCTTGGTGCTCCATTGCCGCATGCAGCGGATCAGCTCCGAGCGCATCTCCGTGAGGTTGCGCGAGGGCAGCTGGGCGCACAGCCGCAGCTGCAGGTCGACCGCCTTGCTGTAGTCGCGCATCGCCAGCGCGCGCTGCAGGCCGCGATAGAGCGTCAGGAACTCGTGGTCGAGCGAGCCGACGCTGCCGAGGTCGATCAGCGCGATCCGGCTGTTGCGCAGCAGGATGATGTTGCCCGGGTGAAGGTCGGCATGGAACAGGTTGTTCTCGAACAGCTGGCGCATGAAGGAGATGAGCAGCCCGGTGCCGACCCGCCGCGGATCGATGTCGTTGGTTCTCAGCCAGGCCTCGACGCGCGCCGGATCCTCGTTGCGGATGCGGATGAAGTCGCTCATCAGCACGCCGGTGATGCGCTCCATGACGATGACGTCGGCGGTCGACAGCTTGTGGTAGACGTGCGGGATGTAGACCTTGTGGCCGCGCATCTGCCGCCGCATCTCGCGCATGTTGCTGATCTCGTAGCGGTAGTCGGTCTCCTCCCTGAGGATCTCGTCGAGCTCGCGCAGGGCGTCCTTCATCCGCATGCGGCGCAGGCTGGGGAGCTGGCCGAACAGCCAGGCGACGAAGCGCAGCGAGTTCATGTCGCGCGTGAACTTCTCGCGCACGCCGGGCCGCAGCACCTTGACCACGACGTCCTTGTTGCCCTTGCGCAGCCGCGCGGCGTGGACCTGAGAGAGCGAGGCCGCCGCGAACGGCACGGCGTCGAACTGCACGAAGATCTCGTTGATCGGCGCGCCCAGCTCGCGCTCCACGATGCGCATCGATTCCTCGGGCGAGAAGCCGATGGCGCGATGCTGGAGCTGGGCGAGCTGGTTGCACACCTCGGCATCGAGGATGTCGCGGCGCAACGACATGAGCTGCCCGACCTTCATCCAGAAGCCGCCGAGCCGCTCGAACACGGTGCGCAGCTCCCGGCCGGTGCGGGTCGGGCTGCCTTCGCCCCTGAACCGCAGCCAGCCGAGCTTGATGAACAGGCCGATCAGGGTGACGAACACCGCCAGCATGTCCGAACGCGCCGGCAAGGGCCCTTCGAAGGCCTCGATGTGCTTCATGTCGCCCGACACGCCGAGCGGCGTCGGTTCCAGGTCGGGCCGCCGCATGCGGCTGGAGCCGGGCAGGTTGACGACCCGGCGGATCACCTTGGGGCGGATCTTCGGAGGCCGGCGCGACAGCAGCCGCGCCGAGGTTCGCTGGTCGAGGGCCACCACGTTCACAGTCGTCATCCCATTGGTCGTCCGGCGGGCGAGGGGCCGTCCACCGCCGTGGCCGTCAGCAAGCGGTCTACATCGGAGTGTGTCATCCGGCACGGGGCGACCGCAACGGGTTTCGCGCCGCCGTGGCGCACCGCCACGGACAGCACGTGCGTGGCGGTCGGCAGCACGGTGGCGAACTGCCACAGGCGCGGATCGTCGGGGAAGCCGGGTGCGAAGGCGATGGCCGGCGGCGAGAGCACGAACGAGAAGCGGTCGAGCGGCAGCGACAGGCCGTCGCCATGCGCCTTGATGTAGGCCTCCTTCAGCGTCCACAGCCGGAAGAACGTCTCGCGCTGCGCCGCCGCCGGCGCGGCGCGCAGCAGGACCAGCTCGTCGGGCGCGAAATAGGCGTCGGCGATCTCGAGCAGCCGGCCGCGCCGCCCGAGGTCCTCGATGTCGACGCCGATGGCGTGGTCGAGCGTCATGGCGCAGGCCACCGCGCCGCCGGTGTGGGAGATGTTGAAGGCGAGGCGGCCGAGCCCGTGAGCGGCATGCAGCGCGGGCTTGCCGTGCGCGCCGGCGGTGAAGCGCCACGCCGCGGCCGGCCCGCCGGCAAGCTGCTGCAGCAGCAGGCGCAGCAGCGCGTGGGCGGCGATGAACTGATGCCGGTCGCGCTCGAACACGAAGCGCGCGGCACGGGCGCGTTCCTCCGCGTCGAGCACCGTCGACCAGCGCGCCCATGCATCGTCCGGCACGTCGGCGAGGGCAAGCCACCACAGCCCCGCGCGACCGGGCGAAAGAGGTTGCCAACGGTCGAGCCCGCTCGTTACGGTGGCCGATAGCTGGTTCAGGAAGACCCCTTTCGGAGCGGCAATTCAGCGACCGGATTCTCGATGCCGCGTACCATCATGATGTTCCCCGGACAGGGCGCCCAATACTATCAGATGGGGCGCGAGCTCTACCGGGAAAATCCGGTCTTCCGCCAGGCCATGGACCGTTGCGACGCCATCGCGCGCGGGCTGGGCAGCCGGCCGGCCAGCGAGATCGTCTATTCCCGCCCGCTCGGCGACAGCGAGCAGTTCGACCGCGTCGGCGAGAGCAACGTGGCGCTGCTCGCGGTCGGCTACGCGCTGGCGCAGACCTTGTTCGAGCGCGGTGTCATCCCGCACAAGCTGCTGGGCTACAGCCTCGGCGAGACGGTCGCCGCGGTGGTGGGCGGCGTGCTGTCGCTCGAGGACGGCTTCCGCCTCGTGCACGGCCAGGCGCGGATCTTCGAGCAGCTCGGCCCGCGCGGCGGCATGGTCGCGGTGCTGGCGGAGGACGGCGCCGCGCGTGACTGCGTCGCCGGCCTGGCGGCGGAGATCGCCGCGATCAACGCGCCGCGCCATTGCGTGCTCTCGGTCACCGCGCGCGATCTTGCGGCGGCGTGCGAGGCGCTGGAGCGTGCCGGGCTGGTCTGGGCGCGCCTGCCGATCCGCTATCCGTTCCATGCCTCGCCGATCGAGGCGCTGGCCGAGCCGATGCATCATTTCCTTGCCGGCTTCCGCTTCGCGCCGTCGCGCCTGCCGATCGTCTCGGCGGCGACCGGCGCCGTCGTCGAGCGCTTCGACGCGGCGCACATCTGGGCCGTGATGCGCGGCGTGCTGCGCTTCCGCGACACCGTCGCGGCGCTGGCGCGCGAGGGGGAATGGACGATGGTGGAGGCCGGCCCGTCGGGCACGCTGTCCTCCTTCACGCGCCAGATCGGCGCACCCGGGATCACCGCCTGGCCGGCGATCGACCAGTTCGGGCAGAACGCGACGACGATACGCAAACTGGTGGCGGCGGCGACATGACGCGCATTGCAATCTTCCCCGGTCAGGGCTCGCAGCGGGTCGGCATGGGCAAGGACCTGTTCGACCGCTTTCCCGAGATCGCCGCGACGGCCGACCGCTTGCTCGGCTACTCGATCCGCGAGCTGTGCCTGGCCGACCCGCGGCGCGAGCTCGGCCGCACCGAGTTCACCCAGCCGGCGCTGTTCACGGTCAACGCGCTGCATTACCTGGCGCACGTCGCCGACGGCGCGCCGGTGCCCGACTTCGTCGCCGGCCACAGCCTCGGCGAATACAACGCGCTGCTGGTCGCCGAGGCGTTCGACTTCGAGACCGGCCTGCGCCTGGTGCAGAAGCGCGGCGCGCTGATGGGCGCGATCTCGGGCGGCGGCATGGCGGCGATCCTCGGGCTCGACGCGGCGCGCATCCGCGCGACGATGGCGCAGTCCGGCATCTCGACGGTCGATGTCGCCAACTTCAACGCGCCGACCCAGACGGTGCTGAGCGGCCCGACGGTCGATCTCGAGAAGCTCGGGCCCTCGTTCGAGGCGGCGGGGGCGAAGGTCTTTCCGCTCAACGTGCGCACGGCGTTCCATTCGCGCTACATGCGCGCGATGGCGGAGCAGTTCGCCGCCTTCCTCGCCGGCGTGAGCTTCGCGCCGCTGGTCGTGCCGGTGATCTCGAACTTCACCGCGCTGCCCTATCGCGACGACGAGATCGTCAACAACCTGGTCAAGCAGCTCGATCATTCGGTGCGCTGGGTCGAGAGCGTGCAGTACCTGATGGACGAGCCGGAACCGGATTTCGTCGAGCTCGGACCGGGCACCGTGCTGACCCGGCTGGTCAAGGAGATCGGCCAGCATCCGACGCCGGTGAACATCGCGCGGCGGTACTGAGGCCGTCATGCGCGCCGTCCAGTGCACGCGATGGGGCGGGCCCGAGACTCTCACCTTCGCCGAGGTGCCGCCGGCGGCGCTCCGGCCCGGCGAGGTCCGCGTCGCGGTGGCGGCGGCGGGCGTGAACTTCGCCGACCTGCTGATGATCGCGGGCAAGTACCAGGAGAACCCGCCGCTGCCGTTCAGCCCCGGCTTCGAGATCGCGGGCGCGGTCGAGGAGGTGGCGCCCGGCGTGACGGCGTGGCGGCGCGGCGATCGGGTGATGGGGATGCTGCCGTTCGGCGGCTATGCCGAGCAGGTCGTGCTGCCGGCGGAGCGGGTGATCGCGCTGCCGCCGTCGCTCGACTTCGCCGCGGCCGGCGGCTTCCCGGTGGCCTACGGCACCGCCTACGGCGCCTTCGCCTGGCGCGCGCGGCTGCGGCCGGGCGAACGCGTGCTGGTGTTCGGCGCGGCGGGCGGCGTCGGGCTGGCGTCGGTCGCGGTAGCGCGGGTGCTGGGCGGCGAGGTGATCGCCGTTGCCTCGGGGCGCGAGCGGCTGGCGGTGGCGGAGGCGCATGGCGCGGCGCACCTGATCGATTCGGGGAGCGAGGACGTGGCGGCGCGGGTGCGCGCGCTGACCGGCGGGCGCGGCGTCGACGTGGTGCTCGACCCGGTCGGCGGCCCGGCGTTCGAGACGGCGCTGCGCTGCCTCGCCTCGGAGGGCCGGCTGGTGGTGATCGGCTTCGCCAGCGGCCAGGTCGGCACGCTGTCGGCCGGCGTGGCGCTGGGCAAGAACATCGACCTGATCGGCTGCTACTGGGGAGCCTATCGCGACGGCGCCGACGCGGCCCGCGTCCGCCGCGCCTACGCCGAGCTCGGCCGCTGGGTCGAGGCCGGCAAGATCGCCCCCCACGTCGCCGCCCGCGTGCCCCTCGCGGAAGCGCCCCGCGCGCTGGCCCTCATGAGCGGCCGGACGCTCGCCGGGAAGATCGTGCTGGTGGGGTGACGATCGTCAGAGCGGCGTGGATTGCGGTCACACCAGCTCGACGCGGAGCGACCGGCCCACGGCGAACGCGGCGCGACGCAACGTGGCGAGCGTGACAGACGGGTTCTTCGGATCGAGAAGCCGATCGAGCTGCCGACGATCGGTTTTCATGCGCGCGGCCATGGCGGTCTTGGTGAGGCCGCGTTCCTTCATCGCGTCCCGGATCTGGTCCGCGATGATTTCCTTGAGCGCGAGCTCTTCCGTCTCGGCCAGCATGCCTTCGCTGTCGAGGAACTCATCGAAGGTCTCGTCCCGGGCAATACGACCCTTGTCTCGATGCTTCTCCATCAGTCCAGCTCCCTTCTGCGTTTGAGCCCGAGGTCGATCTCTTGTGCCGGCGTCTTCTGCGTCTTCTTGATGAAGCCGTTGAGCAGCACCATCTCGCCCGCCACGATGCAAAAGATGACCCGCGCGATCTTTCCGTCGGTCAGGTCGCTCCGCACTTCCCACAGCCCGTGACCAAGCGGACGGCAATACGGCATGCCGATTGGCCACCCGAACTCGACCTTCTGAATGTCCTTGCCGACGACACGCCGATCATCGCGCGTCAAATCGAGCAGACACTCCTTGACCGGCTTGCGACCTGTCGCGGTCTCGAAGAACCGAGCTTGCAGTTTCTTGAGGCTCGAGGCCATCTCGCCTCATTGTGTCAAAATTGACACGCCATGTAAAGAAGGATTCGCCTGTGGTCCCGTCCTATCTAGTCGGCAAGCGCGATGCAGTGTGCGCCAACATCTTTATGCGTGACCTGTCCTCCCGACTCGCGAATCGCGTTCAACTTTCGATTCGCTTCAGCACATCGTCGTCAGAACCACGACGCCTTGTCGACCGGGTTGCGCAGCGGGCCGCCGGTGGCGAAGGCGCGGCAGTTGTCGATCACGATTTCGAGCCGGCGCTCGTCGAGATAGGGGCCGTGGCCGGCCATGTGCGGCGTCAGCAGCACGTTGGGCATGGTCCACAGCGGATGATCGGCGGGCAGCGGCTCCTTCTCGTAGACGTCGAGCGCCGCGCCGCCGATCTCGCCGGCCTCCAGCGCGGCGACCAGGTCGTCGAGCTTCGTGGTCATGCCGCGGCCGATATTGATGAAGAACGCCGTCTTCTTCATGCGCCGCAAGCGCGCGCGATCGAAGAAGCCCTCGGTCGCGGGCGTGTGCGGCACCGTCAGGATCACGAAATCGGCGCGGGGCAGCAGCGTGTCGAGCGCCTCGGGCGGATGCAGCTCGCTCACCCCTTCGGGCGCTTCCGTGCGGCGCGCGTCGGTTGCCAGCACGGTCACGCCGAACGCGGCGAGCAGGCGCGCGGCCTCCGCGCCGATGCCGCCGACGCCGACGATCAGCGCCGTCGTCTCGGGCAGGTGCAGCACGTCGCCGTGCTCCAGCGGGCTCTTCTTCCATTCGCGGCGGAGCTGGCGCGGGATGTAGAGGTGCAGGCCGCGCGCGAAGGCCAGCACGAAGGCCAGGATGTGCGCGCCGATATGGTCGTTGTAGATCTCTCGGAAGTTGGTGACCTTGACGGGATGGCCGACCAGCTCGGGGAAGTAATACCCCGCGGGCGGCGCCGCGAACGGCGCCTGCAGCCAGCGCAGGTTCCGCGCCTTCGACAGCAGCTCCCGGTCGAGCTGGCCGAACGCGCCCTCCGCATCGGCGATCTCGCGCGCGGCGGCGTCCCTGTCCTCGGCGACGACCACGCGCGCCTCCGGCACCGCCTCGGCCAGCCGCGCCGCCCAGGCGCGGGTCGTGGCGGTCTGCGGCGGCAGCATGACGAACTTGAAGGAGTTGGTGGTGGCCATGGTGGTTCTCAACTGGTTGCGGCGCTTACTTCCATGCTGCGGTAGCGTGGGATGCCGGAACCTTGTTCAGTCGTCCGGAACGCCAGTTCATGAGGCCGGGAGCAATTGTGCAAGCACCTCTTGCACAAATGACTCCTCCGGTCACGCCACGGCCAGCCAGTCGGTGTATCCGGCGGGCGGCGTGCCGAGGCGGGCGGCGCTGTCGGTCATGCCGCCATGCTACTCCGCCGGCGCCACGGCGGCGGCCTTCTCCGGGGCCGGGCGGCGGTCGCCGGCGATGAGCATGTAGACGGCCGGCACCACGAACAGGGTGAAGAGGGTGCCGATCGACAGGCCGGTGGCGATCACAAGACCCATGTTGAAGCGCGAGGCGGCGCCCGCGCCGGTGGCGGTCAGCAGCGGCACGACGCCCAGCACCATCGCCGCCGTGGTCATCACGATCGGGCGCAGGCGGGTGGCGGCGGCGCGTCGCACCGCGTCGCGCCGCGACAGGCCCTGCGCCTGCTGCGCGTTGGCGAACTCCACGATCAGGATGCCGTGCTTGCTGATCAGGCCCATCAGCGTGATCAGCCCGACCTCGGTGTAGATGTTGAGCGACACGCCGATGCCGATATAGACGAACACCAGCGCGCCGGCGATCGACATCGGCACCGAGACGAGGATGATCAGCGGGTCGCGGAAGTTCTCGAACTGCGCGGCGAGGGCGAGGTAGATCACGATCAGCGCGAAACCGAAGATCGCCACCATGCCCTTGGATTCCGTGACGTACTGGCGCGACGAGCCGCCGTACTGCACGTTGTAGCCCGGCGGCAGCACGCGGTCGGCGATCTCCTTCAGCGACGCGAGCGCGTCGCCCAGCGCGATGCCGGGCACCGGCACGCCCTGGATCGTCGCCGCGTTCAGCCGGTCGAAATGGTTGAGCGATTCGGGCACCACCTGGTGGCTGATCGTCGCCACCGTGGAGAGCGGCACGGCGGTGCCGTCGGCGGCGCGGATGTAGTAGTCGAGCAGCGCCTCGGGCGTCAGCCGGTACTTCTGGTCGACCTGCTGCATGACCTTGTAGGAGCGGCCGTCGAGGCTGAAATAGTTGACGTAGGCGCCGCTCAGCATCGAGGTCAGCGCGGTGCCCACGTCGGCCATCGTCAGGCCGAGCAGGGCGACGCGGTCGCGGTCGATCGCCACCGTCGCCTGCGGCTGGTCGATCTTCAGGTCGGAGACGACGTAGGCGAACATGCCGCTCTTCTTCGCCTCGGCCAGCACCGTGTTGGCCACGTCGTTGAGCTGCTCGAACGGGCCGGTCGTGGTGATCGCGAACTGCACCGGCAGGCCCGACGCGCCGGGCAGGGTGGGCGGCTGGAAGGCGACCACCTGCTCGCCGGCGATCTTGCCCACCCGGGTCTGTACCTCGGTCTGCAGCGCGGTGGCGCTGCGCTTGCGCTCGTCCCACGGCTTCAGCACCAGCCCGCCGATCGAGGTGCCGGGCACGTCGATCTGGAACATGCTGTCGAGCTCGGGCAGGTCCTTGATCAACCCGTAGAGCTGGCGCGAATAGAGCTCGCGCTGGTCGAGCGTGGCGTTCGGCGCGGGGATCGAGCTGGTCATCAGCAGGCCCTGGTCCTCCTGCGGCGCCAGCTCGCTCGTGGCGCCGGTGTAGAGGAAGTAGATGCCCGCCAGCACCAGCACCGCGAAGGTGTAGGTCACGGGCCGGTAGTTCAGGCTGCTCTCCAGCCGCCGCTCGTAGCCTTTCACCCGCCGGTCGAACCAGCGCGAGAAGACGGCACAGGCGCGCTCGATCCAGCTCAGCTCGGACGGCGCGCGCAGGCGCAGCAGGCGCGAGCACATCATCGGCGAGAGCGTCAGCGCCACGATGCCCGACAGCGTCACCGCGCCGGCCAAGGTGAAGGCGAACTCGGTGAACAGGGCGCCGGTCAGGCCCGACTGGAAGCTGATCGGCACGTAGACGGCGATCAGCACCAGCGTCATGGCCACGATCGGCCCGCCGAGCTCCTTGCCGGCCTTGATCGCGGCGTCCATCGGCGTCATCCCGGCCTCCATGTGCCGGGTCACGTTCTCGACCACGATGATCACGTCGTCGACCACCAGGCCGATCGCCAGCACCAGCGCGAGCAGGGTCAGCAGGTTGAGCGTGAAGCCGAAGGCCAGCATCACCATGCAGGTGCCGATCAGCGAGATCGGGATGGCGATGATCGGGATGATCACCGTGCGCGGCGAGCCGAGGAAGACGAACACCACGGCCGCGACGATCGCCAGCGCCTCGACCAGCGCCAGCATCACCTCGGCGAGCGAGCTCTTCACGAAGCCGGTGGCGTCGTAGATGATCGCGCTGGTCAGCCCGCGCGGCAGCGCCGCCTCGATCTGCGGATAGATCGCGTGCACCTGCTTCATGACCTTGAGCAGGTTGGCCGTCGGCGTGAGCTGCAGGCCGACATAGACCGAGCGCTTGCCGTTGAACCAGACCTGCGATTCGTAGTCGTCGGCGCCGAGCGCCACGGTGGCGACGTCCTCCAGCCGCACGATCGCGTCGCCCGACTGGCGGATGACCAGCCGGCGGAACTGGTCGAGCGAATGGATGCCGGTGTTGGCCGCCAGCAGCACCTCGACCATGTTGCCCTTGGTATTGCCGAGGCCCGCGATGTAGTTGTTGCGCGACAGGGCGGTCGCCACGTCGGTCGCCGTCAGGTTCAGCGCCGCGAGCTTCTGCGGGTCGAGCCAGGCGCGCATGGCGAAGTTCTGCGCCCCCAGCATCTCCGCCGTCTGGATGCCCGACACCGTCTCCAGCCGCGGCTTGACCACGCGGATGATGTAGTCGGTGATCTCGTTGGGCTGCAGCGTGTCGCTGTAGAAGCCGATATACATCGCGTCGACCGTCGTGGCGTTGGCCACCGTGATGGCCGGCTGCAGCGTGCCCGACGGGAGCTGGTTGATCATCGCGTTGACCCGCGCGCTGATGTCCGACAGCGCGGCGCGCGAATCGTAGTTGAGCCGCAGGTTGGCGGTGATCGTGCTGATGCCGCTCTTGCTGCTCGAGGTCATGTAGTCGATGCCGTCGACCTGGGCCATCGCCTGCTCGATCGGCGTGGTGATGAAGCCGGCCACGGTCGCGGCGTCGGCGCCGTAGTAGATCGTCGTGACGGTGACGACCGCGCTCTCGGTCTGCGGATACTGCTGGATCGGCAGCTCGGTCATGGCGCGCAGCCCCGCCACCACGATCGCCAGGCTGACCACGATCGCCAGCACCGGCCGGCGGACGAAGATCTCGATGATGTTCATGGCAGGACCGAGGTCATCGCACATTCGCTTTCCCTCCCCCGTCTTCGGGGGAGGTGGCGCGGTAATCCGCGACGGAGGGGG
>CAMFJT010000127.1 GCA_945957125.1 uncultured Rhodospirillales bacterium | reverse complement strand
TCCCGCGCTTCATCGCGCTCTACCAGCAGGGCAAGCTGCCGGTCGACCGCATGGTGTCCCAGCGCATCGGCTTCGACGAGCTGAACGAAGGCTTCGACCGCCTGCAGGAGGTGGCGACGGTGCGCCAGATCCTCGTTCCGCACGGATGATCGCCAATCTCGCCCTCGCCGCGTTCATGGTGGTGCTGACCGTAACCGTTCATTTCTTCGGTCTGCTGGGGCTGGTCTGGTTCCTGCGCGAGCATGGCCATCGCTTGCACCCGCACGAGCGATGGGCAGGGCAGGGGCTATCGATCCTGTTCGTCGTGCTCGGGCTGATGGCATTCCATACGGTCGAGATCTGGGCCTATGCCTGTATCCTGCTGGCCATCGGCGCCTTGGCGGATTTCGAAGCCGCTCTCTACTTTTCGACCACCAGCTTTACCACGCTGGGCTATGGCGACGTGGTGCTCGACCACCGGTGGCGGCTGTTCGGCGCCATCGAGGGCGCCAACGGGCTGTTGCTGTTCGGCTGGTCGACGGCTTTCCTGTTCTCGATCACCGGCCGGCTGCGTGCGCTCGAGCACGACTGGCTGGAAAGCCCGGCAGCGTCTCCGAAAAGAGAACGGCGGACCTGAGGTCCGCCGTCTCCGTGTTGCGCGTCATGGACGGATCGTGATCGAGAAGCCGGGCGCGCTGTCATAGATCACCGGCGGGGCGTAGTAGCCGTAGTTGTACGGCGTACCATAGACCACGGGCGGCGGGCGGTAGGTGTAGCCGTTCCAGCGATTGTTGCCGTTCCAGCGGTAATCCTCGTGCCATTGGCCGTCGCTGTACCAGCGGGCGCTGGCGGAGCCGGCGAGACCGCCGACGGCGGCGAGCGCCAGCAAGGCTGCGAGCGTGATGCGCTTGGTCATGATCCCTCCTAACCCTGCTGCGCCGGCTTCTGCGGGCCGTAGCTGTCGAACACGTGATCGGCGTTCTTCTTCTGGTCGGCCGGCATCGAATCGTAGAGCGTCTTGAACGACGAGATCAGGTTCTTGAGCCCGTCGAGACGGACCTGGCTGAATTCCTGGTAGGTCTTGAGATCGTCGACGGCATTCAGGTTCGCCATCTTGCCCTGCTTCTCATGGACGAGCTTGTCCATCGCCGCGGCGTTCTCGCGCATGGCTTTGGCGACACCCTCCCACTTGCTCTCCTGGTCGGGGGTGATCTTGAGTGCCGCCTTCAGGGAGGAGATGCGCTGCTCGACCGTCTCCGGCTTGCTCGACGTCGCCGCCGCGGCAGCCGGCGGCTTTCCCGCGTCCATCTTCGTGCCGGCAGTCTGCGCCGACGCCGATCCGACGACGCCTGCGGCCAAGACGACGCTGGCGACCGAGGCGATGGCAAGCGTCCGCAAATGCGCAAGGTTCATGACAATTCCTTTCCAATAGCGAAGGGCCGCCAGCGGTCGGTGGCGGCCGCTATGGAAAGAACGGCAGCGGCGGAGCGGGGGTTGCGGCCCTCGTAGCCGCGGTCAGCGGAGCTCGAAGCCCATGCGGTTGAGGGTGGCGCGCAACCGCTCGCGGCCGTTCATCGACTTTATCGGACCCAGACGATTGAGGACACGTTGTGTCCAGGTTCCGGCCTGCATCTCCTGCCGGGCCGAAAAACGCAGCATCTCCGCGTCATGGACCGTCCGTCCGGCCTGCGCGGCCGTAGCGTCGTAGCGCTCGCGGTGCAGCATCATGGCCTGCGGCATGCGCGGCTTGACCTCGCCCACCGCCTGCTCGGCGGCGTAGCCGACGCACAGGCCGAACAGGACGAAGCATTGCGGCGGCAGCCCGAGCAGCTCCGCCACCTTCTCCGGTTCGTTGCGCATGGCGCCGATGTAGACGGTGCGCAAACCGATCGATTCGGCGGCCACCACGGCATTCTGGGCGGCGAGCGCTACGTCGACGCAGGCGACCAGGAAGGTCTCCAGCCACGGCATGGTCTCGAACGCGACCTTCTCCGCCGTCGAGATCGCCGAATTCCGTGACATGTCGGTGACCCAGCAGAGATACAGCGGGCACTGCTCGATGTGCTTCTGGTTGCCGGCCCATTCGGCAAGCTTCTTCTTCTTGTCGGGATCGGTGATGGCGACGACCGACGTCCACTGCATGTTCGAGCTGGTTGCCGCCGACTGGGCCGCAGCGACCATCGTCTCGAGCGTGCCGGCGGGCACCGGGTCGGGCCTGTAGCCACGCACCGAGCGATGATCGAGCAGCGTGGCGATCACCTCGTTCCACGGTCCGGCGGGCGGCACGGCGTCGGCGCCGTAGCGGCGGGCCAGCGCTTCCTTCTGTCCGGTATCGGCGGGGGTCAGCGAGTCCATGTCGGGGTGCCCTCGGGCTTGCGGCGGGTCATGGCGGTGACCAGGGCCAGCAGGATGAATGCCACGACGATGGCATAGATCATCTGCGGCTGGCCGTGGTCCATCAGCCAGGCATAGATCAGCGGCGCGATCATGCCGCCGAGATTGAAGCCGGTGGTAACGAAGCCGAACACCTTGCCGAACGAGCCGGGCGGGGTGACGGCGCGCACCATCATGTCGCGCGACGGCTGGATCATGCCGTTCAGCAGGCCACCCAGCGACATCACGAAGATCAGCAGCGCGGCCGGCATGGTGACCCAGCCGAGCAGCACCGCCATGGTCGAGGTGAAGGCGAAGCCCACGGCCGCGACGCGCTCGTGGTGCGGCGTGCGGTCGGCGATGATGCCGCCCAGCAGCACGCCCGCCGCGCTGAACAGCAGGAAGCCGGACAGGCCGATATTGGCGACCTCGGCCGAGGTGCCGTGGATGGCGCCGAGCGATACGACGGAGAAGGTCTGGATGCCGCCGTTGGCCATGGCGAGGCAGAAGAAGAACAGCAGGTTGCGCAGGATCGGACCGCTCAGCAGCAGGTCGAGCCCGACCTTTCCGTCGCCCGGCTTGCCCGCCTGTCCGGGCGCCTTGCGCGGCGCGCGCGGCAGCACGCTGCCGGCGACGATCAGCAGCAGCGCCGCGATGAACGACAGGACCGCCGCGGCGATGAAGCCGCCGTTCCATCCCCACAGTGCCACCGCGGCGATCACCAGGGCGGGCGTCACGCCGCTGCCGAGATAGCCCGCGAAGGTGTGGATCGAGAACGCCTTGCCCATGCGCTTGCCGTCGATCGTGGCCGACAGGATCGAGTAGTCGGCCGGGTGATAGACGGTGTTGGCGATGCCGAGCAGCGCGTAGCCGACCAGGAAGAACCAGTAGCCCGGCAGCAGGGCCGCGACGCAGATCGCGATGCCGCTCAGGATCAGGCCGCCGGTCAGCATGGCCCGGGCGCCGATGCGGTCGACCATGAAGCCGGCCGGCGTCTGCAGCAGCGCCGACATCACGTTGTAGGCGGTCAGGGCGAGCGCGATCTCGGTATAGCCGACGCCGAAATGGTCCTTCACCAGGACGAAGATCGGCGGCAGCAGCATGATGTAGACGTGGCTGACGAAGTGCGCGATCGCCACGAGCGAGATGACCTTGGCATCGCGCAGCCAGCCGGCATCGGCCGGGACGTGGAGCCGTTCACTCGTCGACGACATCGACCTGCAGGCTCCCTATTCCGGAGATCTCGACCTCGAGCCTGTCGCCGGCCTTCATCCAGAGCGGCGGCTTGCGGCCCAGCCCGACGCCGTCCGGTGTGCCGGTGGCGATGATGTCGCCCGGCACGAGCTCGGTGAAGGTCGAGACGTACTCGATGATGGTCGCGACATCGAAGATCATGTGGTCGGTGGTGTCGCGCTGCACCTCCGCGCCGTTGAGCCGGGTCACCAGCGACAATGCCTGCGGATCGGGGATCACGTCGGTCGTGACCATCCACGGCCCGAGTGGCCCGGTGGCGGGGAAGTTCTTGCCCGCCGTCACCGAATGCCTCTGGAAGTCGCGCACGCTGACATCGAGGAAGCAGGTGTAGCCTGCGATCACCGACAGCGCGCTGGCGCGCGGCACGTGGCGGCAGCGCTCGCCGATCACCACCGCCAGCTCGCCCTCGTAGTCGAAGTTGGTCGAGGCGGAGGGACGCACGATCTTGCCGCCGTGCGGCACCAGCGTGTTGTTCAGGCGTGCGAAGAGGCTGGGCACGGTCGGCAGTGTCCGCCCGACCTCGCCGACATGGCTCGCGTAGTTGAGGCCGACGCACAGGATCTTGTCCGGGTCCGGGATCACGGGCAGCAGCTCGACCTCGTCGAGGCGAAGGTCGGGTGCGACATTGCGGGCGGCCGCCGCGGCATCGGCCAAGCCCTTGCCCGCGATGGCCTCGCGCAGGCTCGGCCAGCGCGCGCTGAGATCGACGATGCCACCGTCGACGAGCACACCGAACCCGGACATGCCCGCATGGCGAAAACTGATCAACCGCATGTGAAAACCAATACTCTCAGTCCCCGCACATTGCCATGTCCCCCCGCTCACTGGACCGCGCGTATCCTGCGCGCTCATGAGCGTGAGCGCGCAGGATGCGCGCGGTCCAATGAGCGTGAGGCGGGTTGTCGCTCCTTTTTATTATGTATTGAAAATACTGGTTAACGGCCCTTAAATATGTATCATGAATACCACTTCAAATTTCCCCGAAGTGCAGGCGCGGGCCATGGCGCGTCTTGGCATCGACGACGCCGCGATCCGCCGCCTCGTGCACGGCTTCTATGCCAGGGTGCGCGGGGACGCGCTCCTCGGGCCGATCTTCGAGCCGCGGATCGCCGATTGGGATGAGCACCTGGAACGGATGTGCCGCTTCTGGTCGTCGGTGATGACGATGTCCGGCACCTATCACGGCAATCCAATGGCCCGGCACATCGCCCTGCCGGTCGATGCCGACCACTTCGATCGCTGGCTCGGGCTGTTCGAGGCGACGGTGGCGGAAATCTTCGCTCCCGAGGCGGCGGCTCAGTTCCTCGAACGGGCGCGACGCATCGCGCGCAGCTTCGAGCTCGGCATCGCCGTCCATGCCGGCGCCCTGCCGGCGCGGGGGCAGCGCTTCCATCGGCACCAGCAAGGAGGGCCGTCATGACCATGCAAGCCAACGAACTGCTCGCCCGCCACGCGACGGTCGGCGAGATCGCCGCCGCGCTGCCCGGCGCCACCGCCGTTTTCCGCCGCTTCGGCATGGATTTCTGCTGCAAGGGCAGCGTCGCGCTGCAGGACTCCGCGCGCCAGCGCGGGATAGACCTAGCGGAGGTCGAACGTGCGTTGTCGGCGCTGGATGGCGTTGCGGACTGCGACGCGGCGCCCGGCGCGACGCCGGCGCTGATCGATCACATCCTCGCGCGCTACCATGAGATCCATCGCCGCGAGTTGCCGGAGCTGATCCGCCTCGCCCGTCGCGTGGAGGAGGTCCATGCCGGAAAGGCCGGCGTGCCGGCCGGCCTCGCGGACCTGCTGCAAACGATGGCGGAGGAGCTCGAGCAGCATATGTGCAAGGAAGAGCTGATCCTGTTCCCGGCGATGAAGCGGCAGATGGCCGGCCTCGTGCTCGACGCGCCGATCGCCTGCATGCGTCGCGAGCACGACGGCCACGGCGAGCACCTGCGCGCGCTCGACGCGCTGACCGACGGCATCACCCTGCCGTCCGGGGCGTGCCGCACCTGGCAGGCGCTCTACGCCGGCCTTGCCAAGCTCAGCGAGGATCTGATGCAGCACATCCATCTCGAGAACAACGTGCTGTTCCCGCGCTTCTCGGCAATGGTGTCCTCAGGCGATTAGCCTGGCGAGCGCCTTCGAGAGGCCGACGCTCTCGACGGGGGCGGCCTTGGAGAGCTGACCGGTCCGGGCCTTGGCCGGCTTCTGCGCGGCCAGGCTCTCGGCCGTCGCGATCGCGCAGGCGACGCCGTCGAGCAGCGGGACCTCGACCTTGCCGGCGAGCTTCGCGGCAAGGCCGGCCAGTCCCGCCCCGCCCAGGATCACGACATCGGCGCGATCCTCCTTGACGCAGGCCTGGCAGCCCTTGGCGAGCAGCGCCATCGCCGCCTTCGGGTTGCGCGCGATGTCGGCGCCGGTCGGTGCCACGGTGCGCACCGAGGCCAGCCGCGAGGCGAGGCCCATGCCGGCGACGAAATCCTCGAGCATCGACTGCCAGCGTTCGCCGCCGGTGACGATCGAGAAGCGCCCGCCCAGCGCGCAGGCTTGCAGGATCGAGGCGTCGGCCATGCCGACCACCGGCACCGGGCTGACCTCCTTCAGCGCCGCGAGCCCGGGATCGCCGAAGCAGGCGAGCACGACGGCATCCTTGCGGCCCTTGTCGTTGGCGAAGGCGTCGACCGCCGCGTGGCTGGCGATCGCGTAGCCCACGCGCGAGGCGATGTAGCGCGGCCCGAACGCGCCCGACACCGCGCGCAAGGTGGTGCCCGGCGATGCGAACGTCTTCGCGGTCCGGAGCACGAGATCGGTGATCGAGGTCGTCGTGTTGGGATTGATGAGAAGGATTTCGGTCATGGCTGGGACCGCGCCACTCCAGTGGCGCCTCTTTTCTGGTTGCGAGAGTTGATGAGCGGCACGGAGCGCCGCGGTCCCAGCGAGATCAAAGCTGCATGATCTCCTTGAGTCGCGCCACGTCGTGGTTGCTGCCGATCGACAGCGCGCAGGTGCGCGAGACATGGGTGATCGGCAGGCCGCTTTCCTTCGCCCAGGCGTTGAGCTGCGCCTGCGCGGCGCGCAAATCCTTCTTCGAGGTGCCGCTGCCGATCGGCACGCCGGCGTCGCGCAGGCAGAGCAGCACGTCGCCCGACAGCACGAACGCGTCCCAGCCGAGGAAGCGCAGCAGGTACTGGCCGCTGAAGCCGCCCAGCCGCGCGCCGCGCTTGTCGAGGACGTCGAGCAGCCCGGCCTGGTCGTCGGCCGGCCAGGCGGCGAGGAACTTGCCGAAGCTGCCGTGCTCGGCGGCGATCTCGGTGACGAACTTCGCGTTGTCGCGCACCGAGCGGATCTTCTGTGCGTTGCGCACGATGCGCTTGTCGGAGGCGAGCTTCTCCCAGAACTCGGCCGGCTGGAACAGCAGCCGCTTGGGGTTGAAGCCGAGGAACGCCTCCTCGAAGCCCGGCCACTTCTTGTCGATCACGTCCCACACGAAGCCGGCGGAGAATACGCGCGCCGCCATCTCCGACAGCACACGATCGTCGCCCAGCTTGGCCAGCGCCTTGTTGCTCGGCTTCTTCGGCATCAGGCTGGCGAGCACCTTCTCGCCGCCCTTGCGCTGGGCGGCGCGCTCACGGATCGACTTGAAGGAGACCGTCGCCACCGCCGGCTACTCGAGCCAGCCGTCGAAGAAGTCGAACACGCTCGCCTTGAACAGCCCGTGGCTGATCAGCGAGAAGTGATCGCAGCCCGGCACCGTGACGGCCTTGGCGCCGGGAATGGCCTCGGCCAGGCCCTGCGGCGGGCCGGCGAGCTGGTCGCGCATGCCGGCGATCACCAGCGTGGGACGGCGGATGGCCATCAGCGAGTCGGGCGTGAACGGCGTGCGCGGGCCGCGCGAGCAGGCGGCGAGCGCCAGCCGGTCCTCCTTCTGCTCGTCGGCAAAGTGGCGGAAGCTCCTCAGCATCGGATCGGCGATCGCCTCGGGAGTCGGCGCTTCCATGGCCTGCGCCATGGCGTCGGGATCGCGCGCCGGCTCGAACATCCTGCCGCCGACGCCGCTCACCACCAGATGGTCGATGCGTCCGCCGTCGAGCAGCGCCGCGGTCAGCGCGATGTGCGAGCCCATCGAGAAGCCGACCAGATGCGCGCGTTCGAGACCGGCATGGTCCATCAGCGCGAAGACATCGCGCGCCATCGCCTCGCGGTCGTATTTCTCCGGCTCGTGCGGCTTGGCGCTCTCGCCGTGGCCGCGATTGTCGATCGCCAGCCCGCGCATGCCCTTGGCGGCGATGGCGTCGTACCAGCCCATGCGCTTCCAGTTCTCGTACCTGTTGGCGGAGAAGCCATGGACGAGGACGACCGCCTTGCGGGCATCCCTGGGTCCGAATTCGTCGTAGGCGAGCGACAGCCCGTCGGAAGTGAACTGAGCCATGACTTTCCCTAACCCGAGCCATAACGGCTCACAAGTTGATTGCTCGGCCCGAGTATCGGACAAGTAGGGAAACTGGAGGAACGACAATGGCGGCCAAGATCGGCAAGACGGTGGGCGAGTCCCAACCGTACTGGCCCGCTGCGCCCAGGCGCCCGAAGGGCGCTACCAATATCCTGGTCGTGCTGTTCGACGATGTCGGCTTCTCCGATTTCGGCTGCTACGGCTCGCCGATCGACACGCCGACCATCGATGCGATCGCCGGGCGCGGGCTGCGCTACACCGGCTTCCACACGACCTCGATGTGCTCGACGACGCGGGCGGCGCTGCTGACCGGGCGCAACCATCATTCGGTCGGCGTCGGATGCCTGGCCAACTTCGATTCGGGCTATCCCGGCTATCGCGGCAAGATCGCGAAGGAGGCGGGGACCTTGGCCGAGATGCTGCGGCCGCACGGCTATCGCAACTACATGCTGGGCAAGTGGCACGTCACGCCGCTCACGGAGTCCGGTGCGACCGGGCCGTTCGACGGCTGGCCGCTCGGCCGCGGCTTCGACCGCTTCTATGGCTTCCTCGATGCCGAGACCGACCAGTATGCGCCGGAGCTGGTGCGCGACAACACGCCGGTCGACCCGCCCGGCACATACGCGACGGGCTATCACCTGACCGCCGATCTCGTCGACCAGGCGATCCGCTACCTCGCCGATCACATTGCCGACGATGAGGGGATCCCGTGGCTGACCTGGGTGGCGCTGGGCGCCTGCCATGCGCCGCACCAGGCGCCGGCCGACCTGATCGCCAAGTACGATGCCCTGTTCGCCAACGGCTGGGACGACGAGCGCGACCGGCGGATCGCGCGGCAGAAGAAGACCGGCATCGTGCCGCAGGATACGCGCCTGCCGCCGCGCAACGACGCGGTGAAGCCGTGGGCCGAGCTGCCCGACGGGGAGAAACGTCTCTACACCCGCCTGCAAGCCGCTTACGCCGCCATGCTCGAGCATGCCGACCAGCACCTCGCGCGGCTGATCGGGTTTCTCGAGGGCGCGGGCCAGCTCGACGACACGCTGGTCATCGTGATGTCCGATAACGGCGCCAGCCAGGAGGGCGGGCCGCTCGGCATGGTCAACGCCATGGGGCCGTACAACCTGCGCCGCGAGCCGCTCGAGGAGAAGATCGCGCGCATCGACGATATCGGCGGACCGGACACCCATTCCAACTTCCCGCTCGGCTGGGCGATGGCGGCAAACACCCCGCTGCGGCGCTACAAGCAGAACACCCATGGCGGCGGCATCCGCGACCCGCTGGTGATCTCCTGGCCGAAGGGGCTGGCCGCGCGCGGCGAGCTGCGCCACCAGTTCTGCCACGCCAGCGACCTCGCGCCGACCCTGCTCGACATCGTCGGAGTCGCGCCGCCGGCGGCGATCAACGGCGTCGCGCAGATGCCGGTCGAGGGCACCAGCTTCGCGCCCAGCCTGAAGGACGCGGCGGCGCCGTCCAAGAGTGCGCCGCAATATTTCGAGATGTTCGGCCATCGCGGCCTGGTGATGGACGGCTGGAAGGCCGTCGCGTTCCACCCGATGGGCACCAGCTTCGACCAGGATAAGTGGGAGCTGTTCCATCTCGACCGCGACTTCAGCGAGACCGATGACCTCGCCGCCAGGGAGCCGGCACGGCTGCAGGCGATGATCGACGAATGGTGGAAGCAGGCGGAGGCACATAACGTCCTGCCGCTCGACGACCGCTTCGCGCCGCGCTTCGCCGATAACGCCAAACGCTTCCACGGTCCGCGCAAGCGCTTCGTCTTCCATGCCGGCATGGGCCACGTGCCGACCGACGTGGCGCCCGACGTGCGCAGCCGCAGCTACACGATCGAGGCCGATGCGCGGATCGACGGCGCGGCGACCGAGGGCGTGCTGATCGCCCACGGCGACATGACCTGCGGCTACACGCTCTACGTCAAGGACAACCGCCTGACCTACGACATGAATGTCGGCGGCGAGCACCATATCGCGGTGTCGGACCGCCCCGTGCCGGCCGGCAATCGCCGGCTCGGCGTGCGCATGCGGCGCAAGGACGGCCGCAACGTCGCGACCCTGCTGATCGATGGCGAGGCGGCCGGCGGCTTCGACGTGCCGCACGGCTTCATCAGCTTCATCTCGTGGTCGGGCCTCGACATCGGCCGCGATCGCGGCAGCCCGGTGTCGCACTACGAAGCGCCGTTCAGCTTTACCGGCAAGCTGCGCAAGGTCACCGTGCTGATGGACGACGACCAGGCGCTCGATGCGAAGGCGGCGGCCGGCGCGGTGCTGGCGCGCGAATGACGGCAACCCTCGAACGGCCGCCCGGCGTCGACAGCGCCTATGCCTGGCGGCTGGCCTTCGTCTCGACCTTCTGCATCGCGCTGGGCGGCGGCGCGCTCTACCTGCCGGTCGTCGCGCTGAAGGAGATCGCCGCCGAGTTCGGCGACCGTCGCGCGGTGCCGTCGATGGCCTATATGCTCGGCTTCTTCGCCATGGGACTGGGCGGGGTGTTCATGGGCTGGCTGGCCGACCGCACCAGCCCGCGCGTACCGCTGCTGATCGCGGGCGTGTCGATCGTGTTCGGCGGTTGGCTCGCGGCCCGCGGCGGCAGCGAGTGGATGCTCTATCTCGGCTACATGGTGCCGCTGGGTTTTCTCGGCAATGCCGCGACCTTCACGCCGGCGCTGAACAACATCCAGGGCTGGTTCGAGCGTCGCCGCAGCACCGCCGTGTCGTTGATCTCGGTCGGGCCGGCGATCTCCGGCTTCGTCTGGCCGCAGGTCTACGCCGTGCTGCTGCCGCGCTTCGGCTGGCGCGAGTCGCTGGTGATCTACGGCGTCGTGGCGGGCGTGCTGCTGTTCCTCTGCGCCTTCTACGTGCGCGCCTCGCCGATGCAGCGCGCCAAGGGCGCGCGACCGAGGGAGGACCTGTCCGCCCTGCCGATGCCGTCGAAGGTCATCATGGTGCTGCTCTCGGCGGCCGGCTTCTGCTGCTGTGCGGCGATGGCGGTGCCGTTCGTGCACATGGTGGCTTTCTGCGGCGATCTCGGCCTCGCCCCGGCGCGCGGCACCGAGGCGATCTCGCTGATCCTGCTGACGGCGGTGGCGGCGACCTTCGCGATGGGCCGGCTGGCCGACCATATCGGCCCGCTGCGGGTCAGCATCCTCTGTGCGCTGATCCAGATCGCCTCGCTGGTCGGCTTCGTGTTCGTCGAGAACCTGTCGGGCATCTACACGCTGTCGGTGATCCACGGCATTCCCTACATCGCCATCGTCCAGGGCTACGCGCTGATCCTGCGCCGGCTCTACGGTGCTGCCATCGCCGGCTGGCGGCTGGGCGTGGTGATGCTGTTCGCGATGGCCGGCATGGCGGTCGGCGGCTGGCTGGGCGGCGCGATCTTCGACCTCACGCTCGACTATCGCCGCGCGTTCCAGGCCGCGTTGGCCTTCAACCTCCTGAACCTGATGCTGCTCGGCCTGCTCTACCTGGGCCGGCGGTGGCGGACAATGTCGGCTGTCTCGTTGTAGGATCGCGCCATGGCGCACGATCATGACGACCATCCGCACGATCATGACCACGGTTCGGAGTTGCCGGAGACGGCGCTGCGGGTGAAGGCCCTCGAGTCCCTCCTGGTGGAAAAGGGGCTGGTCGATCCCGCGGCGCTCGACGCGATCGTCGATGCCTACGAGAACAAGATCGGCCCGCGCAACGGCGCCCGCATCGTCGCCCGCGCCTGGATCGATGCCGGCTACAAGGCGCGGCTGATGACGGACGCCACCGCCGCGATCGCCGAGTTCGGCTTCTCCGGCGCCCAGGGCGAGCACATGGTGGTCGTCGAGAACACGCCGGCGGTCCACAACCTCGTCGTCTGCACGCTGTGCTCCTGCTACCCGTGGCCGGTGCTGGGCCTGCCGCCGGTCTGGTACAAGTCTTCCGCCTACCGCTCGCGCGCGGTGATCGATCCGCGCGGCGTGCTGCGCGACTTCGGCCTGTCGCTGTCCGACGAGGTGGCGGTGCGGGTGTGGGATTCGACGGCGGAGATCCGCTACCTCGTCCTGCCCGAGCGGCCCGCCGGCACCGAGGGCCTTGATGCGGAGGCGCTGGCCGACCTGGTGACGCGCGACGCCATGATCGGCACGGCGAAGGTGTCCGCGCCATGAACGGCGTCCACGACATGGGCGGGATGCACGGCTTCGGCCCGGTGACGCCGGAGGCGAACGAGCCGGTGTTCCACGCTTCCTGGGAGGGCCGCGTCCTCGCCATGCGCCGTGCGGTCGGCGCGTGGCGGCGCTGGAACATCGATGCCGGCCGCCACACCATCGAGACGTTGCCGCCGGCCGACTACCTGCGGCTCACCTACTACGAGAAGTGGCTGGAATCGACGATCAAGCTGGTGCTCGGTGCCGGACTCGTCACGCCGCTCGAGCTGGAGACCGGCCGGCGCGATCCGGCCGTCCCCGTCGCCACGCCGCCGCTCACCGCCGACAAGGTGCTGCCGGTGATCATGAAGGGCGGCCCGACCCAGCGCGAAACCGCGGTCCGTCCGCGCTTCGCCGCGGGGCAGTCCGTCCGCGCGCGCGACATCAACCCGGTCGGCCATACCCGCCTGCCGCGCTACGTGCGCGGCCGCCACGGCACGATCGAGTGCGATCACGGCGCGCACGTCTTCCCGGACTCGAATGCCAGGTTCGAAGGCGAGAACCCGCAATATCTCTACACGGTGCGCTTCGCCGCGCGCGAGCTGTGGGGCGAGGCCGCCAACCCCGCCGACGCCGTCTATCTCGACCTGTGGGAAGACTATCTCGATCCAGCTTGAGCGGCTGGGAGCGCGGCTCTCCAGAGCCGCTCGTGGGATAACGCAATCCAAAGAAGAGCGGCTCTGGAGAGCCGCGCTCCCAGCAAGGATAGAGCAATGAGTGACGAGCTTTGGAGGATGACCGCGGTCGAGGCGGTGGCGCGGCTCAAGAAGAAGGAGATCACGCCGCTCGAGCTGGTCGAGGCCTCTGCCCAGCGCATCGCGGAGGTCGAGCCGTCGGTGAACGCGATGCCCACGCTCTGCCTCGATCGCGCCCGCGATCACGCCAAGCGGATCATGGCCGGCGGCGCGGCCTGCGAAGCCGCCGGCGAGGCCGGCTGGCTCGCCGGGCTGCCGGTGTCGATCAAGGACCTGACCGACGTGGCCGGCGTGCGCACGACCTACGGCTCGCCGATCTTTGCCGACCATGTGCCGGCCAAATCCAACCCGCTGGTCGAGCGCATCGAGCGCAAGGGCGGCATCGTGATGGGCAAGTCGAACACGCCCGAGTTCGGCGCCGGCGGCAGCACCTTCAACGAGGTGTTCGGCCGCACGCGCAATCCGTGGAACACCTCGCTGACCTGCGGCGGCTCGACCGGCGGCGGCTCGGTATCGGTGGCGACCGGCGAGGTCTGGCTGGCGCACGGCTCGGATCACGGCGGCTCGCTGCGCCGGCCGGGCACCTATTGCTCGACCGTCGGCATCCGGCCGTCGGCCGGCCGCGTGACTCGCGGCACGTCGAACAATCTCTGGTCGCCGCAGTCGGTGCAGGGTCCGATGGCGCGCAACATCCCCGACCTCGCGCTGTTCCTCGACACGATGGCGGGCTTCTGCCCGCACGACGCGATGACCTTCGACGCGCCGGCCGCCTCGTTCAGCGCGGGCGTGGCAAACCCGGTCGCGCCGAAACGCGTGGCCTGGACGGCCGACTTCGGCGGCCGCTTCGAGCTCGACCGCGAGGTGCGCGAGATCTGCACGACGATGGCGCGGCGCTTCGAGGCGCTGGGCTGCATCGTCGAGGAGGCGACGCCGGATTTCGGTCCGGTCGACGAGGTCTTCATGGCGCTGCGCAGCCAGCAGTTCGTCGTCGATCGCGAGCTGCAGCTCGAGCAGCACCGCGACAAGATCAAGCCCGACATCATCTGGAACACCGAGCTGGGCTTCAAGCAGACCACCCGCCAGCTCGCTTGGGCCGAGCGCGAGCGCGCCGCGCTCTACCGGCGCATGGTCGAGTTCTGGCAGACCTACGACCTGCTGGTCACGCCGAGCGCGCCGACCGCCGCCTTCGACGTGAACCTGCGCGCCCCGCCGACCATCAACGGCAAGAAGCTCGACAACTACATGTCGGGCTCGACGCTCAACTCGGCAATCACCGTGACCGGCAGCCCCGCCGTCGCCATCCCCTGCGGATTCGACTCCCACGGCCGCCCCGTCGGCCTGCAGCTCGTCGGCAAGCCACGCGGCGAGGCCGCCCTGCTGCAGGCCGCGGCGCTCTACGAAAGCGTCGTCGGCCTGTCGCAGCTCCTGCCGATCGATCCCCGGCCGGGGACCGTGCCGCCATCTTCTTGATAGCTTGGCTGGGAGCGCGGCTCTCCAGAGCCGCTCATGGAATGACGTATGTCGAAGAAAGAGCGGCTCTGGAGAGCCGCGCTCCCAGCGGGCATGATGGATTCCAAACTTTCACGCTCCGAGGCTGTCATGCGTGTCTTCAAATGGGGAAATGACCTCGCCGTTCAGATACCCGAGGAGATTGTCCGCGCGCTCGATCTGAAAGCCGGTGACGAGATCGATGTGCATATCAGCCGCAAGCGCGGCGTCGAGGTGGATACGAGCGAGGTTGCTTCGAAGATGACTCGCGAACAAGCATTGGAGCGCATCCGGGCGCTGGCGGTGAAGCTTCCGGCGGGCTGGAAATTCGATCGAGACGAAGCCAATCGCCGATGATCGCGTTCCTCCCTACGCGTAGCGTGGGGAGGAAAGCAAGCTATGGGAGGAAACGAACCGTATGAAAGCGTCTCTTTTCTATCTGCCGAGCATCGCCAGCCGGGCGGAGATCGAGCAGGGCATGGCGGGGATGAACCCGCAATTCTACCAGCGCATGCTGGCGGAGCTGACCGAGCAGATAAAGCTCGGCGACGCGCTGGGCTACGATTCGGTGTCGTTCACCGAGCATCATTTCCACATCGAAGGGTTCGAGCTCTCGAACAACCCGGTGCTGCTCGACCTCTACTTCGCGATGCAGACCAAGCGCATCCGGGTCGGCCAGCTCGGCATCGTGCTGCCGGCGTCCAACCCGATCCGCGTCGCCGAGGACATCGCGATGCTCGACCACATGACCGGCGGCCGCGCCAATGCCGGCTTCGCGCGCGGCTACCAGCGCCGCTGGGTCGACGTGATGGCGCAGCAGACGCACGGCATCCACGGCGCGCTGCCGCACCAGCACGACCAGATCGACGACGCCAATCGTCTCGCCTTCGAGGAGAATTTCCGCATCGTCAAGAAATGCTGGACCGAGGAGATGCTGACCGTCGACGGCACGTTCTGGAAGGTGCCGGCCGGCCCCACGCCGTGGACGCTCGACACGACGGAGAAGTGGGGCAAGGGCGTGGAGAACGGCATCCTGAAGTCGGTCGGCGTGGTCCCCAAGCCGCTGCAGAAGCCGCACCCGCCGCTGTTCCAGCCCTTCGCCAGCTCCGAGAGCACGGTGCGCTTCTGCGCGCAGGAAAACGTGACGCCGATCCTGCCGCCGATGCTGCCGGTCTTCGAGGAGAAGCTCTACAGCGTCTATTCCGAGGTGTCGGGCAAGAAGAAGGGCGAGGGCGTCGGCGTGCTGCGCGACGTCATCATCTGCGACACCGACGAGGAGGCGCGGGCGCTGTGGCAGGACTCCGGCCAGTTCACCGGCCGCGCCTGGTTCGAGCCGTTCGGCTTCCGCAAGGGCGTGACCGATCCAAGGACCGGCAAGATGCTGACGCCGGACGAGATCGTCGAGATGGGCTACGCCTGCGTCGGCACGGTCGATACCGTGCTGCGCGGCATGGAGGTGCAGCAGAAGCGCCAGCCGGTCGACTGGGTGTTCTGCTACACTTACAACAGCCTGGTGCCGCACCCGAAGCTGATGAAGTCGATCGAGGCGTTCTGGACCAAGGTGATGCCGCGTTTCTCCTGATGGAGGTCGAGGATGGGCCTGTTGAGCGACAAGGAGACAGCCGCGCTGTTGCCGGCGAGCGCCGCCGACTGTCCCACGCCGGTGCCGGTTCGTGTCGTCTCCAGCGACGAGTTCCTGCCGATCCCGCAGACGGAGCGGCAGAAACAGGTCGAGGCGCGCATGAATGCCCTGGGCGACGAGCACGGCCGGCGCAACGGCCTCTCGCGCCGCCGCTTCTTCCAGACCGCCGCCGGCATGGCGACCGCCTTCGCCGCCATGAACGAGGTCTACGGCCCGATCTACGCCGTCTCGCCCGCCGAGGCCAAGAGCGTCGATCTCGCGCAGGCGCGCGCCGACGGCCTGAAGGACCAGTTCATCATGGACGTGCACACGCACTTCCTGCGCGACGACACGCGGCTGCAGGGCTTCGTCGCCGGCCGCGAGGCGGTCGGCAAGGCCGGCTGGAACCCTGACCTGGCCGGCAAGCCGCAGACGCTCGAGGATCTCAAGTACCCGAACTGGTTCAAGGAGATCTATCTCGACTCCGACACCAAGGTCGCGCTGATCAGCGGCTCGCCCTCGGAGGAGCCGCGCGACTGGTTCCTGACCAACGACATGAAGCTCGACGCGCGCACTCGCGTGAACACCGCCGCCGGCTCGCGCCGCTGCCTCAGCCACGCGATCTTCGCGCCCGGCTATCCCGGCTGGATGGACGAGGTCGATCGCGCCATTGCCGAGCTCAAGCCCGATTCTTGGAAGGGCTACACGGTCGGCGACAACACCCACAAGGAGCTGTCGACCCATCCGTGGCGCATGGACGACGAGAAGCTTGCCTATCCGTTCTACGAGAAGATCGCGAAAGCGGGCCACGACATCGTCTGCGTGCACAAGGGGCTCTATCCGCCGTCGGTGGCGCAGCGCTTCCCGCATCTCACGCCCTACGCGGCGGTCGATGACGTCGGCAAGGCGGCGAAGGATTGGCCGAACATCCGCTTCGTCATCTACCATTCGGCCTATCGCTGGACCGGCGGCGCCGGAGCGCTGGCGAAGGACGGCTATGCGCAGTTCGAGCAGACCGGGCGGGTCGAGTGGACCAGCGATCTCGCCGACATCCCGGCGAAATACGGCGTGAGCAACGTCTACGCCGATCTCGGCCAGATCTTCGCCCAGACCACTGTGGTCGAGCCGCGGCTCTGCGCGGCGCTGATGGGCATGCTGATCAAGGGCATGGGCGCCGACCATGTCGTGTGGGGCACGGATGCGCTGTGGACCGGCGCGCCGCAGTGGCAGATCGAGGGCCTGCGCCGGCTCGAGATTCCCGAGGAGATGCGCAGGAAGCATGGCTTCGCCGAGCTCGGTCCGGCCGACGGCCCGGTCAAGCAGGCGATCTTCGGCGGCAACTCGGCGAAGATGTACCGCTACGACGTCAAGAAAGCGGCGTGGCGCGACGACCGCTTCGCGGCGATCAAGTTGGACTATGAGCGCGCCGGCCGCGACCCGTCCCACCGGCGCTACGGCTACGTCGTTCCTTCGTGACGCGGTACGGCATCGTCGGCTTCGGACGGATCGGACGGAGGCTCGCGGCGCGCCTGCCGGGCGCCGTCGCCGTGCTGGCGCGATCTCCGGTCGAGGGCATTGACGGCGTGCCCGTCTGCCGGGATCTCGGCGGCTTCCTCGCGCGACGGCCGGACGTCGTGGTCGAATGCGCCTCGCGCGCGGCGCTGGCCGAGATCGGCCCGCTCGTCCTCGCGGCCGGCTGCGATCTCGTGCCCCTCTCGCTGACGGCCCTGGCCGACCGCGCGGTCGAGCGCCGCCTGCTGGCGGCGGCGGAGGCGGGACCCGGCCGCATCGAGATCGCGCCCGGCGCTATCGGCACGCTCGACCTCCTGGCGGCGGCACGCGAGGAGGGCATCGCGCGCGTCGTCTATCGCCAGCTCAAGTCGCCGGCGATGTGGAAGCTGATCGCCGCCGCGCGCGGGACGGACTTCGATGCGATGACGGTCCGCACCGTGTTCCGCCGCGGCAGCGTGCGCGCGCTGGCGATGGACTTCACGAACAATCTCAACACCTCGGTCGGCGTCGCGCTGGCGGGGCTCGGTCTCGATCGCACCGAGGCCGAGCTGGTCGCCGATCCCGCCCTGAGCGAGACCGCGCACGAGCTGGATATCCACGCCGCTCCCGGCAACGCCATGCTGACGCTCGGCGGCCGCGACGTGCCACCCGACGGCGATCCCGTCGACTACACCACCTTCAGCCTGATGCGCATCCTGCGCCGCCGCAGCGCACGCGTGGTGATCTGAAATGCTTCATCGCTGGGACCGCGCCACTCCGTGGCGCTCATGATCTTGAGCGCCACGGAGTGGCG
>CAMFJT010000126.1 GCA_945957125.1 uncultured Rhodospirillales bacterium | reverse complement strand
CCTTGATGAACTCGATCGGCGTCAGCATGTTGGCGTCGAGCGCCTTGATCCAGTCGTCGCGGTTCCAGTCGCGGAAATTGCCCGGCGGCGGGCCGCCGGCATTGTTGACGACGATGTCGGGCTCGGGGCACGCCGCCAGGACCTGCTTGCGGCCCTCCTCCGTGGTGACGTCGACGGCGACCGCGGTGACCTTCACGCCGTGCTTCTTGCGGATCTCCTCCGCCGTCGCCTCGAGTTCCGACTTGGTGCGCGCGTTGATGACGAGGTCGACGCCCTCGCCGGCCAGCGCCATCGCGCACCCCCTGCCCAGCCCCTTGCTCGCCGCGCAGACGATCGCCTTGCGGCCCTTGATTCCCATATCCATTGCGCTTCTCCCTACTGGCTCACTCTCGTCCAAAGCTGGGTCTCGCCGAGCATCGGCGAGCCGACATAGCCGCGCAGGCGGAGCTTGCCGTCCGGCTGCAGGCTGATGTTCGCACTGTAGGTCTTGCCGTTCTCGCCGTTGTAGATCTGGCCGCCTTCGAACGTGTTGGGGTCCGACGTCGGCTTGAAGCCCCAGAACAGCGGCATGCCGATCACCTTGCGGTTGCGCAGCGCCGGATTGCCGTTGCGGCTGTCGGTCACCGCGTCGGGCGCCACCGCCTTGCCGTCCGGCCCCTTGGGATCGACCAGGGCGACGACGGTCCCGCACAACGGCCCGCTCGCCGGATCGGAACAGGGCGCGACCTTGACCCGCGCCGCGCCCGATGCGGTGAGCCATGTGCCCATCACGCCGGCCGACTGCGCGAAGGCCGGGGCGGCGACCAGCGACAACGCCGCCACCAGCAACCATCTCGTCATGATGTCTCTCCCGCAAGCTCGGTCAGCACGTCGGCCGCCAGACGACGGTCGATCTCGCGTCGTTCGGCAAGCGCGCGGCGGTCGAGCGCGGCGACCAGCCGCCGCGCGACCTCCGCCGAGCGCTCCATGCGCGCGACGAGATACTGCACGACGCCGGGGCCGGCATGCAATTGCCGGTCGGCGAGCTGCTTGAGGATGATCGAGCCGAGCAGGTCGTCGTCGGGCGGCAGCACGGCGACCGCCGGCGCGGCGCGCAGCCGCGAGGCGAGGTCGGGCAGCGTGATGCGCCAGTGCGCGGGCGGCAGCTCCGACACCAGGAGCAGGTGCCCGCGCCGCTCGCGCACCAGATTGTAGAGATGGAACAGCGCGCGTTCGGGGGCCCGTTCGGCACGATCGACCAGCATTGCCGCATGCGCCTCGCTGAGCGCGGTGAGATCGGCGACGGTCTTGCCGGCGAGATCGCCGCCGTCGAGCACCAGCGCCCCCGCCCGCGCGGCCCAGATGCGGCCGAGATGGGTCTTGCCGCTGCCCGGCGGCCCGCTCAGCGCCAGGGCCGGCGCCGGCCAGTCCGGCCAGCGGTCGATCCACGCCAGTGCCTCGCGATTGCCGGCCGACGGCACGAGATCGATCCGCGCATAGGTCGGCGGCGGCAGCGCCAGGTCGAAGGTGAGCTGCCGGACCATGGAATTCAGCCGGCACCAGGAAACAAGCGAGACACGCAAAGCTCGTCGTCCCGACCGGAGCCGAGCGGAGCGAGGCGTAGTGGAGGGACCTCTTCTTGCAACATCTGCCGGGATGAGGAGGTCCCTCGACTACGCTTCGCTCCGCTCGGGACGACGGGAAGAGCATTCGCGTCCAGCGTCATCAGCGGACCTGAAGGCGCCACTTGTCGGCCTCCTTGTCGAGCTGCAGGCCGGCCTGGGCGAGCGTCTTCTGGAGTTGCTCGGGGGTGCCGAAATAGTCGAGACGCAGCTCGGCGCGATCGGATTCGAGGGAGCGCACCGACATCGTCTTGATCGACGGGATGGCCCCCAGCCGCTGGCGCACCTGCACCCAGTCGGCCAGCGCCCGCAGCGGAACCACGACGTCGAGCGTGGCCTGCTGGTCGCGCCGCACGGTGGCCAGGCCGCGCCATTCCTCGTCGAGCTTCGCATGGATCTTCCGCGCGGCGTCGCCGAGCTGGCCGGCATCGGCCACGGTGACGGGGGGCAGCTCCGCCCGCGCGCCGGTCTGCATGTCGTAGCGCACGCCGCCGATCGTGAGCGGGCCCGCCTTGTCGCCCTCGACGACGGCGACGATGATCGTCGGCACGCGATAGCGCTCGTTGAGCCGGGCGAGCGCCGAGACATCGCCGACATAGGCCTGCTCGACCGACAGCGCGTTCTGGTCGGGCTGGTCGCCGCGCACGACCGTGACCGGCACCGCCGTCGCCGACGTGTTGAGCCCGCTCCAGGCCTCGCGCCAGCCGTTGCGGTCGTCGAGCGGCTCCAGCCCGTTCCTGCCCTTCCACAGCGGGATGACGAGCGCGGCGCGCCGCACCGTCTCGGCCGGCGAGACGTTGGCCTCGTTGAGCCAGCCCCGCACCGCGGGCCCGTTGAACACCACGGTCAGGGTCGCGATGTAGCGGTTGCCGGCGGTGCGCTCGCGCTGGAACTCCGTGCCGCGCACCAGGCCGGCGAGCCGGGTCTCGTCGATCGGCGGGACGCGCGCACGGTCCTCGGCTGGAACCAGGCGCTCGACGAGCTGCCGGACACCCTGCTGCTGCGCCTCCCGGATGCCCTTCTGGCGCGCCTGGATGGCATCCGGCGCGGTCACGTCCACCTCGATGTCGGCGACCGAGTAGGTGTTGCCGTTGGCCGTGACTTGAGCCCCGGCCTGCACGGCGCCGGCAAGAAAGGCCAGCACGATGCCCAGGATCGTGGAAAACTTGCGGGCTGACGGCATTGCGGGAGTCCGGTACTTGGCTATGGTCGCGTCCCCCTCTCTAGCATGAATGAGCCTGGCTTGAAGCCCGACGCCCCCCAGGACGGTCCCTCCGGCCACAACAAGCCGCCCCTCACCTACAAGGAAGCGGGCGTCGACATCGATGCCGGCGATGCGCTCGTCGAGCACATCAAGCCGCTGGCGAAGAGCACCGACCGGCGCGGCGTGATGGGCGGGCTGGGCGGCTTCGGCGGCCTGTTCGACCTCAAGGCGGCGGGCTTCAGGGATCCGATCCTGGTCTCCGGAACCGACGGCGTCGGGACCAAGCTCAAGGTCGCGATCGAGGCCGGCATCCCCGACACGGTCGGCATCGACCTGGTGGCGATGTGCGTCAACGACATCGTCGTGCAGGGCGCCGAGCCGCTGTTCTTCCTCGACTACTACGCCACCGGCAAGCTCGAGGTGGAGACCGGACGGCGCATCGTCGCCGGCATCGCCGAGGGTTGCCGGCGCGCCGGCTGCGCGCTGATCGGCGGCGAGACCGCCGAAATGCCCGGCATGTATGCCGACGGCGACTACGATCTCGCCGGCTTCTCGGTCGGCGCCGCCGAACGAGACGAGCTGTTGCCGCGCACCGACATCGCGCCGGGCGACGTGGTCCTCGGCCTCGATTCGAGCGGCCTGCATTCCAACGGCTACTCGCTGGTGCGCCGGATCGTGGCGCGCGGCGGCGGCTACGACATGACGGCGCTGCTCGAGCCGACGCGCATCTACGTCAAGCCGCTGCTGGCCGCGATCCGCGGCACGCGCGCGATCAAGGGGCTGGCGCACATCACCGGCGGCGGCCTGCCGGGCAACGTGCCGCGCTGCCTGCCCGACGGCCTGCGCGCCCGGCTCGATGCGCGACAGTGGAAGCCGCCGGCCGTGTTCGGCTGGCTGCGCGCCGAGGGCAACGTGCCGACCGACGACATGCTGCGCACCTTCAACTGCGGCATCGGCATGATCGCGGTGGTGGCCCGGGCCGATGCCGAGCGGGTCAAGCAGGCGCTGGCCGCCGGCGGCGAGACGGTGCGCGAGATCGGCATCATTGAACCGGCGCCCACATCGGAGGCAGACTGCGTCGTCGAACACGGGGACAGCCTATGGCGAAGCTGAAAGTCGGCGTCCTGATCTCCGGCCGCGGCAGCAACATGGCGTCGCTGGTCCGGGCCGCGTGGGAGGAAGACTACCCGGCCGAGATCGCCTGCGTGGTGAGCAACGCCGCCGACGCGCCCGGCGTGAAGATCGCGCGCGATGCCGGCATCGCCACGGCGGTGATCCCGCACGGCGACTATCCCGACCGCGAGACCTTCGAGCGCGCGGTGACCGCCGAGCTGGACAAGCATGGCGTCAGGCTGGTCGCGCTGGCCGGCTTCATGCGGGTGCTGAGCCCGTGGTTCCCGCAATACTGGCAGGGCCGCATCCTCAACATCCATCCCTCGCTGCTGCCGGCCTTCAAGGGGTTGGATGCGCAGCGCAAGGCGATCGACGCCGGCGCCCGGGTGAGCGGGTGCACGGTGCATTTCGTGGTCCCCGAGATCGACGGCGGGCCGATCGTCGCGCAGGCCGCCGTGCGGGTGCTGGCCGGCGACACCGCCGACACGTTGGCCAACCGCATCCTGCAACAGGAGCATCGGCTCTATCCGCTGGTCGTGCGCTGGTTCGCCGAAGGCCGGCTGCGCCAGAAGGACGGACGGGTCGAGGTGACGGGCGTGCCGCCCGGCGCCACCCTGCTCTTTTCCGAGGAGCCCTAGTCCGTTATAGGAACCGCAGCAATCTCAACGGGGAGACCGATGGCCGAAGCCAGCAACGCCGAATACCGCGCGCATCTCGAGACCTACAACGGCTTCAGCAAGCTCGTGATGTTCATGATCCTCTGGCTCGTGGTGCTGCTGTCCTCGATGGCGCTCGGCCTGGTCGCCCATGTCGGCTTCCTGTCGGTCGTCCTGGGCGTCGGCGGCACGATCGTCCTGCTGGTCGCCTTCGCCATCTTGAACTGACGAGCCCGCGATCTTTCGCTAGGGGCGCGCCACTGGCGTGACGCGCCCGCAGCACTGAAAGCCTTCTAGCCGACGATCTCGGTGCCGGCGAAGAAGTAGGCGATCTCGATCGCCGCGTTCTCGGGCGAATCCGAGCCGTGCACCGAGTTGGCCTCGATCGATTCGGCGAAGTCCTTGCGGATGGTGCCCGCCGCGGCGTTGGCCGGGTTGGTGGCGCCCATGATCTCGCGGTTGGCCGCGATCGCGTTCTCGCCTTCCAGCACCTGGACGACCACCGGACCCGACGTCATGAACGTGCAGAGGTCGTTGAAGAACGGCCGCGCCTTGTGCACGCCGTAGAACGCCTCGGCCTGCTGGCGGCTCATCCACAGGCGCTTTTGCGCGACGATGCGCAGGCCCTTCTCCTCGAAGCGGGCATTGATCTTGCCGGTCAGGTTCCGGCGCGTCGCGTCCGGCTTGATGATCGAGAAAGTACGTTCGACGGCCATATAACCCTCTGTCTCAGCGCAAATCGCAAGTGGGCGGGGCTTATAGACGCGGGGTCGGACCGGAGCAAGGCGGCCATTCGCCATGGTTTCCGCCCATTGTGCGTGGTACACGCCGCCGCCCCATGCTCCATATCTCCGACCTTTCCTTCCGCCACGGCGAGCGCGTCCTGTTCGACCGCGCCGGCACCGCCTTCTCCGACGGCTGGAAGGTCGGCCTCGTGGGCCGCAACGGCGCCGGCAAGTCGACGCTGCTGAAGCTGATCCAGGGTCAGATCGAAGCCGATTCCGGCACCATCAACCTGATGGGCCGCACCAAGATCGGCTCGGTGCCGCAGGATCCGCCGGGCGGCGACATCACCGTGCTCGACGCGGTGCTCGCCGCCGACGTGGAACGGACCGCGCTGCTGGCCGAGGCGGAGACCTCGCAGGACGGCGTGCGCCTGGCCGAGATCCACATGCGGCTCGAGGAGATCAACGCGGCGTCAGCGCCCTCGCGCGCCGCCTCGATCCTCAACGGCCTGGGCTTCGACAACGACCGGCAGTCGCGCCCGTGCGGCGAGTTCTCCGGCGGCTGGCGCATGAGGGTGGCGCTGGCCGGCACGCTGTTCAGCGACCCCGACCTCCTGATCCTCGACGAGCCGTCGAACCATCTCGACATCGAGGCGATGCTCTGGCTGACCGACCACCTGCAGAAGTTCCGCAACACGCTGCTGATGGTCAGCCACGATCGCGACCTGCTCAACGACGTGTGCGACCACATCGTGCACATCGACAACGAGAAGCTGGTCTCCTACACCGGCAACTACGACTTCTTCGAGCGCACCCGCGCCGAGCGGATGGCCAACGACGCCGCCCAGCAGGCGCGCATCGCCGCCCAGCGCAAGCACATGCAGGCCTTCGTCGACCGCTTCAAGGCGAAGGCGACCAAGGCGCGCCAGGCGCAGTCGCGCATGAAGATGATCGAGAAGCTCGGCCCCGTCGTGTCGGTGCCGATCGACGAGAAGATCACCTTCAACTTCCCCTCGCCCGACCTGCTCGCCTCGCCGATCGAGACGCTCGACCAGGTGTCGGTGGGCTATCCGAACGGCCCGCTGGTGCTGCGCGGGCTCGACCTGCGCCTCGACATGGAGGACCGCATCGCGCTGCTCGGCCAGAACGGCAACGGCAAGTCGACGTTCATCCGCCTGATCTCGCAGAAGCTCGAGCCGCGCGAGGGCAAGGTGAAGAAGACGCCGAAGCTGCGCGTCGGCTACTTCTCGCAGGATCAGGAGGAAAGCCTCGACTTCGAGGCGACGCCGTACGATCACATGGCGCTGGCGCTCGGACCGGGCACGCCCGAGCCCAAGGTGCGCGCCCAGCTCGGCCGGTTCGGCTTCTCGCGCGACCGCGCCAACCTCAAGGTCGGCGTGCTGTCGGGCGGCGAGAAAACGCGCCTGCTGCTGGCGCTCGCCACCCGTACCGCGCCCCACCTGCTGCTGCTCGACGAGCCGACCAACCATCTCGACATGGATGCGCGCGACTCGCTGATCGAGGCGATCAACGATTTCGAGGGCGCCGTCGTGCTGGTGAGCCACGACACGCATCTGGTGAAGATGGTCGCCGACCAGCTCTGGGTGGTCGCCGGCGGCACGGTGAAGCCGTTCGAGGGCGACATCGACGAGTACCAGGCGAAGCTGCTGCGCGAGCGCGGCAACCGCCCGGCCAAGGAAGCCAAGGGCAAGAAGGACAAGAAGCAGAAGGCGCCGCCCCCTGCTCCGGTGGTTGCCGAGAAGCCCAGGCGCGGCCCGCTGAAGCGGGCACTGGAAGAAGCGGAAAAGGCAATCGCCCGGCTCACCAAGGAGCGCGCCGCCCTGGAGGCGAAGCTCGCCGACCCGGCGACCTGGTCGGGCCCGCCGGCCGCCGCCGCCGAGCTCCAGAAGGAGAAGCTCCGCCTCGAACGCGAGCTCGCCCACGCCGAGCACGAATGGCTCACCGCGCAGGAAGCGCTGGAAGCGGCATAGCTATCCTGCCGGAGCGCGGGCGCCCCGCCCGCGCTCCGGCAAGAACTACTCCGCCGCGGCCGGGATCGCCCGCGAGGGCGAGGCCTGGCGGATCACGGTGACCAGCGCGGCGTTGAACAGGTAGAGCCCCACGGCGATCCAGAACATCGCCGCGGGATGACCGAGATTCATCGCCTGGCCGAACACCAGCGGCGCCAGGAACGAGCCGATGTCGAGGCCGGAATAGACGAAGCCGTAGACCTTGCCCGAGGCGCCGGGCGGCGTCGCCTGGCGCACGATCATGTCGCGCGAGGGATTGGTCGTGCCGCCGGCGAAGCCCGCGGCGAACAGCAGGACCGGCAGCAGCACCGGCGTGACCGAAAGCGTCGCGATCGGCACGGTAAAGGCCGCCGCCCCGATCAGGCCGATCGCCGCCACCCGCTCGTGGCGGCTCATGCGGTCGGCGAAATAGCCGCCGAGCAGCATGCCGCAGGCGGAGCCGACCACGAACACGATCAGGCAGAGCGCCGCATAACCCTGCGTCACGCCGAACATTGACTGGAAGGCCGGGACGGCGAACTGCTGGATGCCGACGGTGTTGGCCGCCACCAGCGCGAAGAACACGAGGCAGAGCAGGATCGTCGGCTGCAGGAACAGCGACCACGGCGACGGCCCTCCGGCCGCGGCCGCGCGTGCCTTGATGCGGTGGTCGACCAGCGATTCGCGATGCCCCCAGACCAGCACCGAGAGCACCAGGCCGGGAATGGCGCCGATGAGGGCGGTGCTCGTCGCGCCGACCGCGCTGTCGAGGAAGTACATGGCCGGTCCCGCCGCCCAGCCCAGCGAGCCGCCGAGACCGTGGATGCTGAAGGCACGGCCCAGCCGCTTCGGATCGATCGAGGCGTTGAGCAACGCGAAATCGGCAGGATGGAAGACGGAGTTGCCGAGACCGCCCAGCACGGCGATGGCGGCAAACCCCTCGAAGGAATGCACCACCGAGAAGAGCCCGAGCGAGATGCCGAGCGCGAGCAGGCCACCGGCCAGGATCGGCCGTGCGCCGAAGCGGTCGACCGCGAAGCCCGCCGCGGTCTGGCCGAAGCCAGACACGGCGTAGAACAGCGCCCCGAGGAAGCCGACCTGCTCGAAGCCGAGACCGACGCGATCGCGCACGATCAGCAGCATGGTGACGAAGGCGAGCTGGTAGTAGTGGCTGGAGCCGTGCGCGACCCCGATCAGGGCCATCACACGGGCGTCGCGCCCGACCGGAACGTTTGCTGCTGACGACATCGATTCCCTCTCCGACGGCCGGCATCCTATCCGAACCGCAGGTCGAACGGGTTGCAAATGCGCCACGAGAGCCATGCATGCCGGGTGTATGCTTTCCGGCATGAACGGCTTCACGCCCGAACAGATCGCCCTGCGCGACACGACGCGTGCCTTTGTGCAGCGCGAAGTGATTCCCTTTGCACCTGCGTGGGACCGTGAGGAAACGGTGCCGCTCGACACCGTGCTCAAGCTCGGCGCGCTCGGCCTGTTCGGGGTCTGCGCGCCGACCGACTATGACGGCGCCGGAGCGGACTTCCTCGGCTACATGCTGATGACCGAGGAACTCGCCTATGGCGATGCCGGCATCTGCAACATGGTCAACGCCGCCAACTCGTTCGGCGCCAAGGTCCGCGACGCGGGAACGCCCGACCAGAAGGAGCGCTTCCTGCGCCCGGTCGCGAGCGGCAGTGCGCTGGGCTGCCTGCTGATGACCGAGCCGCACGCCGGATCCGATGCGGCGGCGATGCGCACCCGCGCGGTGCGGCGGGGCGACCGCTACGTGCTGAACGGCGAGAAGTGCTTCATCACCTCGGGACGCTCTGCCGAATACGCGGTGATCTTCGCGGTGACCGATCCGGAAGCGGGCAAGCGCGGCCTCTCCGCCTTCCTGACGCGGACCGACCGGCCGGGCTACCGCGTGGTCCGCCTGGAGAGGAAGCTGGGGCATCGCAGCAACGACACCTGCCAGATCGCGCTCGAGGACCTCGAGGTGCCGGCCGACGATCTCCTCGGCCAGCCGGGCGACGGGCTGCGCATCGCGCTGGCCGCGATGGACAGCACGCGGGTGGCGGCGGCGGCTCAGGCGATCGGCGTCGCCCGCGCCGCGCACGACGCCGCCCTCGCCTACGCGCGCGAGCGGCAGGCCTTCGGCAAGCCCATCCTGGAACATCAGGCAGTGGCCTTCCGCCTCGCCGAGATGGCGACCGAGATCGAGGTCGCGCGGCAGATGTGCCACCACGTGGCGCGCCTCAAGATGGCCGGCGTGCGCTGCGTCAAGGAGGCGTCGATGGCCAAGCTGTTCGCCTCGCAGATGAGCGAGCGCGTGTGCTCGGCGGCGATCCAGGTCCACGGCGGTTACGGCTACGTCGCCGACTTCCCTGTCGAGAAATATTATCGCGACGCGCGGGTCTTCCAGATCTATGACGGCACCAACGAAGTGCAGAAGATCCTGATCTCGCGCGAGCTGGCCTCAGGACGATGACGGGAGCGAACCCATGAAGGCGCTGACACGCGAGCAGGTGGAGTCCTATCGGCACGACGGCTTCCTGTCGCCTTTCACGGCGCTCTCGCCGGACGAGACCGCCGCCTGCCTGGCCGGGCTCGCGCGCTATGAGCAGTGGCTCGGCAGCCCGGTGCCGAAGGCCGACATGCACTGGCGGTCGCTGACCCATGCCTGCCTGCCCTTCTACGCCGAGCTCGCGCGCAACCCGCGCATCCTCGACGTGGTCGAGGACCTGATCGGCCCGGACATCCTGGTGTGGACCAGCACGTTCTTCATCAAGGAGGCGTCGTCGCCGACCTTCGCCGCCTGGCACCAGGACTCGACCTACTTCGGGCTCGATCCCTACGAGCAGGTCACGGTCTGGGTGGCGCTCACGGATGCCAGCGAGGACGCCGGCTGCATCGAGGTGCTGTCGGCGCACGGCCGGCCGCGGCAGATGCGGCACGTGCCGAAGAAGCTCGCCAACAGCATCAACCGCACCGGCCAGACCATCACCGAGCCGCTCGACGAATCGGACGTTCGCGCGATGCCGCTGAAAGCCGGCCAGTTCTCGATGCACCACACGCTTTGCGTCCATCGCTCGGCGCCGAACAACACGGCGCAGCGCCGGGTCGGCCTCGGCATCAACTACATCCCCACTCATGTCCGCACGACCGGCTCGCGGCGCATGCCGGCGCTGCTGGTCCGGGGCACGGATCGATACGGGCACTTCGATCTCTACGATCCGCCGGTCAGGGAGCTGGGCGAGACCGAGCTCGCGACCCACGACCGGGTCTACGGCGCCTATGCCGAAAACTATCGCGAGCAGGTCCGCCGGCACGAGGACGCATTCGCGACTTGAGGGTCTTCGCTACGACCGTGCCGCGTCGTGATACGGTCGCCGCCAATGAATGAGGCAAGATGTGACATCGATCCGTAGACGAACCGCCCTGCTCGCGGTGCTGGCCGCGCCGTTCGCCGCCCGAGCGGCGGACTATCCGACGCGGCCGATCCGGCTGATCGTGCCGTACGCCCCCGGCGGCGGCGCCGATGCCGTCGCGCGCATCATCGCCAGGCTCGCGGGCGACAGCATGGGCCAATCGATCGTGGTGGAGAACAAGGGCGGCGCCGGCTCGATCGTCGGCACCGACCTCGTCGCCAAGGCCAGCCCCGACGGCTACACCCTGCTGCTGGGCCAGTCCGGACCGATCTCGATCAATCCGGCAGTCTACAAGAAGCTGCCCTACGATCCGGTGACGGAGCTCGCGCCCGTCACCATGACCAACTCCTATCCCTACGTGCTGGTGATCAATCCGAAGCTCGGAGCGTCGACGCTCAAGGAGTTCGTGGCGCTCGCCAAGGAGCGGGCCGGCGCCTTCAACTACGGCACGACCGGCGTCGGCGCGGCCAACCATCTCATGAGCGAGCTGTTCTGCGCCAAAGCCGGCGTACGGATGACCCACATCCCCTATCGCGGCACGGCGCTGGCCGTCGCCGATTGCGTCTCGGGGCAGGTCACGATGGTATTCGGCGACCCGGTGAGCGTCCTGCCGCACGTCAATTCCGGCAGCCTTCGCGCGATCGCCGTGTCCAGCCCGCAACGCTCGCCGGTCATGCCCACCGTGCCGACGATGGTCGAGAGCGGCTATCCCGATGTGGAGGCCGTGGCGTGGCACGGCATTTTCGTGCCCGCGCAGACACCGCAGGACATCGTCGACAAGCTGAATCGGGAAGTCGTCAAGGCGTTGAGCAATCCCGAGATCAAGGATCTGCTCAGCAAGCAGGCCATGTCGCCGGTCGGCAGCACCCAGGCCGACTTCGCCGCCTTCCTCAAGAAAGACATCGCGACCTGGAAGGACGTCGCCGCCCTGGCAAAGGTCAGCGTCGAATAGAGCGCGGAGAGGCAAGGTTGCGCGCGGTCGGCGGGGGCCATCCCCGCGACCGCGCGCACGCGATGCTATTGGTACGGGTTGCGGTCGTTGCGATCGAAGGCGCGCGGAACGCCGTCGTGGTCCTTGTCCTGGAGCAGGCGGTTGTCGAACCGGTCGTAACGGTTGGGCACGCCGTCGCGGTCCCTGTCGCCCCAGGCCTGCTGGCGGTTGTCGTGGCGATCGTAGGCGTTCGGGATGCCGTCACGGTCCCGATCGCCCCATGCGCCGTTGCGCGGCGGCGGCTGCGGCGTACCGATCTGGATGTCGATCTGGGCCTGCGCGGGGGCGATGGTTGCCGGTATGGCAACGGTCGTTGCAAGGGCGGCAAGAACGGACAGCACTACGGGGCGATTCATTGTCGGCCTCCAGCTTTTCGGGGTTGTCGGGGGATCGAAAGTTTCAGCTTGGCTCCAACGCCACAGCAGCGGTGAGGTGGCAGCGAATATTTCCTGCAACCAGGTCGCATCGCTGGTCGTTGCAGCGGGACCGTTACCCACGAGATGGAGGCACCTATGCCCGCGAACGAGCATGCGCGCGCCAAGCTGAAGGATCTGAACGAGAAGCTGCACGGCGCCAAGGAGGCGGCCAACGCCGACGGCGCAGGCGCGCTGGAGAAGGCCGATCTCAAGCTGCTCGAACAGGAGGTCGTTGCCGAGAAGCTGAAAGCCAAGCGCCCGGCATCGTCGGACAAGGCTCCTAAATCGGTCGACGGCAAGCTCGACAAGGCGCTGAAGGACAGCTTTCCCGGCAGCGACCCGGTCTCCTTCGTGCAGGCGGCGCCGATCAAGGACGCCGACCGCGCCCTCCCCACGGTGCCCGACAAGGAGTCCTGACACCAGGTCTTCGGACCGCGGGCATCCTGCGCGCTCGACGTGCCGGGCGCGCAGGAGGTCTGCGATCCGTCGGCAACAAATTGGCTATGTCTCGATGGAATTTGCTCTAGTCTCCCCGCGATGAATGGGGAGACGTCATGAAGCGCTGGAAGCATCGTCCCGAAGGTTCGACATGGGGCGACTGGGGCGAGGACGATCAGCTCGGCCGGCTCAACCTGATCACGCCACGCAAGGTGATGGAAGGCGTTGCCGAGGTGAAGGAAGGACTGTCCTTCTGCCTCAGCCTGCCGCTCGATCTTCCCGGCGGCAACGTGCTGAATGCCCGCCGCCTGCCGCCCGTCCTGCAGCCGACCGGCGACGAGAACGGCTGGCGCTTCAACTTCCTGACCAACACGCTGAACCCGCTGTTCCAGGACGTCGCCAGCGACGACCGCGTGATCCTCACGCTGCAATATTCGACGCAGTGGGACACGCTCGCCCATGTCGGCGGCCTTTTCGATGCCGACGGCGATGGCGTGCCCGAGGCGCTCTACTACAATGGCTTCAAGGCCGGCTCCGACGTCGTCGGGCCGCAGGCCGATGCCGGTCGCGACGGCTGCGGCCATCTCTCCTACGCCCACAAGCTCGGCGTAGAGAACATGGCGGCCAAGGCGATCCAGGGCCGCGCGGTCATGGTCGATCTCGAGAAGCACTTCGGCCGCGACCACAAGTATGTCAGCTACGACGACTTCAAGCGCGTGCTCGACGCCGACAAGGTGGTGGTCGAGCCGGGTGACATGCTGCTGCTCTACACCGGCTTCACCGACGAGATCGTGAAGATGGACAAGAAGGTCGATCCGGCGCGGGCCCATGCGATGTGCTGCGTGCTCGACGGGCGCGACGAGCGCCTCCTGCAGTGGATCACCGACAGCCAGATATCGGCGCTGATCGCCGACAATTACGGCGTCGAGGCCGTGCCGGCCCGTCCCGGCCCGAACGATGCCGGCCATCCGTCACTGCCGATCCACAATCACTGCCTGTTCAAGCTCGGGCTCAATCTCGGCGAGATCTGGTGGCTGAAAGACCTCGCGCTGTGGCTGCGCGAGAAGAACCGCTCGCGCTTCCTGCTGACCGCGCCGCCGCTTCGCCTGCCCGGCGCCGTCGGCTCGCCCGCGACGCCGGTCGCCACCGTCTAGGAGCGCAATGGACAGCGCCTTCACGGCCCTGGTCGCGGATGCGCTGGGCACGACGCCGTTCCGTCTGCTCGATGTCGGCTGCTCGGGCGGGCTCGATCCGCGCTGGCGCGCGTTCGGCCCGCGACTGGAGGCGATCGCCATCGACGCCAGCCGCGCCGAGTGCGCGCGCCTGGCCCGGGCGGAGACCTTGCCGGGCGTGCAATACGTGCCGACCTTCGTCGCCGGCATCGCCGGCAAGCCGGTCGATCTCGAGCGCGGACAAGCCTCGCCGCTGATCATGGCGATCCGCGAACGGCTGAGCTTCATGCGCACCCGCGAGATCCGCGCCGCGCGGCTGGCCCAGGCCGAGATCGAGGAGCAGCTTCGCCACAATGCGTGGGAGATGACCGAGCTGGCCGACAGCACCAGGCCGGTCGCGGTGGCCGAGCTGCTGGCGGCGCGCGGCTGGACGGAACTCGACTACATCAAGATCGACATCGACGGCTCCGACTTCGAGGTGCTGCGGACGCTCGACGGCAAGCTGAGGCCCGCGGGCGTTCTCGGCGTGCAGCTCGAGGTCAACTTCGTCGGCACCGACGCGCCCGACGAGCATGCCTTCCACAACACCGACCGCTTCATGCGCCGGCAGGGCTACGAGCTGCTGCGGCTCGACGTGCGCAACTATTCCTCGCGCGCCCTGCCCGCCCGCTATGTCTGGCCGACCCCGGCCGAGACGCTGACCGGCCGGCCTTTCCAGGGCGAGGCCTATTACGGCCGAGATGTCGACGCGGCCGGGCTCGACGCGGCCAAGCTGCTCAAGCTCGCCGCGATCCATGCCGCGTGGGGCGTTCCCGACATGGCCGCCGAGCTGCTGCTCGCGCGCCGCGCCGAGCTGGCAACCCGCATCGACATCGACAAGGCGCTCGACCTGCTCGCGGCCGCCGCCCAACCCGATCGCACGCGCAAGCTCGACTATCGCCGCTACATGCAGTCCTTCGAGTCCGATTCGCCGGCGTTCTACCGTCGCGAGGGCGACTACACGCTGCGCGAACGCCTCGCCGCCGCCTGGGCCGCCTTCCGCTTCCCCCGCCGCTGAGCCATGCGCTGGGAGTGCGGCTCTCCAGAGCCGCTCTTTCTTTTGCTTGCCATACCCAATGAGCGGCTCTGAAGAGCCGCGCTCCTAGCAACGCTACGCCTTCTTCTCCCAGCCGCCGGTGGGAGTCTCCTGCCAGTACACGAGCGTATGGCCCGCCGCCTTGTAGGCGCGCCAGCGGTCGCGGCTGTCGGAAACCGCCTCCTCGTCGCGGCCGTCGAACAGCTCGAAGCAGCGCTTGTAGTCGGCGATGCGATCGGAACGGGCACGGTCGGCGAGGAACAGGAAAGCCGCGCCATTGGGATTCTCGTCGAGATGCGTCAGCCACACCGGCTGGCGATCGGCCTCGCCGTCGCGCACCGAGCCGTGCGGCAGGAAGCTGTCCTGGTCGTAGGTCCACAGATGGGCGTTGATCGCCTCGACGCGTTCGGCCGAGCCCAGCATCACCACCGCGCGCTCGCCCGCCTGCAGGGTTTTCACCAGCAGGCGGGGCAGCGCGTCCTCGAGCGACGAACGGGTCAAATGATAGAAATTGACCTCGGTCGCCACGCGGTCACTTCTCGTAGTTGTCGGCGATCAGCCGGTCGAGCAGGCGCACGCCGTAAGCGGTCGCGCCCTTTGGCGTGGTGTCGTTGCCCTTGCTCGACCACGCCATGCCGGCGATGTCGAGATGCGCCCACGCCACGCCGTCCTTGACGAAGCGCTGGAGGAACTGCGCGGCGGTGATCGAGCCGCCGTCGCGGCCGCCGCCGACGTTCTTCATGTCGGCGATGTCGGAATCGATCAGCTTGTCGTACTTGGGGCCGAGCGGCATGCGCCACAGCTTCTCGCCGATCTCCGCGCCGGCCTTGCGCAGGTTGGTGGCCAAGGGCGTGTCGTTGCTGAACAGCCCGGCCCGCTCGTGGCCCAGCGCCACGATGATCGCGCCGGTCAGCGTCGAGAGCTCGACCATGGCCTGCGGCTTGTAGCGCTCCTGCGCGTACCACATGGCGTCGCACAGGATCAGCCGGCCTTCGGCGTCCGTATTGATGATCTCGACCGTCTGGCCCGACAGGCTCTTGACCACGTCGCCCGGCCGCGTCGCGTTGCCGTCCGGCATGTTCTCGACCAGGGCGCAGATGCCGATCACGTTCGCCTTCGCCTTGCGCGCCGCCAGCAGGCGCATCGCGCCGGTGACCGCGCCCGCGCCGCCCATGTCCCACTTCATGTCTTCCATGCCGCCGGCCGGCTTCAGCGAGATGCCGCCGGTATCGAAGGTCACGCCCTTGCCGATCAGCGCGACGGGCGCCTGGTTCTTCGGACCGTTCATCCAGCTCATGACCAGGAGCTGCGATTCGCGCACGCTGCCCTGCCCGACGGCGAGCAGCACGTTGAGGCCGCGCTTCTTCATCTCGGCCTCGCCCAGCACCTCGACCTTGAGGCCGACCTTGGTCAGCGCCTTGGCACGGCGGGCGAACTCGGCGGGATAGAGCACGTTGGCCGGCTCGCTCACCAGGTCGCGGGTGAAGAAGACGGAGTCGATCACCGGCTCGAGGGCGGCATAGGCCTTCTTCGCATCGGCGGGAGAGCCGACCACCACGGTGAGGCGCTCGAGCGCGTTCTTCTGCTCGGGCTTCTCCTTGGTCTTGTACTTGTCGAAGCGGTAGGAGCGGAGCTGCGCGCCGAGAGCGATGTGGGCCGCGAGCGCGGCCGGCGTGACGGTACCGCCCTTGGGCGCATCGACAACGACGGTGACGGCCTTCTGTCCGGCGGCATTGGCGTCGCCCGCGACCAGCCCGCCCAGCGCCTCGGCGGCGCGCGCATCGAGCTCGGCATCCTTGCCGATGCCGAGCAGCAACAGCCGCGAGAAACCCTTCTGGCCCAGCACGGAAAGCGTCTGGTTCTTGGCGCCGGTGAAGCGGCCCGCCTCGATCGCGCGCATCACCGCGCCGCCGAGTGCCCCGTCGATCGCCTTGGCGCTGGCCTGGAGTTTCTTCTCGGCGCCGACGAACACCGCAACATTGCCCGAAAAGGCCTTCGGAAAGGCCGAAAATTCCACTTTCATCCACGTTCCTCGCTTTGGCGGGAGTTTTCGCGCCTGCGGCGGTACGGCGCAAGGCACGAATTGCATCCTGACGGTCCGGACAGTATCAGTACCGGCCCTCAAAACGGGAATGGAAATGACCTCTGCCAGCCTCCCCCGCGTCAACGTCGTCGGCCTCGGCAAGCTCGGTGCGCCGCTTGCCGCCGTGCTCGCCAGCCGCGGCTTCAGCGTGATCGGCCTCGACGTCAACAAGACGCTCGTCGATGCCCTCAATGCCGGCAAGATGCCGATCGTCGAGCCGCAGCTCAACGAGCTGATCGCCGCCAACCGCGAGCGCCTGAAAGCGACGATGGACGCCAACGAGGCGGTGCAGAACAGCGAGGCGAGCTTCGTCATCGTGCCGACGCCGTCGGATTCGACCGGCTTCTTCTCCAACCGCTTCGTGCTGCAGGCGATGGAGACGCTGGGCAAGGCGCTGCGCAACAAAACCGGCTATCACATGGTGGTCATCACCTCGACGGTGATGCCGGGCTCGACCGGCAGCGAGATCAAGGCCGCGCTCGAGGCCGCGTCGGGCCGCAAGATCGGCCCCGATCTCGGCCTCTGCTACAATCCGGAATTCATCGCGCTCGGCTCGGTGGTGCGCGACATGCTCTATCCCGATTCGATCCTGGTCGGCGAGAGCGATCCCAAGGCCGGCGACATGCTGGCCGGCATCTACCTGCAGATGTGCGAGAGGAAGCCGCCGGTCCAGCGCATGAACTGGATCAGCGCGGAGCTGACCAAGATCTCGGTCAACACCTACGTCACGACCAAGATTTCCTACGCCAACATGCTGGCCGACATCTGCGACCGCCTGCCCGGCGCGGACGTCGACGTGGTGACCAAGGCGCTCGGCGCCGACACCCGCATCGGCGCGAAGTACCTCAAGGGCGCGATGGGCTATGGCGGCCCCTGCTTCCCGCGCGACAACGTCGCCTTCGCCGCCCTCGCCCGCAAGCTCGGCGCGCGCGCCGACGTGGCCGAGGCGACCGACCGCATCAACAACTACCAGGTCGACCGCCTCACCGGGCTGGTCTCGAAGTTCGCCAAGGCAGGCACGCGCATCGCGCTGCTCGGCCTCTCCTACAAGCCGCAGACGCCGGTGGTCGAGGAAAGCCACAGCGTGAAGCTCGCCGAGCGCCTCGCCGACGCGGGCTATATCGTCACGGTGCACGATCCGCTGGCGCAGGACGCCGCACTCGCCGTGCTCGGCGACAAGGTGGTCGGCGCCTCCTCGCTCGAATCGGCGGTGCGCGATGCCGACCTGCTGATCGTCGGCACCGGCTGGCCCGAGTACAAGGAAATCGACCCCGCCTGGCTCAAGCGCGACGGCGAGAAGCTCACCGTCCTCGATCTGTGGCGCACCCTGCCGGCCGACAGGTTCGAGGATGTGGCCGACGTGCTCTATCTCGGCTCGGGGCGCTGAGCCGCGGCCGGACCGCTCTCCTTCAAGCGCCGGAGTCGGCCGGGCTGGTGGGAAGCAGGCGGCTCCTTCCCCGGTCGACGCCCGATTTGCCGGCGGGCGCATCCTTGGGCTCATCGATGGGCCATCCCTGCGAATCGACCGTCGCGCCGTCGGACG
>CAMFJT010000125.1 GCA_945957125.1 uncultured Rhodospirillales bacterium | reverse complement strand
GCCGGGAAGTTCACGTCGATGCCGGTGAGGTCCATCAGCTCGAACGGGCCCATGCGGAAGCCGCAGGTGTCGCGCATCACGGCGTCGACCTGAGACGGCGTCGCCCTGCCCTCCTGCATGATGCGCAGGCCTTCGGTGCCGATCGCGGTGCCGCCGAGATTGACCAGGAAGCCCGGCGTGTCGCCCACCACCACCGGCACGCGGGTCTGGCGCTTGCCCAGCGCGACCATGGCATCGACCACCCACTGCGCGGTATCGGCGGCGCGGATGACCTCGACCAGCTTCATCAGCGGCACAGGATTGAAATAGTGCATGCCGCAGACACGGTCGCGATGCTTCAGCGCGCGCGCGATCGAGGCGATGCGGATCGACGAGGTATTGGACGCGAGGATGCAGTCGGGCGCGACGACGGCCTCGAGCTCGCCGAACAGCTTCTGCTTGACCTCGAGGTTCTCGAACACTGCCTCGACCACGACGTGGCAGCCCTTGAGATCCTCCAGCTTCTCCGCGATGCCGAGATTGGCCTCGGTCTTCGCGAGGTCCGCGTCGGTCAGCCGCCCCTTCGCCACCAGGCCCTTCAGGGTCTCGAGGATGCCTGTCCTGGCTTTCGCCGCCCCGCCGGCCGCGGCGTCGTACATGATCGCCTTCATGCCGCCCTGCGCCGTCACCTGCGCGATCCCGCGCCCCATGGCGCCGGTGCCGACCACGCCCACGGTGAGATCGGAGCGGTTGATGTCGAGAGTCATCGTGTTGTCCTTTGATTCTTGATGATCCAGCGCAAGCGGCGCATCAGACACGGCCGCTTTTAGCAGGCATGACCTGCGTCGCTAAGGGTGAATGTGGGTTCGCCGAGGCGGAGAGTCCTTGCTGGGAGCGCGGCCCTCCAGGGCCGCTCACTCTTCAGTTTCCGACATCCCATGAGCGGCTCTTGAGAGCCGCGCTCCCAGCGTCAATCCTTTGCCGCGTACCCCGCGCCCTGGAGCCCGTCCTTGATCTCGTCGAGCACGACCGGGTCCTCGATGGTGGCGGGCATGGTCCAGGGCTGGTTGTCGGCCATCTTCTGCATGGTGCCGCGCAGGATCTTGCCGGAGCGCGTCTTGGGCAGGCGCTGCACGACCAGCGCCGACTTGAAGAAAGCGACCGGGCCGATGCGCTCGCGCACCATGCGCACCACGTCGCCGACGATCTCCTCGCCCGGCCGGTTGACGCCGGCCTTCAGCACCAGAAGGCCGAGCGGCACCTGGCCCTTCAGCTCGTCGGCCACGCCGATCACCGCGCACTCGGCCACCGCGTCGTGGCTGCCCAGCACCTCCTCGATCTGGCCGGTCGAGAGACGATGGCCCGCGACGTTGATCACGTCGTCGACCCGCGTCATCACCGAGACGTAGCCGTCGGCGTCGATGAAGCCTGCGTCGCCGGTTTTGTAGTAGCCGGGGAATTCCGTCATGTAGCCCTGCCGGTAACGCTCGTCGGCATTCCATAGGGTCGGAAAGGTGCCCGGCGGGAGCGGCAGCCTGGCCGCCAGCGCGCCGACCTCGCCCGGCTTCATCGGCTGGCCGTGGTCGTCGAGCACCTCCAGGCTCCAGCCGGGGGACGGCACGGAGGTCGAGCCGAGCTTGACCGGCATCGGATCGAGCCCCTCGAAGTTGCCGCAGATCGCCCAGCCGGTCTCGGTCTGCCACCAGTGATCGACGACCCGCACGCCGAGCAGCTTCTGCGCCCATTCGACGGTCGGCGGATCGCCGCGTTCGCCGGCCAGGAACAGCGTGCGGAACTTCGACAGGTCGTACTGCTTCAGCAGCTTGCCGTCGGGATCCTCGCGCTTGATGGCACGGAACGCAGTCGGCGCGGTGAACAGCGCCACCGCCTCGTGCTCGGCGATCACCCGCCAGAAGGCGCCGGCATCCGGCGTGCCGACCGGCTTGCCCTCGTAGAGCACCGTCGTCGCGCCGTAGATCAGCGGGCCGTAGACGATGTAGCTGTGGCCGACCACCCAGCCCACGTCCGAGGCGCACCAGTAGACTTCGCCCGGCTTCACGCCGTAGAGGTTCTTCATCGACCAGTGGAGCGCCACGCAGTAGCCGCCGGTGTCGCGCACCACGCCTTTCGGGTATCCGGTCGTGCCGGAGGTGTAGAGGATGTAGAGCGGATCGGTCGCCTGCACCGGCACGCAGCCGTACGGCTGGGCCTTCCCCACGGCTTCGACCCAGTCGAGGTCGCGGCCCGCCACCATCGTCGCCTCGCCCTGCGGGCGCTGCAGCAGGATGACCCGTGGCACCTTGTGCGTCGCCATCTCGATCGCCTGGTCGAGCAATGGCTTGTAATGGACGATGCGGTTGGGCTCGATGCCGCACGACGCCGTCAGCACGAGCTTGGGGTTGCAGTCGTCGATGCGGCTGGCCAGCTCCTTGGCCGCGAAGCCGCCGAACACGACGGAATGCACCGCACCCAGCCGCGCGCAGGCGAGCATCGCCATCACCGCCTCGGGGATCATCGGCATGTAGACGATCACCCGGTCGCCCTTGCCCACGCCCTGAGCGGCGATCATGCCGGCGATCGCCGCCACGCGGTCGCGCATCTCCCGATAGGTGAAGCGCGCCTTCGTGCCGGTGACCGGCGAATCGTAGATCAGCGCCACCTGCTCCGCTCGGCCGCCCTCGACATGCCGGTCGAGCGCGTTGTGGCAGGCATTGAGCTCGCCGCCCCGGAACCAGCGATAGAAGGGAGGGTTGGACGAATCGAGCACCGTGTCCCAGCGCCGGCTCCAGTCGATCGCCTCGGCCTGCTCGGCCCAGAAGCCTTCCGGGTCCTTCAGCGAACGCGCATGAACCGCGCGGTAGGTATCGCCCGTCGCCATCGTCTCCATCCTCTCACTGTGCGCCGCCGATCGGGATGCCCGCCGCCTTCACCAGCGCGGCATTGTCGACGATCTCCTGCTTGAGCTGCCGGTTGTACGCATCCGGCTCGATCAGGTTGGGCTCGGCCCCGAGTTGCGCCATGCCCTCGCGCAGCTCGGGGCTGCCGATCGCCTTCGCGGTCTCGGCGTAGAGCCTGTCGAGGATCTCGCGCGGCGTGCCCGCCGGAGCAAACAGCCCGACCCAGAAATTGTAGTCTGAATTCGGCACGCCGAGCTCGAGCGTCGTCGGCAGGTCGGGAAGCGCGGCGGAACGCCGGCTGCTGCCCATGCCCAGCGCCAGCAGCCGCTTGTCGCGGATCATCGGCACGCAGACATTCACCGGACAGAAGAAATAATCCACCCGTCCGGCCAGCACGTCGGTCAACACCTCGGGCGTTCCCTTGAACGGCACGTGGACCGCGTCGATGCCGGCGCCGATGCGGAAACGCTCGGCGTTGAGCTGGTTGGCGGTGCCCACGCCGGCCGAGCCGTAGTTCAGCGTTCCCGGCTTCGCCTTGGCCGCCGCGATCAGCGCCTGCAGGGAGTCGATGCCGCGCGATGGCGCGACCACCAGTGCCTGCGGCAGCAACCCCAGCGGAGTGACCCCCATCAGGTCGCGCTGCGTGTCGTAGGGCGTGTTGGGATAGGTCGTCGGCGTGACGGTGTATGACGCGGACTGGACCAGCAGCGTGTAGCCGTCCGGCTTTGCCCGCGCGACCGCGGCCGTGCCGATCGTTCCGCCCGCGCCCGGCTTGTTCTCGACAATGAAAGGCTGGCCAAGCTGCTGGCCGAGCTGACGCGCGACCATGCGGGCCATGACGTCGGTCGCGCTGCCAGCCGTCAGCGGCACCACGACATGCACCGGCCTGTCGGGCCAGCCCTGCGCCTCGGCACCGCTCGCGGCGAGGCCGAGGGTGAGCGCGATGCTCCCCATCCATGTCCATTTCATCGCCGGCATCATCGCGTCCGCGACCGATGCCGTCCATATGCGAGCCTGCGACCTACTGCCGGACGAAACCCGCGAACGGCCGCGACACCGCCGTGATGAAGCGCATCGGATCGCGCGGCTGGCCGTCGACCCAGATCTCGTAGTGCAGGTGCGTGCCGGTCACCCTGCCGGTCGCGCCAACCACGCCGATTTGCTCGTTCGGCGTCACGACGTCGCCCTTGCGCACCAGCATGCGCGACAGGTGGGCGTAGCGCGTCACCACGCCGAAGCCGTGGTCGATCTGGATCAGGTTGCCGAAGGCGCCATCCCACCCCGCCGCGACGACCGTGCCCGCGGCCGGCGCGATGACCGCCGAATCGCGCACCGCGCGCAGGTCGAGGCCTTCATGCCGTGCACCGCCGCCATTGACCGGGTCGCGCCGGTAGCCGAAGCCGTCCGACAGGATGGCATGGGTCACCGGCGCGACCAGCGGCAGGCGCACCACCACGTCGCGCAGTGCCTTCAGCCGGTCGAGCTGCAAGGTCAGGATATGAAGTTGCGCGGCCTCGGCATGCTCGGCCAGCGCCACCTGTTCCTTCCAGGGGATGAACGGGCCGCCGCGCGCGCCGACACGGCGAATTCGGTTCGGCTCGGGGACGAGCCGGCTCGGCGCCAGTCCAGCAGCCAGGATGATCGTCTCGACATCCGCCAGTGCAGTCCGGGTCTGTGCGTCGAGTTCGTTCAAGGCCCTCCGGGTCTCGCTCATCGTCGCGTCGCGCTCGGCCATCGCCTCGTCGCGCTGCCGGGCGAGCCGCGACTGCTCGCGCGTGGTCTCTTCCAGGGCGGCGCGGTGATCGGCGAGCAGCCACGCCTGCTCCGCGGCGAGCTCGACGGCGGTATCGCGCTCGGCGCCCACCTGCTCGATCCGGCCCTGCTGCACGGCGACGACTTCTGCCTGCGCCTCGGCGTGTTCCGTCGCCCGCGCCTGCTCGGCGGAGGATCGAACCAGCTCGCGGCCGAGCTGCTCGAGCAGCCCCCGATCCCGCGCCGAACGCTCGGCCTCCGCGTCGGCCTGCCGCACGACCGCGCGGCGCAAGGCCGCGACCTCGCCTTCGCTGCGTTCCAACGCGCGATGGTAGAATCCCACAGCGACCAGACTCGCGCCCAGCGCTACAACAGAAAGCCCGCCGACCAGCCAGCCGGCCGTCCGCCCAAGATGGCGCATCGATACGACCCCTCAGCTCCCCCCGGAGCCTGGGCAGGATAGAGCGCATGGAGCGATATCGCACGATGAAAAAACGGGCCTTCCTGGCGGGATCTGCCGCCCTGCTCGCGACCCTCCCCGCCGCCGCCCAAGGCTGGTCCGAGTACCGCAACGACGAAGGCAACTTTCATGTCGAGATGCCGGGCACGCCCAGGCTCGACACGGCGGACATCCCGATCGGCAACAAGGAGACGGCGCCGATGAAGGAGGCCGTCGTGAGCACGCGCGGTGCAACCTACCAGATGTCCTACATCGCTTATCCGCCGCGCATCTCGGGTGCGGCGTCGGGTGACGTGATGCTCGACACGTTCCGCAACAACATGTCGTCGGGGAGGACCTGGCGCAACGAGAGCAAGCTGACCCTCGGCCGCTTCCCCGGCCGCGAGTTCGTCGTCGTCGGATCTCCGACCCAGATCACCGCCGTTCGCCTGTACTGGATTCGCGGCAAGCTCTACCAGCTCATGGTCTCCGGCGCGCCCGGCATCGAGGCCACACCCAATACGCGCCGGTTCTTCGATTCGTTCGGCCTAATCAAGACCTGACGAAAAGCCGACGCTTGCGTCCCACTCCGCCGGCGCGTACGAGCCGGGCGGGAGGGACTCTCTGATGGGCCGGCCGAGCGCCGCACGCCGCGTGGCGTTCGGCGTGATCTTCGCATCGATCCTGGCGGTCGCGACGCTGCTCGGCATCGAGGGGATGGCATCCTTGTTCGCGCCCGCCTGGCCGGCGCGGGCGCTGCGCTGGACCGCGCCGGCCAATCCGATCTCGGCGTCCCGCGAGCCTTATGCGTCGCGCCCGTGGATGGCGGAGCCGTTCAATTCCTGGGGCATGCGCGACAGGGAGCGAACCCCGGCGAAGGATCCGGCCTATCGGGCGCGAGCAGTCGTGATCGGCGATAGCTTCGTCGAGGCCAGCTTCGCGCGTCGATCGTTGCCGGCCAGCGTGGAAGCCGAGCTCGGCGGGGTGGAAGCGGTCAATCTCGGTATTTCCGCCACCGGCCCGCCCAGCTACTACTACCGGCTGCGGGACGTGGGCTTGAAGCTGGCGCCCGATGTGGTGCTGCTGTTCGTTTACATGGGCAACGACTTCGTCCTGCCCGGAGAGGCCTTCGGCGCGCCGCAGCTCCCGCCCTTGATCGGCGAGTCGGAAGGCGGGTCCTTGCTCGGGGCGGCGATGCCGCACACACGCTGGCTGGTGCGCAATCGCTGGCCCGCCCTGGAAGCCCTGTGGCGTCCGGCGCCGCCGCCGGACGAAGAGGCCCGGCTCGCGCAGATCGTCCGCCAGCCCCGTGACACGGCTCTAGCCCAGCTGAGCGAAAATGTGAGGGCATACTACCAGCCGTCGTTGCCGCTGCCGGTCATCGAGGAAGTGCTCGGCCGGGGAGACGACCGCTTCTGGCGCGATCTCGAGCATCAGGCGGCCGATCCGGAGTTTCTGCTCGGCTGGACACTCGACAGCCTGCTGGTGTGGGAGACGGGAACCTTTCCCGTTCCGTCGAGTCGGGCGCAGGCGCGTGCGGTGACCTCCGACGCCATGATCGACGCCACACTCTCCTGGCTCGTCGCCATGGCTGATCTGGCGGCCTCGCACGGCGTTCGCCTGGAGACCTTCATCGTGCCCGTCGCGAGCGTCGACCCCGAATACCGCGCCTTCTGGCGGCCCTGGCCGCGCAGCTACGCCTGGAACGACATCTGCGAAGACCGAGAGGAAAGGCTGGTATCGGCGGCGCAACGCGCCGGCCTGCGTCCCATCCGCCTGCGCGAGGATCTGCTGGACGAACCGGGCACGTACCGCAAGCGCGACGGCCATTGGACCGAGAAAGGGCAAGCCATCGTGGCCCGGCGAGTCGCCCGGGAACTCCGCAGCCAGGGCTTCTGAGCGGGGCGCGCCACTGGATGGCGCGCCCCCAGGTCATTGCCTCCGCGAAAACGGGATCGTTCAGAGGCGATCGGCGATGAAGTCGCCGATCAGCGCCGGTGCCGAAGAGTCGAATCCGACCACGTCGAGCATTCCCGCGTCCGCCGGATCGGCAATGGTGAAGCCGCTCGCCGTCAGCCCCACCACCACCAGTTTCGCCGCGATGCCGGTGGCTTCGCGGTAGTCCCTCAGTGCCGCCGACGGATGCACCGCGCCCGCCCAGGTCTCGTTGTCGGTGTAGACGACGAACGCATCGACCTCGAGGCCGAGCGCCTGCGCATACAGCATCGGCCGGGCGCAGTCGGTGGCGCCGAACGGCAGGTTCGACGTGGCCTTTATCGCGTCGTCAAGCCGCTGGCGGGATGACAGCGCGAGCGGCACCAGCCGGTCCTGGAACGCGACCACCTGCGTGGCCGGCTCCCGCGCCAGGGTCACGAGCGCCATCGCCGTCGCCGCTTCACGCGGCGTCAGCGGCGAGCCCGCGACCTGACCCGTTCCCATCGAGCCCGACACGTCGAGCCCGATGAGGAAGCGTTTGCCCGACGGCTCGACGGCAGCGAACGCGGCGTAGAACGCGCGATCGAGCGCATCGACCACCGCCGGCACCGGCTGCCAGTGCAGCTTGCCGAGCAGGCCATGGCCGGTCCGGTAGACGGCCATCGCCGTCAGCACCTGCAGCGGATGCACGCGCGCCCGCTTCAGCCGGTCGACATCGCCGAGCCGCGCCACGACGTTCCGCTCCGCCGCACTGCCCGATACGAGCAGCCCGACCTGGCTCATCTTGCCGAGCGAGCGCAGCATGGCGGTCATCGGCATCTCGGCCAGCAGCGCCTCCCACACCTTGCGCTCGTTGAGCAGCGCGGTGGGGACGACCTCGCGCGGTAGCCGGTGATCGGCGACGAGCCAGGCCGCCTGGTCGGCGTCCGTGGTCTGCGCCAGCCTTTCAGCCGCCGCGTAGCGCGCGAGCTCGACCGGTAGCTCCGCGACGCTGTCGGGCCGCACGATGCGATCGAACAGCGCGCGCCGGGCGACATCCTCCGCCGGCGCCAGCGGATGGGCGAGCCGCAGCAGGTCGCGATGCGACCAACGCTGCCCCTTCTCGCCGCGCGCCCTGTACTTCAGGGCCTGCAGCTCCAGCGAGGCCAACGGCTGCTCGAGGTACCACCGGGCGATCGCCCGGCGCAGGCCACGGCCCCAGCCGCGCAGCCCGTCGATATAGCCCACGAGCCGCTGCAACTGCGCACCGGTGCGCGCGACCTTGCCGATCGCCGCCAGCGCCGCGACGCGGGTCTCGGCATCCTCGGCCGCGGTCGCGAGCGCCAGTGCGAACAGCAACGGATCCTGCTTCGGTGCGCGGCCGCTGACGCTCATTTCCACGATGCGCCCAACCGCCCGCTTGCCGTCGGACGCAATGCAGCGTCCGACCGCCTGCGCAGCCTCCCGCGTAAGCCGGGCCTCGCTGGCGTAGTAGGTGCCGCCCTCCGTGCCCAGCACCAGGAACCGGTCCAGCCGCGCCCAGTCGTGCAGCGCGTAGGCGTACCCGCCCGCACCGTTCGCGACCATCGCCTCGCCCGGCAGTGGCATCGCCTGGCCCGCACCCGACAGGCCCAACATGTTCAGGATGTTCTTCATCGCTACCTCCTCCATTACGGCCGACGCGGCCGGAGGTAGCGCAGACGACGATCGGCGCTACGCCGCGGCCGCGGCGCTTTGTGTCCAGTGCTGTTCACTGCCTGATGGCACGATCGTCATTTCCTTCCTTCGAGGCCGGCGCGGACATGGGCCGGACCGGGATAGGCGTTTCCGCCAAGACGTTGCTCTAGGAGCCAGGACGCCACCGATAACCCGATCACATCGGCCCGCGCCGATTGATTGGTTGTATCGTAATATTTAATACTCGCAATAGTTCAACGCGCACTCGAACGACTTCCCGGCCGACCGTGTCGATTTGGCCACAGGCGGCGCGGACATGATCCGGATTGGAGCAGGTGTCGTCACCCGCGGGAACTCCCCAAGCCTGGAACCGTTGGACGCCTCAGCGGCGTCTGAGGATTCGAACCTCCACCCGAGAACCCAATCGCATCGGCCCGCGCCGATTGCAGCGAAGTCCGGCGGGCATGGGATGGAATCGGTTGATGCGGCTTGCGCCGCCTAGGCGGGACTTGCACCCGCTGGTGTCGTTAACCGATGCCCTTCGGCCCGCCGGCCGTCATCGACTCATCGGACATGTGTGACCGAAGTGGCGGGAGCAAATCCGCCTTCTGGAGCGGTAACCTTCGATCTCCGGCCCGATGAGGACGGGGCTTCTACGCACGCTTGCTCTTGCGCGCAATCGGGAAAAGACTGTCGCGCATCAAAAGCACGGCGCTGTGGCGCCGAAGCCACAAGACGATCGGGAGGAAACGAATGATCCGACGCAGGACCGCACTCGCCACGGGCCTCGCCGCATTGGCGCCGGTCGCCGCGCGCAGCGAGAGCGCATGGAAGCCGAGCAAGCCCATCCGCATGATCGTGCCGTACGGCCCGGGCGGCTCTGCCGACCAGGTGGCACGGCTCTATGCCGACAAGATGAGCCCCGCGCTGGGCCAGCAGATCATCGTCGAGGACAAGCCCGGCGCTTCGGGCGGCGTCGGCGCGGCAATGGTCGCGAGCAGCGCGCCCGACGGCCATACGCTGCTGCTGTCGCCGACCGCGATCATGGCGATCACGCCGTCGGTGCGGAAGGTACCGTACGATCCCGACGCGCTGGTCGCGGTGTGCCGGCTGTCGACGCCGGTGCTGTCCGTCACCATCACCATGAAGCTCGGCGCCACCACCTGGCAGGAGTTCGTGGCGCTGGCGAAGAAGAATCCGGGGCAATACTGGTACGGCTCGTCGGGGCTCGGCACCATCACTCATCTCACCGGCGAGGTGCTGACCCGCGCCGCCGGGATCAGGATGCAGCACGCGCCGTACAAGACGATCGTCGACGCCACGGGCGATATCTTCGACGGTCGCATCCAGATGGTGTTCGATCCCTCGTTCGTGCCCTATCACAAGGCGGGAAAGGTGCGAACGGTGCTGCAGGAAGGCGCAGTGCGCCTGCCCGACCTGCCGGACGTCCCGACGGCGCGCGAGGTTGGCCTCGACCTCAAGGGCTTCCGCGAGCGGAGCTGGTTCGGGCTGCTGGCTCCCAAGGGCACGCCGCCCGAAGCGATCGAGCGGATTTCGCAGGAGGCCGCGAAGGCCGCGGCCCAGCCGGACCTGCAGCAGAAGCTTCTCGCGGTGGCGCAGATCGCCGAACACCAATCCCCCGCCGACTTCGCCCGGCAGGTGAGCGACGACCGGGCCTACTTCGCCGCCCTCATCAAGGAACTCGACATCAAGCTCGAGTAACCGCGATGCATCTGGTTCAGGTCCTTCTGCCGCTCTACGACAACGACGGCCGGCCCTTCGAGGAGGCGCTCTATCTTGCCGTAAAGACCGGTTTCGCGCGGAGATTCGGCGGCGTGACGGCTTACGTCCGCTCTCCGGCGGAAGGTGCCTGGCATGGGCCGACAGGCACCGCGAGCCACGACGAGATCGTCATCTTCGAGGTCATGACGGAGCAGCTCGACCGCCGCTGGTGGCACAGCATGCGGGCCGAGCTCGCCCGCACGTTCCGCCAGGAACAGCTCGTCATCCGAACCCATCGGATCGAGATCCTGTAAGACATGACTATGGGCGCGCCATTCCAGTGGCGCGCCCCAGCGGAACCGATCCGATCGCTCGTTCACTCGATCGGAGGCTAAGCCTGCTGGATCGCCGAGAGGATCCAGCTGCCGCCGCGGCTGCGCAGGAAGGTCCAGACTTCCGTGGCCTCGGTACGGACCTGGGCATTGCCCTCGACGATCGAGCCGTCGGCGACGCGGCGCGTCACGTCGATCATGCTGAAGCGCATCGCGACGCTGGCATAGTCGATGCCGCCTTCGCTCCACGATTCCGCGAGGTCGCCCTGTTCCAGCTTGACCGCGTCGACCTTGTTCTCCACGCCGCGGCTCGCATTGGCCGAAAGCTGCTCGGAGAAGTAACCGAGCATCTCGGGCGTGACCATGGTCCGGAGCTTGGTCAAGTCGCCCTTGCTGAACGCCGCCTGGATGTCCGCCAGCATCTTCTCGAAGGTATTGAAGTCCTCCGCCGCGATGGCAAGGCCCGCCGGAGCGGCAACGGCAGTGGCGCCGGTCCCCGCTCCCGGGATCATGGTACGGGCCATCGGCGCCTCGGCCGGCCGCGGTACCCCGCCGGCATAGGCCGGCGTCGGGGCCGCCGGAGCCGCTCCACGGCCCTTGAAAAGGCGATAGGCGAGGTAGCCCAGGCCGCCGATCAGCGCGAGCTGCACCAGAAGGCCGAGCATGCCGGCCGCCCCGGCAAAACCACCGAAGCCGCCGCCGAACAGCATGCCGATCAGGCCTGCACCGACCAGTCCACCCATCAGGCCGGACAGAAACGGATTGCGCTGGAAGAAACCGGGCTTCGCGCCAGCCGCCGGCGCGGCCTTGGGTGCCTGGGCCTGCTGTGTCGGCGTCGCCGAGCGCTCGACCGGCTTGGGCGCCGGCGCAGTCTGGGTCGGAGGCGGGGCCTGGTCGGTCTTGCTACCGCGGCTGCCGCTGTTGGTTCCGCCGCCGACGCGCGCGTCGGCCATGGCCGGTACCAGGAGGATCATGGCGGCCATCGCCGCGAGCAAACGAGCAGTTCTCATTTTTCAACCATCCCTGTTGCCGGGCATTGCCGGCGGGCACAATGTGTGGTGCCTGGGCGCGCGGTTCAAGATCGCTTTTGCCGAGCCTGTGCGAATTCGGGCTGGTGTTCTCGCACCGACTTCATGAGAAAGTGGGCGCTGGGGAGACAAAGGACGCGACATGGCCAGGAAGACGACGAAAAAGGCTGCGGGGAAAAAGGGTTCGGGCAAGGCGGGCGCCGCCAGGCCGAAGGCGGCCGGAAAGACAGCCGCGAAGAAGAACGCACCGAAGAAGGCCGCGGCGAAGAAACCAACCGTCCGGAAGAAGGCGGCTGCGCCCCGATCGACGACGAAGGCTGCTCCCAAAGGGGTCTCGCGGCCCGCCCTGCGCCGCCGGGTGAAGGACCGGCCCTCGGTGAAGCTCATGCCCAGCCCGCGGCCCGCGCCGCACAAGACGCCGCCGCTGGCCGGCGGCATCTACGAGCGCGATCTCGACAGGACTGCCGCCAACTATGCTCCGCTGACTCCGCTTCAGTTCCTCGAGCGCAGCGCCAGCGTCTATCCCGAGCGGCTGGCCATCGTTCACGGCCCGCGCCGGCAGACCTGGGCCGAGACCTACGAGCGCTGCCGCAAGCTGGCATCGGCGCTCGACAGGATCGGCATCGGCGTCGGCGACACGGTGGCGATCATGGCGCCGAACATCCCCGAGATGTACGAGGCCCATTTCGGCGTGCCGATGACCGGCGCGGTGCTGAACTGCCTCAATACCCGCCTCGATGCGGCGATGATCGCCTTCATCCTCGACCATAGCGAGGTCAAGGTCCTGATCGTCGATCGCGAATACCATCGCGTCGCGACCGAAGCACTGGCGATCGCCAAGGTTGCCCCCCTCGTCGTCGACATCGACGATCCGCAATTCAAGGACGGCGTGCCGGTCGGCGACACGACCTACGAAGAGTTCATCGCCGACGGCGATCCCGACTATGCCTGGCAGTACCCCTCCGACGAATGGAACGCGATCTCGCTCAACTACACCTCGGGCACGACCGGCAACCCGAAGGGTGTGGTGTTCCACCATCGCGGCGCGACGCTCGCCTCCTACGGCAATGCCGTGCAATGGCCGACCGGGCTGCATCCGATCTATCTCTGGACGCTGCCGATGTTCCACTGCAACGGCTGGTGCTTCCCATGGACGCTGGCGCTGGTCGCCGGCACCTCGGTCTGCCTGCGCCGCATCGGCGCCAAGCCGATCTTCGACGCGCTGGTCGATCACGACGTGACGCACATGTGCGGCGCGCCGATCATCATGCAGTTCATCATCGCCGCCACGCCGGAAGAGCGCCGTGCGCTGCCGCGACGGGTCGAGTTCATGACCGCCGCTGCGCCGCCTCCGGCCGCCGTGCTCGAAGCGCTGGAGCGGGAGAATTTCCGCGTCACCCACGTCTATGGCCTGACGGAAGTCTACGGCCCGGCCACGGTCTGCGCCTGGCACGACGACTGGGACGCCCTCGATGCGGGCGAGCGCGCCCGCCTGAAGGCGCGGCAGGGCGTGCGCTACGCCGCCGAGGACGGCGTCACGGTGATGGATCCCGCCACGATGGAAGAGGTGCCGCGCGACGGCAGCACGATGGGCGAGGTCATGTTCCGCGGCAATCTCGTCATGAAGGGCTACCTCAAGAACCCGGCGGCGACGAAGGAAGCCTTCGAGCACGGCTGGTTCCACTCGGGCGATCTCGGCGTGCTGCACGAGGACGGCTATATCGAGCTGCGCGACCGCTCCAAGGACATCATCATCTCGGGCGGCGAGAACATCTCGACCATCGAGGTCGAGGGCGTGATTATCCGTCATCCCGCCGTCGCCAGCGTCGCCGTGGTCGCCAAGCCCGACGAGAAGTGGGGCGAGACGCCGTGCGCATTCGTCGTGCTGAAACCCGGCGCGTCGGCCACCGTCGAGGACATCGTCGCTCACTGCCGCGCCAACCTCGCCTCCTATAAGTGCCCGCGCTTCGTGGTGTTCCGCGAGCTACCGATGACCTCGACCGGCAAGGTCCAGAAATACGTCCTGCGCGACTGGGCCAAAGCCGTCGCCTGATCCCGAGCGGGCGAGACGCCCGCTTCATGGCCCGGCGCAACAGGAGCATGACGGCGCCACAATCGGACGGATAATCTCGGCCCGGAATGTCCGGCGACAGCACGCTCATCGTCACCACGCGCATCGGCGTCCGCCCCCTGGGCGTACGCGGCGAGCCGCTGCACAATGCGGCGGACCAGATCCGGCGCGTCATCCGTCGCCGGCTGGGCGATGGCGCGGCCGACCTGCTGGCCGAACCCCTGCTCCACGAGGACGGCAAGACGATCGACTGGCATGCCGGCTGGAGCGGCGAGGTGCGCCGGGTCGCCGACCTCGATCCCGAGCGGCGCCGCGAGATTCTTGCCCAGGTCGACGCCACCCTGGCGACGATCGCGAAGCTCGGCGGCACGCTCGGCACCGCCGGCAGCGGCGACGACATCGGCGTGGTCGGCCGTTCTCTGCAGCTTGCCGCTCGGAAGCCGGCCGAATCGTTCGTGTTCCTGGTCGGCGACCGTCCGGTCGTCGTCTGCTGGGGCTACGAGAAGGAAGCCGCGGCGAGCCTCATGGGACCGGCCCTGCCGCGCGTGCCGCCGCCGGCGAGCGCACATCGGCCGGTGCTCGGGCCGCCGGAACCGCGATCCACCGCGCTGGCGGTGCGTGCGGCGCCGGCCACGATCCCGTGGTTCCGCTCGCTGCTCCTCGCACTGCCGCTGCTGCTTCTCCTGCTCGGCGCTGCCTGGCTGCTGCGCTCACTGCTGCCGGCCGATCCCGATCTGGCGATGGCGACGCGCGAGGGGCCGCCAGAGCCGGCTGCGGCCGCGCCGCCGTCCGATCCGTCGCCGGTCCTCAAAGCCTCGCTAGCCGAGGAGGAAGCGCGCGCGAAGGCGTTGCGGCTCGAGCTGGCCGCGATCGAGGGCGAGCTGAAGAAGCGTGTCGCCGACTGCAGGCCGCCGGAAGCCGCCAAGCCGCCGGAGGCCAAGAAGGAGGAGCCGCCCAAGCCGCCGCAAATCGCCAAGGCGGTGCCGCCGCCCCCTGTTCCCAAGCCCGCGTCGCCGCCGACGCCTGCTCCCCCGCCGCGCCCATCGGACGGACGCATGCGCATGCCGTCCGCACCGACCGGAGACTATTCCTTCATGCAGGGCTGCTGGCGCACCGACCGGTTCAAGCACGAGGTCTCTCAGACGGAGTTCGGCATCTCGTCCTACTGCTTCGACGCGAACGGCAACGGCAGCCTCGAATGGCGGCGCGGGCGCACTGCCTGCCGCACGCGAGCGCGGGCGCAGTTCAACGGCACCCATCTCGCGCTGCGCGACCAGGACGCGACCTGCAACGACGGCTCGCACTGGTACGCCGACCAGCTCGTCTGCCAACGCGCGCCCAATGGCGTGGCGGATTGCACCGGCCGCTCGCAGGGCCGCTACGGCCCGACGTCGTGGACGGTGAACCTGCACAAGATCGATTAGCGAGGCTTCGCCTCGGGCAAATATCGTGTCATGTCTGCCGGGGACGCGGCTCTCCAGAGCCGCTCTTTCTTCGATTCCTCGATATCCATGAGCGGTTCTGGAGAGCCGCGCTCCCAGCAATGAAGCCGCGCCACGGGCGCGGCGGATACCAGGCACGGAAATCGTCGCAATGATCACCTGGCAGAGCTTCCGCGCCGGCGCGGTGCGCATGATCGTGCCCGGTCTGGCCTCTCTGCCGTTCGGCATCGGCTTCGGTGTGGCGGCCGCGCAGAAGGGGCTGAGCACCTTCGAGACGGTGCTGATGAGCGTCAGCGTGATGGCCGGCACCTCGCAGATGGTGGCGCTCGACATGTGGGCGCAGCCGCTGCCGCTCGTTGCGCTCGCGGTCTCGGTGTTCGTCGCCAACCTGCGCTACTTCGTGATGGGGGCCGCGCTGCAGCCCTACCTGCCGCGCCTGCCGTGGTGGCTGCATCCGATCGTTTGGTACACGACCGTGGACCAGAACTGGGCGATCAACGTCGAGGAAGCCCGGCGCGGCCGGCTCGACCTCGGCAAGTTCCTCGGCGGCGGGCTGGTGACGGCGTCGATCTGGGCGGGCTCCACCCTGATCGGCAGAATCGCGGCGAGCGGCGTTCTGTCGGATGCCTCGCTCGTGCGCCGGCTGGGGCTCGACTTCGTCGGCGTCGCGGTCTTCGTCGTCGTCGCCGCGCTGCTGTTCCGCGGCAGGCGCGACCTCGCCCCCTGGGCGGTCGCGATCGGCGCCGCCCTCGCCGCCAGGACCCTGCTGGGCGGCAACTGGTACATCGTGATCGGCGGCATGGCGGGCGGCCTGTTCGGAGCGCTGCGTGATGTCCGCCAATCCTGAGAACCTCGTCGCCATCCTGGTGATGGCGCTGTCCGCCATGGCGGCCAAGGGCGGCGGCTTCATCGCCATGCGCTGGCTCGGTCGCCATCGATTCGTCAGCGCGTGGCTCCAGCACGCGCCGGGCGCGGTACTGGTGTCGGCGGCGATCGTGCCGATCGTACAGGCCGGAAACGCCTACGTCGCGGGGGCCGTCGTCGGCGCGCTGGTGACGCGCACCGCAGGTGGCTTCACGCCCGGGCTCTTCGCGGCCGTCGCCGCGGTCGCCGCGGCGCGCTGGGGAGGTCTGCCGTGAAACGGACTAGTGCGGCTTGGTCGTCAGCCGCGTGATCTCGTCCTTGATCTGGAGCTTTTTCTTCTTGAGGCTGCAGAGCGCATCGTCGTTCGGGTGCGGTCGCGCCGTTTCCTCGCTGATCGCATGCTCGAGCGACGCATGCTTGGCCTTCAGCGCTTCGACGTGATCTACGGTGCTCATAGACAACCTCCGTGCTGTATGGCGATCATGTGAAATGTGAGCCCTCCATGAAGGCAAATCAACCCGCCTTCTCGGCATTGTTCACAAGCCTGTCGGATGGGCGGCCTGTAGGATGTCGTCCATGACCGAGCATGCGCGGCTGATTGTAGGAATTTCTGGTGCTTCGGGCGTCGTCTACGGCGTGCGTCTGCTCGAGACGCTGCAGAAGCTGCCGGTCGAGACGCATCTCGTCATGACGCGGACTGCCGAGGTCACGCTGGCGCACGAGACGGATATGAAGGTGAGTGACGTCCGGCGGCTCGCGGATGTGGCATATCGGATCGATGACCTCGCGGCTGCGGTTTCGAGTGGAAGCTTCCGGACGATCGGCATGATCGTGGCTCCCTGCTCCATGCGCAGCCTCGGCGAGATCTCCCACGGCATCACCAGCAACCTGCTGACGCGAGCCGCCGACGTCGTTCTCAAGGAACGCCGCAGGCTCGTGCTGGTTGCCCGTGAAACGCCCCTTCACGCGATCCATCTGCGCAACATGGCGACACTTGCGCAAATGGGCGCCATCATCGCGCCGCCCGTACCGGCCTTCTACAATCGGCCGCAAACCCTCGACGACATCGTCGATCACACCGTCGGGCGCGTGCTGGACCTGTTCGACCTCGATTCGGGCAGCGTCAGGCGCTGGAGCTGACAGCGACACCCACGGCCCGGGCGATCTCCTCGCCCGGCAGGCCGGGGAAAGTGGCGGCCATCAGCGCCACGACGGCAGCCCGGTCCTTGGCATCCGGCACCACGCCCAGGCACACCGCATAGACGCCGAGATTGCCGACCGCCGCACGCAGGCGCTTCTCGATCGGGCGGTCGCGGTCGGCCGGCGGGGCGTAGAGGCTGGCGAGCTTGAGCTGCTCGGCATGCTCGGCGGCCAGCTCGGCATCGGCGACCCGGCGGCGGGCGGCATCGACGGTTTCGGGCAGGGCCTCGTGCCAGGGCTTGTCGCGCAGCAGGCGCCGGACCTGGCGCAGCGGCCGAACGATCTCGGCCTGCCAGACGTCGCTCACCTTCAGGATGGCGCGCAACCGGTCGGCGGTCAGGGTCGGGCGGCCAGAGGCGCCCAGCCAGCAGCAGAACAGCAGGACGTTGACGTCGCAGCCGCGCCGGTCCTGCAGGTCGAGACAGGCCGCGGCGACACCCTCGCCGGCGTAGATCTCCAGCGAAAAATTCCAGAACGGATGGGGCAGGAAATCCGACATGCTTCCCTTCGGGCGGCCGAAGGGGTACACGGCGCGACGGCGATGAGCAACGATATCGATCCTCTGGATGTGGACCTCGAGGTCATCAAGGCCAGGCTCGAGGCCTTGAAGGTCGAGCATCGCGATCTCGACGAGGTGATCGATCGGCTGATCGAGAAGCCGCCGTTCGACCAGCTCCAGCTCCAGCGGCTGAAGAAGCGCAAGCTCGGGCTGAAGGACCAGATCGCCAAGCTGGAAAGCCGACTCATCCCCGATATCATCGCCTGAGGCACGCTCCGAGAGACATATGGCCCGGACCAAGAAACCCACTCCCATGGTCGGCCTGATCATGGGCAGCCAGTCCGACTGGACGACCATGAAGCATGCCGCCGACACGCTGGAAGCGCTCGGCGTGCCCTTCGAGGCGCGCATCGTGTCGGCCCATCGCACGCCCCGGCGGATGGCAGCCTATGCCGAGGGCGCCGCGAAGCGCGGCCTGAAGGTGATCATCGCCGGCGCCGGCGGCGCGGCCCACCTGCCCGGCATGACCGCCGCCATGACCGCCCTGCCGGTGCTCGGCGTGCCGGTCGAAAGCGCCGCCCTGAAGGGTATGGACAGCCTTCTTTCCATTGTCCAGATGCCGGCCGGCATTCCCGTCGGCACGCTGGCCATCGGGCGGTCGGGGGCCATCAATGCTGCGCTTCTGGCAGCGTCGATCGTTGGGCTTGGCAACAGCAAGATTGCGTCGGCCCTCGCCGCCTGGCGCGCCCGCCAGAGCGATGCGGTGGCCCTCGCTCCGTCGGACGATGCGCCCGTTCATCGTTAGCATGAGGCGTCTTGCCGGAGCGCCGACATCATTCCCCCCGGCTCGACCATCGGCATCCTGGGCGGCGGGCAG
>CAMFJT010000124.1 GCA_945957125.1 uncultured Rhodospirillales bacterium | reverse complement strand
GTCGGGTTCTCGGTCGCCGCGCGCAGGTAGGCGCCGAGCCGGGTGCGCTCGATGGCGAACCAGGTCGCCAGGCAGACCACCAGCGCGGCGACCACGACGAAGCCGCGATAGGTCGGCAGGAACATGAAGCCGAGATTGGTGCCGCCCGGGATCGGGTTGGGATAGGGCGCGCCCGACGAGCCCCAGCGCCACTGGAACAGGCCCTCGATCATCAGGGCGAGGCCGAAGGTCAGCAGGAAGCCGTAGAGATGGTCGAGATGGTAGATGCGTTTCAGCAGCAATCGCTCGATCAGGATGCCGAACAGCCCGACGACGATCGGCGAGAGGACCAGCGCCGCCCAGAACGGGATGTTGAGCTCGGTCAGCATCAGCCAGGCGGCGAAGGCGCCCATCATGTATTGCGCGCCGTGCGTGAAGTTGATCACGTTCAGCATGCCGAAGATCACCGCCAGGCCGAGGCTCAGCATGGCGTAGAAGGCGCCGTTGATCAGGCCGAGCAGGAGCTGGCTGAACAGCAGCTGGGACGAAACCTCGAAGATGTTGCAGGCACCCATCCGTTACACCCCGAGATAGGCTTGCAGCTTGCCGATGTTGCCGGCGACCTCGGCTGCGGACATCGTGTCGACCACGCGGCCATCCTCCATGACGTAGTGGCGGTCGGCGACGGTCGCCGCGAAATGAAAATTCTGCTCGACCAGCAGGATGGTGAAGCCGCGGCTCTTGAGCGTGCGGATCACCTCGCCGATACGCTGCACGATGACCGGGGCCAGGCCCTCGGTCGGCTCGTCGAGCAGCAGCAGGTTGGCCCCGGTGCGCAGGATGCGGCCGATCGCCAGCATCTGCTGCTCGCCGCCCGACAGCTTGGTGCCCTGGCTGCGGCGGCGCTCCAGCAGGTTGGGGAAGAGCCTATAGATCTCGTCAACGCTCATGCCGCCGGGCTTGACCTGCGGCGGCAGCAGCATGTTCTCCTCGACATTGAGGCTGGAGAAGATGCCGCGCTCCTCCGGGCAATAGGCGATGCCCGCCCGCGCGATGGCGTCGGACGCCAGGCCGATCGTCTCGCGGCCGTCGAACGTCACCGAGCCGCGGCGGCGGCCGACGATGCCCATGATCGAGCGCAAGGTGGTGGTCTTGCCGGCGCCGTTGCGGCCCAGCAGCGTAACCAGCTCGCCGCGGCCGATCTCGAAGCCGACGCCGTGCAGGATATGCGATTCGCCGTACCAGGCCTGAAGGTCCTGGACTTTCAGCAGGGTGTCAGCCATGGCCCGTCCCGACATAGGCTTCGACGACCAGCGGGTTCTTCGAGACCGTGGCGTAGGGTCCCTCGGCCAGAACCTCGCCGCGCGCCAGCACGGTGATGGTGTCGGAGAGGTCGGCGACGACGCTCATGTTGTGCTCGACCATCAGCACGGTGCGGTTCTTCGAGACGGTGCGGATCAGGGCGGCGATGCGCTTGATGTCCTCCTGACCCAGCCCCGCCATCGGCTCGTCCAGCAGCAGCATCTCGGGCTCCAGCGCGATGGTGGTGGCGATCTCCAGCGCCCGCTTGCGGCCGTACGGCAGGTCGACGGCCTGCTGCTCGGCGAACGCGGTCAGGCCGACCGCCTCGACCAGCTCCAGGGCGCGGGCATTCAGCCCGTCGAGCACGCTCTCGGAGCGCCAGAAAAAGAACGAGTTGCGCAGCTTGCGCTGCAGCGCGACGCGCACGTTCTCGCGCACCGACAGATGGGGGAACACCGCCGAGATCTGGAAGGAGCGCGCCAGCCCCATGCGCGCGATGGCCGCCGGCGAGGAGCCGGTGATTTCCTGCCCGTTGAAGTGGATGCGGCCCGCGGTCGGCGTCAGGAAATGGGTCAGCAGGTTGAAGCAGGTCGTCTTGCCCGCGCCGTTCGGCCCGATCAACGCATGTATGGTGTGGCGCCGGACCTTCAGGTCGACGTTCTTGACCGCCACGAACCCCTTGAATTCCTTCGTGAGTCCCTGAGCTTCCAGGATCGTTTCTTGTTCCGCCATTCACCCCCCTTGCGGTGCAGCGAATAAATCGAAGCTTTGCGGGGATGTAAAGCGCCGTCGATTTGATTCGGAGCGCCTTCTCAATCCGAGAAAATCACGAGAGCTCAGAATGAGGAGGTCGTATCCACACTTGGGATTAGGAGATCTGGCGATTGCGGGATCCGGCGCATCGTTGCGGTGTCCAGGTCGATGCCGACCAGGGCAGCTCGCGACGTCCTGTGGTTGAGACAGTCGGCGTGCGACGCTAGAAGGTGCATCGTCCGCGGCCGACGCCGCACATGGGAGGAGACGAGGGGTATGAGCGTAAAGCGTATGGGCCGCCGGGGCGCGGCGATGGCTGGAGTCGTCGGGCTGGCGGCATTGGGCATCACGGCAACCGTCTCGAGCCAGAGCGTGGCGCAGGCGCCGCAGCCGCTCAAGATCGCCGTGCTCGCCGGCCTGTCCGGCGTCTATGCCGACATCGCCACCGGCCAGGTCGAGGCGATGCAACTCGCGGTCGACGAGGTCGGCGGCAAGGTGCTCGGCCGGCCGATCGAGATCCTCTCCGCCGATCACCAGAACAAGCCCGACGTCGCCGCCTCGGTCGCGCGCAAGTGGTATGACGAGGGCGTCAAGATGATCAGCGGCCTCGACACCTCGTCGGTCGGGCTGGCGGTGCGCAAGGTGGCGCAGGAAAAGGGCCAGATCGACCTCAATGTCGGCTCGGCCACCGCCGACCTCACCGGTCCGGCCTGCTCGGCGACCGGTGCGCACTGGGTCTACGACACCTACGCGCTGGCGCAGGTGACCGGCAGTGCCGCGGTCAAGGACGGCGGCGACACGTGGTTCTTCGTCACCGCCGATTACGCCTTCGGCAAGTCGATGGAGGATCAGGCCACCAACGTCATCAAGGCAGCCGGCGGCAAGGTGCTGGGCGGCGTCAAGCACCCGCTCAGCACCCAGGACTTCTCGTCCTTCATGCTGCAGGCGCAGGCCTCCAAGGCCAAGATCGTCGGTCTCGCCAATGCCGGCATGGATACGGTGAACGCGATCAAGCAGGCCGGCGAGTTCGGCCTGGTCAAGGGCGGCCAGCGGATCGCCGCCCTGCTGATCTTCGAAAGTGACGTACAGTCGCTGGGCCTGCAGACGGCGCAAGGGCTCGTCCTGACCACCGCCTTCTACTGGGACCAGAACGACGAGACGCGCGCCTGGACGAAGAAGTTTCGTGCCAAGCGCGACAAGCTGCCGAACCTGACGACGGCCGGCGTGTACAGCGCCACGCGGCATTATCTCAAGGCTGTCGAGGCCGCCGGCACCGACGATCCCAAGGCGGTGATGGCCAAGATGCACGAGCTGCCGATCAACGACATGATGACCAAGAACGCCACGCTGCGCGCCGATGGCCGCGTGATGCGCGACATGTACCTCGCCCAAGTCAAGGCGCCGTCGGAGTCCAAGGGCAAGGACGATATCTACAAGATCCTCGCCACGGTTCCGGCCGAGCAGGCCTGGCGCCCGCTCAAGGACGGCAACTGCCCGCTGGTCAAGTAGCCGCGGCCGAAGAGACTGCGACAGGGCGCTCCGCGAGGAGCGCCCTTTTTCTTGGCGCGGAGCGAGGCCGGACGGTAAGTTTTGCGCCTCTGCGGCAAAAGCCGCGTCTGGGAGGGGTAACGTATGAGAGTATCGAAAGCCGTCCGCTATGCCGGACTGGTCGCCGCGGCGCTTGGCCTGACGGCCGCCGGGGTCGTCGCCATCGCGCAGGCGCAGACGCCGCCACCGCTGAAGATCGGCGTCATGGAAGGGTTCTCGGGCGTCTACGGCGACCTGACCGCCGGCGAGGTCGAGGCCATGCAGATGGCGATCGAGGATGTCGGCGGCAAGGTGCTCGGCCGCTCGGTCGAGATCCTGTCGGCCGACCATCAGACCAAGCCCGACATCGGCGCCGCCATCGCGCGCAAGTGGTACGACGTCGAAGGCGTCAAGATGATCACCGGCCTCGGCACCTCCTCGGTGGCGCTGGCGGTGCGCAAGGTCGCGCAGGAGAAAGGCCTGATCGACATCAACACCGGCGCCGCCTCGGCCGACCTCACGGGTCCGGCCTGCTCGCCGACCGGCGCGCACTGGGTCTACGACACCTATGCGCTGGCGCACGTCACCGGCGACGCGATGGTCAAGGCGGGCGGCGACAGCTGGTACTTCCTCACCGCCGACTATGCCTTCGGCCATGCGCTCGAACGCGACGTGTCGGAGGTCGTGAAGTCGGCCGGCGGCAAGGTGCTGGGCGCGGTACGCCATCCGCTCAGCACGCAGGACTTCTCCTCGTTCCTGCTGCAGGCCCAGGCGTCCAAGGCCAAGGTGATCGGCCTCGCCAATGCCGGCCAGGACACGATCAACTCGATCAAGCAGGCGGGTGAGTTCGGCATCGTCAAGGGCGGCCAGAAGCTGGCAGGCCTGCTGGTCTTCGCCACCGACGTGCAGTCCCTCACCCTGCCGGTGGCGCAGGGCCTGGTGCTGACCGAGGCGTTCTACTGGGACCTCAACGACGAGACCCGCGCCTGGACCAAGCGCTTCCGCGCCAAGAAGGACAAGCTGCCGTCGATGCTGACGGCGGGCGTCTACAGCTCGACCCTGCACTATCTCAAGGCCGTGCAGGCCGCCGGCACCGACGACGCCAAGGCGGTGATGGCCAAGATGCGCGAGCTGCCGGTCAACGACGTGATGACCAAGAACGGCAAGCTGCGCGAGGACGGCCGGCTGGTGCGCGACATGTACCTGTTCCAGGTCAAGGCACCGTCGGAGTCCAAGAGCAAGGACGACATCTACACGCTGATCGCCACAGTGCCGGGCGACAAGGCCTACCGACCGCTCAACGAAGGCAAGTGCCCGTTCGTGAAGTAAGCGAACGGTCCGATCGAACAGGGGCGCCACGGCGCCCCTTTTCTCTTGCCGGAGCGCGGGCGTCCCGCCCGCGCTCCGGCAAGAGCATGATCATTCGATCCTGATGTTCGCCGCGCGCACCACCTTGCGCCAGGCCTCGATCTCGCTCTTCGTGAAGTCCATCAGGCCCTCCGGCGTGGTGAAGCTCGGGCCGCCGGCCATGCCCTCGAGCTTGGCCAGGGTCTCGGGCGAAGTGCCGGCGGCGATGATGTCCTTGTTGAGCTTCAGCACGATCTCGCGCGGCGTACCCTTCGGCGCGTAGAACGCCGACCACGTCGTGAACAGCAGGGCCGGCATGCCGGCCTGCACCGCGTTCGGCACGCCGGGCAGCGCGGGAAAGGGCTCGGTCTGGGTCACCGCCAGCGCATCGGCCCAGCCGGAGGTGAGGATCATCTTCGCGCTGCCGGCATCGCAGATCATGAACGAGATGATGCCGTTGTTGAGATCCGGCGCGGCGAGCTGGTTGTTCTTGTAGCCAACATAGACCGCGTCGACGCCGGCCAGCATCTTGTACAGCTCGCCCGCGACGCGGGCCGAGATCGCGCCGGCGCCGTAATTGTGCTTGCCGGGCTCGGCCTTGAGCCGGGCGGTCAGCTCGGCGAGCGTCTTCACGCCGAGCTTCTTGGTCACCAGCACGCACATCGGCACCACGCTCATGCGCGTCACCGGCTCGAAGTCGGCGATCGGATCGTAGGGCAGCTTGTCGTAGAGCACCGGGTTGCCGGCATGCGTCATCGACGAGGTGGCGAGCAGGGTGTAGCCATCCGGCTTCGCGTTCTTCACCGCCTCGGCGGCGATGATGCCGTTGCCGCCGCCCTTGTTGTCGACCAGCACCGGCTGGCCCCACATCTGCGACAGGCGATCGGCCATCACGCGCATGGTGACGTCGGTCGAGGCGCCGGGCGGAAAAGGCACGACGAGCGTGACACGGCTCGACGGCAAGCCGTCCGCGCGAGCGATCGCCGGTGCCCCAAGCGCCGCGCCCAATCCTGCGCCCAGTCCCGCGCGCAGTCCAGCCAGCGTACGCCGCCGGCCGATTGCATTCGTCATGTCGTCTCTCTCCCGATCGAACTTTGCGCGCAGTATGTCGGCGCTTGCGCTTGCACGCCATGCACAAGCCTTGTCTTATGCGCCAGGCAGCCCGGAGAAATCGGGCGCCGGGAGCAACGCCGACGTGACTGCACAGGACCGCCCGCTCAAGGGCGCATGGGGCATGACCGCCCTTCTCTTCCTCTTCATGCTGATCAACTTCGCCGACAAGGTCGTGGTCGGGCTGGCCGCCCAGCCGATCATGAAGGACCTCGGCATCGATCCGAAGCAGTTCGGGCTGATCGGCTCCTCGTTCTTCTTCCTGTTCGCGATCTCGGCCGTCGTGGTCGGCTTCATCAGCAACCGGATCGAGACGCGCCGCATCCTGTTGGTGATGGCGATCGTCTGGTCGGTCGCCCAGTTCCCCATGACCGGCATGGTGAGCCTCGAGGTGCTGATCGCCTGCCGCATCGTTCTGGGCGCAGGCGAAGGACCGGCCGCGCCGGTCGCCACGCACGCGATCTACAAGTGGTTCCCCGATTCCCTCCGCGGCCTGCCGACGGCGATCATCGCCCAGGGCTCGGCATTGGGCGTCATCATCGCGGTACCGGCCCTCAACTGGATCATCGTCAACTATTCCTGGCACTGGGCGTTCGGCGCTCTCGGCATCGTCGGGCTGATGTGGGCCGTGCTCTGGCTGATCTTCGGACGCGAGGGCACGCTGGTCGATGCACCGGTGAGCGAAACCGGCGGCGCCGACGAGCGCGTGCCCTACCGCTACCTGCTGACCTGCCCCAGCATCCTCGCCGCCTGCGCCGCCGGCTTCGCGAGCTACTGGGGCCTGGCGCTCGGGCTGACCTGGTTCACCTCGTACCTGGTTGGCGGGCTCGGCTACAGCCAGAAGGTCGGCGGCAATCTCAGCATCCTGCCGTGGGTCTTCGGCCTCGTCGTCGTGCTGACCGGCGGCTACATCACGCAGCGCCTGAAATCGAACGGCGCCTCGAGCCGCCTCAGCCGCGGAGTCTTCCCGGCCGCCACGGTGGCCCTGGGCGGCCTCACCCTGCCCTTCGTCGCACAGGTCTCCTCGCCCGAGGCCAAGATCGCGCTGCTGGTGTTCGGCACCGCCATCGGCAGCACGATCTACGTCGTGCTGCCGATGATCGTGAGCGAGCTGACGCCGCAGCCGCAACGCGCCGGCATGCTGGCCATCACGACATCGGTGGTGACGTTCGCGGGTGTGCTCGCGCCGCTCATCATGGGCTCGATGATCGAGCACGCCGCGACGCCCCTGGCCGGCTACGAGCAGGGCTACGTGATCCTGGGCATCCTGCTGATCGTGGGCGGCGTCATCGGCATGCTGCTCATCCGCCCCGAAGCCGACCGCAAGCGCCTGGCCGCCCATGCGGTGTCCTCGCCCGCGAAGCTTCCGCTCCGCCCGGCCCGCGCCTGAAGCGATGAGGTCATCATGCCGCCCACCCTGTCGCGCCGGCCGCTGCTCGCGGCCCTGCCCCTCGCAACGCTGGTGACGGCGACGGCCGCCCGCGCGCAAGGACCGCTCGACAATGTCGAGCGGCGCGCCTTCACCACCCGCTCGTTCCGGCTGGAGAACGGCACGGTGATGCCCGAAGTGACGCTGGCCTACGAGACATACGGCACGCTGGCACCGGATGGCCGCAACGCCGTGCTGCTGACCCACGGCTACACGTCGAGCCAGCACATGGCCGGCCGCTATGCCGGCGCCGGCCCCGACAGCGGCGCCGAGGGCTCGTGGGACGGGCTGGTCGGGCCGGGCAAGGCAATCGATACCGATCGCCTGTTCGTCGTGTCGTCGAACATGCTGGGCTCGTCCTACGGCTCGACCAGCCCGGCACACAAGAACCCCGCGACCGGCAAGCCCTACGGCCCGGATTTCCCGCAGATCAGCCTGGGCGACATCGTCAACGCCCAGAAGGCGCTGCTCGACTCGCTGGGCGTGAAGCATCTCGTCGCCGTCGCGGGACCGTCGTTCGGCGGCTACCAGGTATTCCAGTGGAGCGTGAGCTATCCGGATTTCATGGACGGGCTGGTCGCCGTCGTCAGCGCGCCCAAGGGCTCGGGCGGCGAGGCGTCGGTCACGGCGCTGATCGACGCCCTGGCCAAGGATCCCAACTGGAACGGCGGCCGGTACTACGACAACGGCGGCATCGGCGAGATTCTCACTGCCATGCGCGTGGCGACGCTGAAGCGCTACGGCATCGACGACCAGCTTGCCGCGAAATTCCCCGACAAGGCCGCGCGCGAAGCCGAGATCGTGCGCCGTGCCGCGCCCTGGGCCAAGGCGTTCGACGGCAACTCGCTGGTCGTGCTGCGCCGCGCCAGCGTGCGCTTCGACGCGGAGAAGGATTTCCCCAAGGTCAAGGCCAAGGTCCTTTACGTGCTGTCCCGCACCGACAAGGTCTTCCCGCCATCGATCGCGCCCGACGTGATGGCGAAGATGAAGGCGGCGGGCATTACTGCCGACTATTTCGAGATCGATAGCGACTTCGGCCACTCCGCCTCGGGCCTCGACGCCGCCAAGTGGGCGCCGCGGCTCAAGACCTTCATGGCGGACCTGGAGAAGCGGAGCTAGCTCCGGCCAACGAGCGCCGGCCTCGTCGTCCCGAGAGCTTGTGAAGATTCGAACCCAAAGAATCTTCTGGCGTCCCCCCAGGGCCACGATCCCTTCGTTCGGGCGAGCAGGTTACTCCAGCGCCTGCGTGACGCAGATGGCGGCGGCGACGCCGTTGTCGCGTGCGACGTCCCAGGCGATCTTCTTGGCGTCCACCAGCGCCCGGGTCTCGCGCTCGACGGTGTCCGCGATCGTCCCCTTCGTCGGCCCCGCGGCCATGCTTGCCGCATAGATGGTTTTCGCATCGGCCGTCGTCAGCTGGCCGGCACAGGCATCGCCCGCGGCACGATCGGCCCGCGCCGCAGCGGCGCAGCCGGCGAGCACGACGACGAGCAGGGCACCCTTGGAAATCGACATGTCATAGGACCTTTCGAGCAGGCACGAACGCACGAGGTCCACCATAGCACGCGGCTTGCGACGCCAACCGACTTCCGTGGATTTCGCCGGCGCGTCCGCATGCTCTCCAAGGAAGAACTTTTTTCATTTTGCATGTATCATAAGGCGCATTGGGGAGATCGGTTTTGGCGAACAGAAGCAGCAGATGGGCCATCGCATCGTTCGCAACGGTCTGTTTCGCGACATTGGATGTGCACGCTCAGGATGCGTCGTGGTCGGCGAATCCGAACTCGGGCAACTTCAATGACGGCACCAACTGGTCGGGCGGGACTGTTCCCACCGGCGTAGCGACCTTCGGATCCTCGGCGATCACGTCGCTCGGCATCGGGGCGAGCACCGACGTGGGCAGCTTCACCTTCTCGGCCGGCGCTCCGACCTATGCCATCGTGGCCGGCGGGTCGGGAACGACAGTCAGGCTGACCGGCAGCGGCATCGTCAACAATTCGGGTACGGTACAGGGCCTGGTCATCGGCGGCACGACGGACTTTCGATTCTCGAATGCGGCTTCGGCCAGCGACGCGAACATCACCGTCGCATCCGGTTCCCTCCGCTTCGAAGGCACTTCGACGGCCGGCACGTCCACGATCCAGGTCGGCGGCGGGGCATCCCTTCTCTTCGGCGACGGCGCGTTGGGCGGCCAGAGCCGCATCATCGTCAGTACGGGCGGCATCTTCGACATGTCCGGCAACACCAGCGGCGGCCTCTCGGTCGGCTCGATCGAGGGCAACGGGAATTTCAACCTGGGCAGCGGCCGACAGTTCGTGGTCGGGAGCAACAACCTATCGACGCTCGTCAGTGGCGTGGTGCAAGGCGCCGGCAGCGCATTGGCGAAGACAGGCACCGGGACCTTGACGCTCGGCGGCAGCAACAGCTTCTCCGGCGGCGTTGCCGTGATCGGCGGCACGCTCGCGGTCGCCCGCGACGACAATCTCGGCGCGGCGGCCGGAACGGTCAGCCTCGACAACGGCACGCTGCAGACGACGGCGAGCTTCGACAGCAATCGCAACTTCGGGATCGGCCCCGCCGGCGGCACGCTGCTGGTAGACACCGGCACGACGCTTACCTTGACCGGCAACATCGCTGGCCCTGGTGGCCTGACGAAGGCGGGTGGCGGCACGCTGACGCTGCAAGGAGGCAGCGCCTACACCGGCGGGACGACGGTCAGCGCGGGCACGCTCATCGGCACGACGGCCAACTTCCAGGGCAACATCGTCAACAACGCCTCCACGATCTTCCGCCAGACCGGAAGCGGCCTCTACACCGGCGCGATCTCCGGCTCGGGCAACGTCGAGATCGATGCTCCGGGCGCGATCGTGGCCTTCACCGGCAACAACAGCTACACGGGCACCACGACCGTGCACGACACCAGCGTCCTGCAAGTCGGCAACCTCGGCGCGACCGGCGAGTTGGGGACCGGCAATCTCGTCCTGACCAACAGCCACGTTGCCTTCGCCCGAGCCGACGACATCACCGTCGCCAATACCATCAGCGGCACCGGCGGCGTGATCCTGGCCGGGCCGGGCATCGTGACGCTGACGGGCACCAACAGCTTCACCGGCGGCATGGACATCGGCGGCGGCGGGACCGTGGCGGCGGCGGCCGACACCAACCTGGGCGCCGGCGGAGAGCTCAACCTTCTCAACGGCACGCTGCGGTTCCTGTCGAGCTTCAATCTCGACACCGGCCGCGCGATCAAAGTGCGCGACGCCGGCGGCACGATCGATACGAACGGCTTCGACACGACGATCACCCAGGGGATCTCGGGCACCGGCCCGCTGACCAAGGCGGGCCTGGGCACGCTTACCCTCAACGGCGCAAGCACGCTGACTGGACAGCTCATCGTCGGAGGTGGACGGCTGACGCTGAACGGCAGCGTGGTCGGGGACGTGCTCGTCGACGTCGCCGGAACCCTCGGTGGCAGCGGCATCGTCGGCGGCAATCTCGCCGTAAACGGCGCCCTCGCACCCGCCAATTTCAGCACCCTGACGGTCAACGGCAACTACGCTCAGAACGGCACGTCGTCCTACAACCTCACGGTCAACAGCGCAGGCCAAACGGATCGCGTCGCTGTCATCGGCAACATCACGCTTCTGGGCGGCACCGTGCGGGTTAACCCGGAAGGAAGCTTCAGCCGGCGCACCACGACCTACAGCATTCTCGGCACCCCGAACGGCGTGCTGACCGGCACCTTCGACGATGCGATCAGCAACAACTTCCGGCTGGTTCCGACCCTGTCCTACTCCGGCAAGGCCGTGACGCTGAGCCTGCTCAATCTCGATACGACGTTCACCAGCCCCAGCTACAACGCCAACCAGAATGCCGTCGCCAACGTGCTCAACCTGGCGAGCCCGCGTGCGACCGGCGACTTCGGCAACGTCCTCGACGCGATCTCGAACCTCGACCCCGCCAGCCGGGCGAGAGCGCTCGACGCGATCGGCGGCCAGATCTACTCGGGCTTCGGCGCCGTGGCGATGCAGGGCGCCCTGACCTTCCTCGACGGCTTCTCCGCCAATGCCGGCGGCGGCAGCGGCGGCAGCGGCAACCAGGTCGCCCTCGCCGAAGCCTGCGTCGTGACCTGCGATGCGACGGGGCCGCGGTGGCGCGCCTGGGGTGCGGGCCTCGGCGCCTTCGGCACCGTGGCGGGCGACGCCAATGCCTATGGGACCACCTACTCCCTGGGCGGCTTCGCCGCCGGCCTCGGCCGCCTGATCGGCGACAACCTCGTGGTCGGCGCCACGGTCGGCTTCAACGCCGCCACGCTCTATCCGCAGGGCATGGCGGGACGCGGCACGTCCAACACGCTCCAGTTTGGCCTCTATGGCCAGTACACGTACGAACGCGCCTATGTCGACCTGCTGGCCGGCTACGCCCACGCGGACAACTGGATGAGCCGGCCGATCGTGATTGCCGGCCTGCCCACCCGCGTTGCGCAGGGTCAGGCACCCGCCGACATGTTCTTCGGTCAGCTCGAAGCCGGCTACAAGGTCGATCTCGACGGCAGGTTCGGCGCCTTCATCACGCCGTTCGCGCGCCTGCAGGCGGCGACCTCGACCCGGGCCGCCTTGACCGAAAGCGGCGCGGACTCGTTGAACCTCACCGTCCAGTCGCAGGCCACGCAGATGCTGCGCACGGTGTTCGGTGCCCAGCTCGGCGCCAGCCTGGAAACCGGGTGGCGCGACAAGCTGGACGTCCGGTTTCGCCTGGGCTGGAGCCACCAGATCGGCGACCTCAATCAGCCCGTTTCGGCGGCGCTCGCCGGCGCGCCGGCGCTGGTCTTCACCACCTACGGCGCGACCGCGCCGCGTGATGGCGCGGTGCTGAGCCTGGGCCTCGGAACCTCGATCGCCGAGGCGGCGAAAGTCTATTTTCGCTACGACGGCGACCTCGCCGGCGCCAACACCAATCACACCTTGTCAGCCGGCCTCAGATACATGTGGTAGGGCCTGTGCGTCGCGGCGCCACGCCGTCGGCGTGGTGTCGTAGCGATCGCGAAACCAACGGGAAAAGGCGCTGAGCGAGGAGAAGCCCGCCATGTCGGCCAGCGTGCTGAGCTTCCGCTCCGGATTGGGCAGCGCGCGGGACACGATCTCGGCGCGAACCGCGTCGACGATCCCCGAAAAGGTCTCGTCCTCCTCCGCCAGCTTGCGGTGCAGCCCGCGGCGGTTGACGTCGAGCTGCCGGGCGATCAGGTCGACGGTGCAACGCCCCGTCGCGAGCTGCAGCGAGACCAGCTCGCGCACCTTGTCGGACATCCGGGCGTTGGGACGTACCAGCAGCGCCTCGAGATGCTGGCGCGCATAGCGCGCGAGATCGGGGTCCGCGGTGGGGATGGCGCGGTCGAGATCGTGCGCGGGACACACGATGCCGTTGAACTCATGGCCGAACTCGACAGTCTCCCCGAACAGTCGACGGTAGGTCTCCCGGCGGAGCGGCGCCTCGTGGGAGAAACAGACCAGCGGGCGCCATTGCGGGCCGATCAGCGACCTCAGGACGCGGTAGAAGACGCCGACCGTCAGCTCGGTTCCCTGCCGGCTCGGAACCGGGCGCCGAGCCCGAATCTCCGCGCTCATGATGGCGTCGCCGTCGCGCTCCTCGAGCCGCACGGACAGCGCCTCGTTGTGAAGCGGGATATAGCGGATGAGCGAGGTTACGGCGGCCCGCACCGTGGATTCCTCGCGCAACAGAAGCCCGATCGGCCCGAGAACCGACAAGGTCCGGGTTTCCGCCAGGCGAAGGCCGAAATCCTCGATTTTCGCCGCCTTGGCCGAGTCCTCCAGTAGCCGGCGCAGCGCCCCAGCCGACACTTTCGCGTCGGAACTACCCAGGGCCCGATGGTCGATCCCCGCGTCGGCGAGCATGCGCATCGGGTCCAGTCCGACCGATCGGGCGATCTCGGGATAGGAGACGAGGCAGGCACTGCGGATGAGATCGGTCACCGAAGTATCGCCCGAACTGTCAAACCCCTGTCCCCGAATGTCAAACGGCGGGGCAGGCGCCACGCTACGTTGGCCAACAATACAGGAGGAATCGATGATCAGCCAATCGCTGGAAGTCAGGAAGCTCACCCCCACGATCGGCGCCGAGATCTTCGGCATCGACCTCTCGCAACCCCTCGGCAACCACCAGTTCGACGAGATTCATCACGCCTTGCTCGACAACCTCGTGATCTTCTTTCGCGACCAGGAAATGAGCATCGAGCGCCACAAGGAGCTCGGGCGGTGCTTCGGCCGGCTCCACGTTCACCCCAACGCCCCGATCGGGCTGCCCGAGCATCGCGAGATCCTGGTCATCAAGGCGGACGAGACGTCCAAACGCGTGGCCGGCGAGGAATGGCACAGCGACGTGTCGTGCGATGCCGAGCCGCCGATGGGCTCGATCCTTCACCTCACCCAGGTTCCGCCCGACGGCGGCGGCGACACGCTGTTCGCCAACATGTACCGTGCCTACGAAACGCTATCGGAGCCGGTGCGCGACATGCTGGCCGGTCTTACCGCCATCCATGACAGCGCCAAGGCGCACGGCCATCGCGCGCGGACCACCGATCGAGCCGACCTTGCCTTCCCGGCGAACGAGCATCCGGTGGTGCGCACGCATCCCGAGACCGGCCGCCAGGCGCTCTATGTCAGTCGCGGCTTCACCACCCGTATCCCGCAGCTGCGCAGGCAGGAGAGCGACGCGCTGCTCGAGATGCTGTTTCGCCATATCGAGACGCCGGAGCTGCAATGCCGCTTCAAGTGGCAGGCCAATTCCATCGCCTTCTGGGACAATCGCGCCACCCAGCACCACGCGATGTTCGACTACTTCCCGCACCGTCGATACGGTCACCGCGTGACCATCTGCGGCGACAAGCCCTTCTACCAGGCCTGAGCCATGAAGCGCCGCCTGTTTCTCGCTGCATCCCTCCTCGCCTCCGCCGGCGTCGCCCGCGCCGAGAGCTTTCCCGCCAAGACCGTCCGCGTGATCCTTCCCGGTCCCGTCGGCGGTCTGCTCGACGTCGCGGCCCGCTCGGTCTCGGAAGCCATGCAGCGTGACCTCGGCCAGACCTGGCTGATCGATCCCCGGCCCGGCGCCAACGGAATCATGGCCGCCCAGCTCGTCCTCGGCGCGCCGGCCGACGGCTACACGCTCTATCTCACGGTGTCGGGGCATGTCGTGCTCAACCTGCTGATGAAGGCGCCGTTCGACGCCATGTCCGACTTCAAGCCGATCGCCATGATGGGCGTGAGCAGCGCCCTGATCTGCACGCCGCCGAGCTGCCCGGCCAACACCCTCGCCGAGTTCGTGGCCCTCGCGCGCGCCAATCCCGGCAAGCTCAACTATCTCAATCCGGGCAACGGCACCGGGGGCCACCTCATTCCGGAGCAGCTCAAGATCAAGCATGGGCTCGATATCACCTCGATCTCGTACAAGGGCCTGCCGCCCGGCGTGCAGGACCTGCTGGCCGGCCGCCTCGATCTCGGTGTTGTCAGCACCGTGCTGGCGGCGGGCCACGTCAAGGCGGGACGGCTCAAGGCGATCGCGCTGGTCGGCTTGAAGCGGTCCGACGATCTTCCCGGCGTGGCGACCATGGCCGAGCAGGGCGAGGGCGATCTCGAGGTCCGGTCGTCGATCATGGTCCTCGGCCAGAAGGAGCTGCCCGACGCGATCGTCGGCCGGCTGAACGGCGCGATCAACGCCGCCCTGGCCGAGCCGGAGGTCCGGACGCGCCTCACGGGCGCCTATATCGATCCCTCGCCGATGAGCCCCGCGCAGCTCGGCGAGGACATGCGACGCGAGCATGTGCACCTCGCGGGGCTCATCCGCCAGCTCGGCATCACGGCCGACGGCGCGTGACTTCGCGGCGCCGGGGGAACAGCTGTTGATCGATCCGAAATTCGCGCCATAAGTACGCTAGGGAAACGACGGGAGTCGCCAATGCCGAAGGACGGCAACGATGCGCGGGCCAAGGAACCGCTTCGCCTGCCGCAGATCCAGCCCGGCAACTATGCCGATGGCCTGCCGTACGATGAGCTGCGCTACCTCGAATGCAAGATCATCCTGAAGCCCAATCACTTCACATCGCGGTCGAGCCTGTTCGATTTCGGCAAGCTGCTGAAGCGGCCGGCCAAGGATAACGGCATCTCCTTTCAGGTCGGGAACTACCCCCAGGCGCCGCTGAAGATCCGCGAGGTCCTCTTCCTCGATACCGCGGACTTCCGACTCTACAATAACGCCTTCATTCTGCGCCGGCGCATCCCCTATCGCGACGGCTTTCCGGAAGGCGATCCCGAAATCGTCTTCAAGTACCGGCATCCCGACCTGCAGAAGGCCGCGGCGATCGACGTACGCCCCAGGATCGAGGCGGATTATCGGATCAAGTTCAAGGCAGAGGCATTGCCGCCCAAGGACAGCCTCGGCGGAGTGCGCCTTCTCTACTCGCACAATGTCCAATTCTCCATGCGTTCCCTTGCCGAAGGGGATCGCACGTCCCTGGACTGGATCGTCCGCGGGCTGCCCGCGCTAGAGGCCCTCAAGCGCGAGCCCGGCGAACGGGTCGAGCTGGTGAACGGCGCCATCGTCGAGGAAGTGCTCCAGGACATCGGCGAGCTCGATTTCGGCAATGGCTTCAAGGCAGTAGCGAACGTGGCGCTGTGGCGGACCCGCGGCGAGCACCGTCCGCTGGTCGGCGAGTTCGCCTTCCAGATCAAGTTCAAGCGCCGGCAGGATCTCAACGCGTTGAACCTCGAACGCAGCCGGACGTTCTTCATCCAGCTTCAGCAGGAAGCCCGCGACTGGATAAAGCTCGGCGCGACCAAGACCGGCATCGTCTACCACCTGAAAGGCAACCCGCCCAACGCGCACGAGTGAAACGGCCGTGCGCCTCAGCGTTCCGCGCGACCTCACCGGCGTCCGCTTCGCCGTCAACGTCTTCATCGCGGCAACCATCGTCTGGTACGTGCTCGAGCGCATCGCCGACACCAATGCGATCTGGGCCATCGCCTCGATGGTGGCGTCGTCCGATCCGAAGGTCGAGGAAGCGGCGCGCATGTTCCGCGCGCGCATGATCAACGTGCTGGTCGGATGCGCCGTCGGCTTCGTCGTCCTTGCCGTCGGCCATCCCAGCCAATGGAAGATCCCCCTGGCGCTCAGCCTGGCGGTGCTGGTGTCGACCTATCTCGTCCATGTGCAGACCATGTGGCGCCAGGCGCCGATCACCGCGGCCATCGTCATCGCCGGAGGGCTTTCCGCGCAATCCAAGCTGACCGGCGTCGAGCACGGCCTGCACAAGGTGGCGGAGGTGATCTTCGGTTGTGCCGTCGGCTGGGCGATCAGCGTGATCATGGCCTGGCTTTGGCCGATCAAGGCGGCACATGACGCCGGCAAGTCTTAGCACGGTTGCGCGGTTGGCCGAGCCGCGCTCCCGGTCACGCGAAGAATTGTCTCAAAATGACAAGCGCGCGCAGGGTACGGCTCGTAGATTGGCACGGCAATTTGAGAGGGCATGCAAACGATGAGAAGGCTGCACACGTCACTGATGGGTACGCTGGCCGCTCTCGTGTCGCTGGCAGGCGGCATCGACGGCCAAGCACAGCAGCCGAACCCGCCGCCGCCCGGCCCCATGGTGCTGCTGCCCGATCAGCCGGAGCTCGAAGCAAAGGCACTCGACATCCTGAAGGCTGCGAGCGCGAAGCTCGCTGCCGCCAGGACCATGAGCTTCACGGCGGTGGCGACCTACGAAAGCCCTGCCAAGACCCTGCAGCCGCTGGCCTACACGGTGCAGTACGACGTGATGCTGCAGCGGCCCGACAAGCTGCGGATCGTCTCGCCCGGCGACGGCCCGCCCAGCGAGTTCTACTACGACGGCAAGCAGATCGTCGCGTTCGAGCCGAAGGCCGATCTCGCCGCCGTCGTCGACGCCCCCACGACGATCGACGAGGCACTGAAGCTCGCCTACGAGAAGGCGGCGATCAGCTTTCCGTTCGATGACATCATCGCCGCCGATCCGGCGAAGGATCTCGGCCCCGAGCTGAAGCTCGCCTTCTACATCGGCCAGTCGCACATCGTCGGCGGCACGCTCACCGATATCGTCGGCATCGCCAATAGCGCGGCGCAGGCCCAGATCTGGATCGGCGCCGAGGACAAGCTGCCGCGCATGATCCGCACCACCTATTTCGGCGAGCCGGGAAATTTCAGGCACACGGTCGAGTTCTCCAACTGGAAGCTCGATCCCGCGATCCCGGCCGGGACCTTCTCGTCGGAGCGCGCCCTGAAAGCCAAGCGCATCAAGTTCGCGGCACCCGACGGCGAGCCGACCAAGAAGTGAGACGGAGAGCGCAATGAAGACGATACATGCACTTCTGCTGGGCGCCGCCCTGACGATGCCCGCCATCTCGTCGGCCGATGCCTGGATGCGGGCCGGCGGCATGGGCGTGGCACACGGCGGCGGCGGATCGTGGAGCGCACACGGCTGGCGCGGCGGATCGGCCTCCGGCGGTGGTGGGTCGTGGAGCGGTACGGGCTGGCGCGGCGGCACTGCCTCCGGCGGCGGCGGATCGTGGAGCGCCCACGGTGCCTACGGCGGATCGGCCTCCGGCAGCGGCGGCTACTGGCACGCAACGGGCCCCGGCGGCGCGACCGCGGGGGGCTATCGCGGGGTCCCGTACAACGGCAGCTACTACGGCGCCTACCATCCGCCGACGGTGATCAATGCCTACGGCGCGGGCTGCCCCACTTGCGGCGGCTGGGGTGTGGGCGCGGTCGCAGCCGGCGTCGTCGCCGGCGCGGCCGCGGGTGCAGCGGTGGCGCAAGCCACTGCCGCGCCGGCCTATGGCGCGATCTATGCCACGCTGCCGGGCGGCTGCGCGGAAACCGTCGCGGCCGGCAACACTTACTACCACTGCGGTGCCTTGTGGCTGGAACCGGCATTCGGAGCGAACGGCGTCTATTACAGATCCGTTGCCGCGCCATGATCGAAGGGCGCCTCCTCCCCTAGATCCGAGCGGCGACCGCGATCCTGGCCTTCGTGCCGGAGGAACGCGGGGAAGACCGGGTGCGCGCCCGGTTGCGGTGCTTGTTCCGGAAACAGCCGGCCACATCGCAAGGTCGGAAGCCGTGTCCCCAATCGTCTAGGATCATGTCTCGATTCGTCAAATCGCCAGGAAGCGATCGTGGTTCTCTTCGCTCGCCAACAGCCAGACGGAGACGACCTTGTATTTCACAGACGACTCACTCTTCCCGGAGAACATGCAGCCGCTGATCATCACGGCCG
>CAMFJT010000123.1 GCA_945957125.1 uncultured Rhodospirillales bacterium | reverse complement strand
GATGCCGAGCGCGGCCTGCTTCTTCCAGTAGTCCTCGCCCAGCACCTGGCGCTCGAACATGATGCGCGTCCAGGTCGTGCCGCCCGACGGGCCGACGACCTGACCGATCTGCTTGCCCTTGTATTCCTCCTTCGTGAGGTCGGCCCAGGTCTTGGGCGCGGTCTTCACGAGCTGGGTGTTGTAGGCGATCGACCAGCCGAGCGTGACGCCGGGCCAGAACTTCGGATTGACCAGCGCATCGGGGCGATAGTCCGCGGCGTTGGGCGGCGTGTAGTCCTGGAACAGGTCGGCGATCTCGACCATCAGGCCGCGGTCGGAATGGTTGACCACGTCGGCGGCGAGCTTGCCGGCCGCCGCCTCGGTCTTGATGCGGGTGATGATCTGGCCGCCCGGCGCGCGCACCATCGCGACCTTGATCTTGGGAAAGCGCTTGTTGAAGGCCTTGATGACCTCCTGCTCGACCTCGGCGAAGTTCGCCGTGTAGTAGGTGAGCGAGCCTTCCTTCTCGGCGGCGGCGACCAGCTCCTTCGAGCCGAACTCGTCCTCGGCGGCGGCCGGCAACGTCCAGCTCGCGGCGGCGCCGGCGAGGCCGGCAAGCATCGTTCTGCGCTTCATGGTTCCCTCCTGATCTGTCGTTCGTTCAGCCGACCCGCGCGCTGCTCTGGGCGGCGCCGCGCGATAGCCAATGGGTGAGGCCGAGCAGCACGGCGAGGATCGCCGTCTGCACCAGGCTGAAGGCGGCGGTCTTGCCGACATTGCCGCCCTCGTAATAGTCGAGCAGCAGCACGGCCATCACGGTCGTATCGCTGGTGTAGAGGAAGAGCGACGATCCCAGCTCGCGCACCGACAGCACGAACAGCAACGTCATCGAGGCGACCAGGCCCGGTCGTGCCAGCGGCAACATGATGGTGCCGATCGTGCCGAGCAGGCCGCGGCCGCAGATCCAGGCGGCCTCCTCGAGCTCGCGGTGGATCTGCAGGAAGGAGGTCGACAGTGCCTTCACCGTGTCCGGAATGAAGCGGGCGACGAAGGCCAGCGCCAGGATCCAGATGGTGCCGTAGAGGCCCCCGGGCAGGCCGATCCAGGCCCACAGATAGGCTACGCCGACGACCAGGCCGGGGATCGCAACGGGGATGGTCGACAGCAGGTCGATTCCGCGCCGGCCGGCGACCTGCGTGCGATAGACCGTGTAGCCGATCGCGAAGGCCAGCGCGCCGCCGAGCACGGCGGTGATCACGCCGACCTTCATGGTGTTCCAGATCGAGATCATGGTCAGCGGATTGTCGAACACCGCGTTGAAATGGCTGAGGCCGTAGGCCTTCATGTCGAACAGCGCGTCGAAGTCCTTGATGAACAGGAACTTGCGGAAGGCGGCGATGACCAGCGCCAGCGTCGGCAGCACGACGACGACGAAGAGATAGGCCATCGCGAGGCCGAAGGTGAACCAGCGCCACGGCCCGAGATCGAGGGCGCGCGGGCGGAACGCCTTGCCGGCCACGGTCGCATAGCTCTTGCCGGAGAGCACGCGCTGCTGCGCCCAGACCAGGATGGCGGTCACCATCATCAGCAGGATCGCGACGGCGGCGGCGGTGTTGTAGAGCGGCGGCGCCCAGGCGGTCAGCTTGAAGATGTAGGTGGTGAGGACGCTGATGTTGGCCGGCGCACCGAGCGCCGCCGGCACGCCGTAGATGCCCAGCATCACCACGAAGGAGAGCAGGCTGCCGGCCAGGATCGCCGGCGCGATCAGCGGGAAGGTGACCGTGAAGATCGTGGTGAAGGCCGACGCGCCCGAGACCTCCGAAGCCTCCTCGAGGCTGGGATCCATGTTCTGCAGCGCCGAGGCCGTGAACATGTAGACATAAGGTGCGTAGTAGATGCCGAAGACGATGATCAGGCCGGACAGCGAGTAGAAATCGACGCGGAAGTCGATGCCGATCCACTTGAACGCGGTGTTGAGCAGGCCGGTCTTGGGCGAGCCTAGTATGCTCCAGGCGACGCCCGCGACGAGCGGCGGCACGAACAGCGGAACCATGCTGGCGCCGGCGATGAAGCGCCGGCCCGGCGTGTTGGTGCGCACCACGATCCACGAGAAGGCGAGGCCGATCGCCACGGCGAAGACGGTGCCGCCGCCGCAGGCCACGAGCGCATTGAAGAAGGCGTAGTGGACGTTCTCGTTGCCGAGAACCTTGATGAAGTGCTCGAGTGAGGGATTGAACCGGCCGAAGCCGTCGACCACCGGATTGGAATCGCTCAGCGCGCCGAATACCAGCATCAGCAGCGGATAGATCACCAGGAAGGCAAGGACGGCCAGCAGGAAGCCCACCCACAACGGCGCGCCCCACCGCCGCGGCGCGGCAGCCGGTCCGATCGCTTCCGGTAAGGCGGCAGTACCCGTCGCCGTCAACGCACTTCCTCCCGACGCCGCCGCGGATTCGATGTCCGCGGCTTATTCATTGTCTCTGCACCGTAGCTCACCGTTCCCCGCGGCGCTACGGCCGTGCGGCGTGACTACTCGTCGCCATTGACCCCGGTCAGGAACCTCTTCGAGTACGAATTCATGATCTGCTGCCAGCTCGTCCTGCCGCCGCGCGCGGACCAGTTGAGGATGGGCGTAACCGTCTTGATGCCGAAATCGGCCATCGCGTAGAACGACCCGGTCACGCCATTGGTGATGATGTCGGTGTTCTTCGTGCCGTCGGGATCGACCGTCGAGGCCTTGGCCGCGAAGTAGGAGAGGTTGTAGTAGCCGTAGCTCGAGCAGCCGAAGAAGCCGTAGATCTGGTACCGCTCCCGATTCATCCTGATCGGCGCACCGATCTGGTCGGCCATGTACTGGAGGTCCAGGCCGCCGACGCGGGAATGGCCGAAATAGAGAAAGACCGACCCGCGCTCCGCCGCCTCCTTTGCGATGCAGTAGAAGGCGTTGCTTTCCTCGCCCAGATTGGCGATTCCCCAGAACAGGCGCGCCACGATCCGGCGGCCGCCGTCCTGGCGCGTGAGCTCCTCGACATGGCCTGGCGCGGCGGCAAGGGTCTTCGTCGCGCCGCACTCGCGTTCGCGCTGGTCGGCGGGAACGGTCCGTGCCGAGAAGCCCTGATCCAGCAGGAACTTGCGCACTTCGCGGTAGTTCGGAGCGTTGTAGTCGTCGTTCTTGTCGGGAGCGAGCCGCCCCTTGCCGTCGATGTCGGCGCCGAACGCCAGGACGAGGCGGATCTCGCCGTTGCCGTCGGCCAGCCGCTCGTAGGAGGGCGAGGTGCTCGTGGTGTTGGCGAGCCTCCGGGTGATGGCGGCGTCGGCGGTGAAATAATCGACGCCTTCGACCAGCTTGCAGCCCTTGCCCTGCGGATCCCAGAAGTAGGCCATCATATGCTGGCTGCCGTAGGTGAAGCACGCGTCGGTCGAGCGCTCCCGTATGTCGTGCGGATCGAGCGGCAGGCGAACCTTCATGACGTCCCGGATCTCGTTGTCGAGAACGAACGTGCCCGTATACCGGTAGCGCACCTGCAGCTTGCCGGTCTTGGCGTCGCGCTGCTTGCCGAGAACCTCGATCTGCTCGTCGCTCTTGGCGGCGGATTTCCGGGCGGCGGCTCCGAGAGGGCCGGCGAGATACAACAGCTGCAGGTTGATGTAGGACGACCTGATCTGCGAGTCCGGCGTATCGCCCGGAATCTCGACCATGCCGTTGAAGGTGACGTCTCCTTCGTACGAATCCTTGGAGTAGTAGGCGAAGCTTGGGGAGCCAGCGGCGAGAATGAGGACGCTGGCAAGGGTAGCAGTCAGCAGGCGATCGAGCATGGTCGGGAGCTTCTGCGGGCAGTGTGACCAAAAAACGGTCGTTTCCACATTGCAGCGACCGTAGCCCGTCGTGTTCGGTGGGGCTACGCTTTGCCCATGAAGTTGCGGCACCACGACCGGTACGACTACACCCCGCTCAAGGAGCGGCCCGACTACGGCTGGCCGGGAGGGAAACGGCTCGCCGTCTATTTTGCCCTGAATCTCGAGCATTTCTCCTTCGGCGAGGGGCTGGGCGCGGAGCTGGCGCCGGGCGGGCCGCAGCCCGACGTGCTGAACTATGCATGGCGCGACTACGGCAATCGGGCCGGCGCCTGGTACCTGCACGACGCCTTCGACGCCCTGGACCTGCCGATGGCGGCGCTGGTCAACAGTCACCTGTATGACTACGCGCCGTCGCTCGTCGCCGCGCATCGCAAGCGGGGCGACGAGATCGTCGGCCATGGCCGCACCAACGCCGAGCGGCAGGGTACGCTCGCCGAGGCGGAGGAGCGCCTCCTGATCGCCGAGGCGACGGATCGCCTCGCGCGGGAGGAAGGCCGCGCGCCGGAAGGCTGGCTGTGCCCCTGGATCTCGCACAGCCATGTGACGCCCGACCTGCTCGCCGAGGCCGGCTACAAGTACCTCCTCGACTGGTGCATGGACGACCAGCCGGTCCGGTTCAGGTGCCGCGGCGGGCGCCGCATCCTCGCCGTGCCCTATCCGCAGGAGCTGAACGACATTCCCGCCATCGTGGCGCGCAAGGAGACCGGCGCCAGCTTCGCCGACATGATCGTCGACCAGTTCGACGAGATGATCGAGCTTTCCGAAAAGCGTCCGCTGGTGATGGGCGTCGCGCTGCACGCCTACATCGTCGGCCAGCCTCACCGCCTGCGCCATCTCAAGCGCGCCTTGCGCCACATCGGCCGCAACCGAGACGCCGTCTGGCTGACCACGCCCGGCGCGATCGCGCAGCATTGCGCGAGCTTACCGGCCGGCACCGTTCCATAGATGCATGTTCCTCTCCCCCGCCAGGGCAGGGCTATCGCACGAAGGCTTTCCCTCCCCCGTCTTCGGGGGAGGTGGCCGCGTCCTACGCGGACGGAGGGGGCGAGCTCATGCAATGCCGCGACTCATGCCCCCCTCCGTCGCGGATTACCGCGCCACCTCCCCCGAAGACGGGGGAGGGAAAACGAATATGCGATAGCCCTGTCCCCAAGGGAGAGTGGAGAAAGAGGAGAGACAGAGTAGATGCGCCTGTTCACTGCCACGCTCGCGACCGAGACCAACACCTTCTCGCCCCTGCCGACCAGCTTCGAGAACTATCGGGAGTCGGTCTTCTTCCGGCCCGGTGAGCATCCGGCCGACGCGCCGCGCATGTGCACGGCGCCGCTGTTCGTCGGCCGGGCGCGGGCGGAGGCGGAAGGCTTCGAGCTGATCGAGGGAAGCTGCTTTGCCGCCAGCCCGGCTGGCACGACCAACCGGGCCGACTACGAGTTCATGCGGGACGAGATCCTGGGGCAGCTCGAGGCGGCGCTGCCGGTCGACGGGCTGCTGCTCGGCCTGCATGGCGCTATGGTGGCGCACGGCTATGACGATGTCGAAGGCGACATCGTCGAGCGCTGCCGCGCGATCGTCGGACCAAAGTGCGTGATCGGCGTCGAGCTCGATCCGCACTGCCATCTCACGCTGAAGCGTCTATCCGCGGCCGATATCGTCGTGCTCTACAAGGAATTCCCGCACACCGACGTGGTCGAGCGCGCCGAGGACGTGCTCGACCTCGTGCTGGCGACGCTCCGCGGCAAGGTCAGGCCCGTGATGTCGGTCTACGATTGCCGCCAGATCCAGAGCTACCCGACCACGCTCCAGCCGATGCGCGGCCTGGTCGATCGCCTCATGGCGATGGAGGGCAAGGACGGCATCCTGTCGGTGTCGATCGCGCACTGCTTTCCCTACGGCGACGTGGCCGAGATCGGCACTCGGGTGCTGGTGATCGCCGACGGCGACAAGGCGAAGGCCGACGCGCTGGCGACGCGGCTGGGCGAGGAGCTGGTGTCGCTGCGCGGCAAGACGACGCCGACCTACCTCGATGTCCGGGCGGGCGTGGCCGAAGGCGTCGCGTTCAACGATCTGCCGGTGGTGATCGCCGACCCGGCCGACAATGCCGGCGGCGGTGCGCCGTCGGACAATACCGACATCCTCAAGCACCTCATCGAGCGCAACGTCGAGGACGCCTGCATCGGCCCGATCTGGGACCCGATCGCGGTACGGCTCTGCTTCGATGCCGGGCTCGGCGCGAGGTTCGACCTGCGCTTCGGCGGCAAGATCGCGGTGACCTCGGGCACGCCGGTCGATGCCACGGTCGAGGTGATCGGATTGAAGCGCGACGCCTGGCAGAGCTTTGGCCCGACGCAGGTGCCGGTCGGCGATTGCGCGGCGGTGCGGGTCGGCGGCGTCGACGTCGTGCTGATCGCCAATCGGACCCAGGCGACCGGGCTGGAGCTGTTCACCAATCTCGGCATCGACCCGACGCGCAGGAAGATCGTGGTGGTGAAGTCGACCAACCATTTCATGGCCGCCTACGGACCGATCGCCAAGAAGGTGATCTATATCGATTCGAGCGGGCCGCTGAAGCGCGACCCGGCGAAGATCGCCTACACCAAGGCCGAGCGACCGATCTGGCCGCTCGATCCCGACGCCCGGCCGCGCGGGCTCATCTTCTGATGCCTGCTCATTGGACCGCATGAAAGCACTATCCGGACAGGTCTGCCTCGCATAGGCTCTGCATCGTTGCTGGTGGGGGAAGCATGATGGTTCGAGGTCTTGTCGCGCTCGTTGCGCTGCTGCTGCCATTCTCGGCGATGGCGCAGGAGAAGGTCCTGCGGGCGGTGATGCACGCCGACGTGCGTGTGATCGACCCGGTCTGGACCACCCAGACCATCGCCAACATCCACGGCGCGCTGGTCTACGACACGCTGTTCGGCAACGACGCCGACCTCAAGCCGCAGCCGCAGATGGTCGGCAAGTACGAGATCAGCCCCGACCGGCTGAATTACAGCTTCACCCTGCGCGATGGGCTCAAGTTCCACGACGGCTCGCCGGTGACGACGAAGGACGTGATCGCCTCGCTCAGGCGCTGGGGCGCCAAGGACGGCGTCGGCCAGCGGCTGATGGGCTATGTCGCCGAGATGAAGGCGGTCGACGACAAGACCTTCACCATGACGCTCAAGGAGCCCTACGGCATGGTGCTCGAATCGCTCGGCAAGAGCGGCAGCTCGATCGCCGCCATCATGCGCGAGAAGGAAGCGCTCACCGATCCGCAGACCCAGGTGAAGGAGTCGATCGGCTCCGGCCCCTACGTCTTCGCCAAGGACCAGTGGGTGCCGGGCAGCAAGGCGGTCTACCTCAAGAACAAGGACTACCAGCCGCGCAGCGAGCCGCCGTCGTCCTTCGCCGGCGGCAAGATCCCGGGCGTGGATCGCATCGAGCTGGTCTGGATCTCCGATTCGCAGACTGCGATGTCGGCCCTGGTCAACGGCGAGATCGATTTCTTCGAGAATCCCAGCACCGACTTCCTGCCGATCCTGGAGAAGGCCAAGGGCGTCAAGCTGCTGAAGACCGGCAAGATCGACAGCACGCAGGGCATGATCCGGCTCAACCACCTGCATCCGCCGTTCGACAACATCAAGGCGCGGCAGGCGATGTACTACCTGATCAACCAGGAGGACTTCCTGCGCGCCATCGTCGGCGATCCGAAATATTACAAGGTCTGCCCCGGCCTGCTGACCTGCGGCGGCCCCTACGAGAACGACGGCGGCACGCAGTGGATGAAGGAGTACAATCCGAAGAAGGCGCTGCAGCTCCTCAAGGAGGCCGGCTACAAGGGCGAGCCGATCACCGTGCTGGCGGCGACCGACCACAACACCATCACGCCGGCCACGCAGGTGCTGATCCAGGCGATGCGCGAGGCCGGCATCAATGTCGACGTGCAGTCGATGGACTGGGGCAGCGTCGTCACCCGCCGCGCCAGCAAGAACCCGCCGAGCCAGGGCGGCTGGAACATCTTCGTCACCACCTCGGGCGGCGTCGGCTCGGCCAATCCGGTGCTGCACACCTGGATCGGCGCGGCCTGCGACAAGGGCCTGTTCGGCTGGCCGTGCGATCCCGAGGTCGAGAAGCTGCGCAACGCCTTCGGCATGGCCGCGAGCGAGGACGAGCGCAAGAAGATCGCGAAGGAGCTGCAGGCGCGCGCCATGGACGATGTGGTGTTCCTGCCGTTCGGCCAGTGGGACACGCCGCTCGCCTACCGTGCCGACCGCATCCAGGGCATCGTGCCGAACACGGGGCTGGCGGTGCTGTGGGGCATCACCAAGAAATGAGTTCGCTGGGACCGCGCCACTCCGTGGCGCTCATGATCATGAATCTGAGCGCCACGGAGTGGCGCGGTCCCAGCGCATGACTGCGTACATCGTCCGGCGCCTGTTCGCGGTCGTGCCGGTGATGGCCGTGGTGGCGCTGTTCGTCTTCTTCCTGCTGCGCTTCGCGCCGGGCGATCCGGCCGCGATCATCGCGGGCGACGACGCGACCACCGAGGCCATCGCCGCCGTCCGCGCCAAGCTCGGGCTCGACCGGCCGATGGCCGAGCAGTTCGCGGTCTGGGTGTGGGGCCTGGCGCGCGGCGACCTCGGCGTCTCGATCTTTTCCAATCTTCCTGTCACGCGGCTGATCGCGCAACGGCTCGAGCCGACCCTGGCGCTGACGCTGTCGACGCTGTTCGTCGCGGTCGCGCTCGCCATCCCGATCGGCGTCGTCGCCGCCTGGAAAGCGCGCAAGCTGGTCGACCGGCTGGTCATGGGATTTGCCGTGCTGGGCTTCGCCATGCCGGGCTTCGTGCTGGCCTATGTGCTGATCTATTTCTTTGCCGTGCAATGGCAGCTCCTGCCGGTGCAGGGCTACGTGCCGATCGCCGAGGGGCTCTGGCCGTTCGCGCAGAGCCTGATCCTGCCCTCGGTGGCGCTCGGCATCACCTACATGGCGCTCATCGCGCGCATCACGCGGGCCTCGATGCTCGAGGTGCTGCAGCAGGACTACATCCGTACCGCCAACGCCAAGGGGCTGGCGACCGATCGCGTGCTCCTGCTGCATGCGCTGAAGAACGCCGCGGTACCGATCGTCACCGTGATCGGCATCGGCATCGCGCTGCTGATATCCGGGGTGGTGATCACGGAGACGGTGTTCAACATCCCCGGCCTCGGCCGCCTGACCGTCGATGCCGTGCTGAAGCGCGACTATCCGATCGTGCAGGGCCTGATCCTGGTGTTCGCCGCGGCCAAGGTGCTGGTCAACCTGATGATCGACATCTCCTACGCCTTCCTCGATCCCCGGATCCGGTACTGATGAGCGATCTGTCCATGGCTGGGACCGCGCCACTCCGTGGCGCTCATTTCATGATGCTGAGCGCCACGGAATGGCGCGGTCCCAGCGCATGACGGCGCTGGCCGAAGACCTCCCGCTGCCGCCGCGCCGCTTCTCGCTGGCGACGGCGATCCGGCGCAACCCGACCGTCACGTTCGGCGCGGTGCTGCTGCTGCTGCTGATCGCGGTTGCCGCGATCGGGCCGTCCTTCGTCGGCGATCCGTTCAAGATCGCGCCGGTCAACCGCCTGCGCCCGCCCTCGGAGCGCTGGTGGTTCGGCACCGACCAGTTCGGCCGCGACGTCTTCACCCGCACCGTCTACGGCGCGCGCGTGTCGTTGATCGTCGGCCTGACGGTCGCGGCGATCTCGAGCGCTCTGGGCCTGGCGCTCGGCTTGGCCTGCGGTTACTTCCGCCGCGTCGACGGCATCGTCATGCGCATCATGGACGGGGTGATGGCGATCCCCTCGATCCTGCTCGCCATCGCCCTGATCACGCTGACGCGGCCCGGCCTCGCCATCGTGATCGTGGCCATCGTCATCCCGGAGGTGCCGCGCATCGTGCGCGTGGTGCGCGCGGTCGTGCTGTCGATCCGCGCCCAGCCCTACATCGAAAGCGCCATCGCCGGCGGCACGCGGAACGCCCGGCTGCTGGGACGCCACGTCGTGCCCAACACGCTGGCGCCGCTGATCGTGCAGGCGACCTATGTCTGCGCCTCCGCCATGCTGATCGAGGCGAGCCTCAGCTTCCTCGGCGCCGGCGTGCCGCTGGAGGTGCCGAGCTGGGGCAACATCATCGCCCAGGGCCGCAGCTTCTTCCAGATCGCGCCATGGACGATCCTGATTCCCGGCGCCTTCCTGGCGCTCACCGTGCTGGCGGTGAACCTGCTGGGCGACGGCCTGCGCGACCGGCTCGATCCGCGCCTGGCGAGGCGGCTGTGAGCGCCATCCTCGAGGTCCGCGACCTGGCGACCCAGTTCGATACGCTCGACGGCGTGGTGCGTGCCGTCGACGGTGTGTCGTTCGACCTCGCGCGCGGCGAGACGCTGGGCATCGTGGGCGAATCGGGTTGCGGCAAGTCGGTGACGGCGCTCTCGATCCTCCGCCTGATCCCGCCCGAGACCGGCCGCATCTGCGGCGGCTCGATCCGCTTCGCGGGCGAGGAGCTGACGACGCTGCCGGAAGAGGCGATGAAGCGCCTGCGCGGCCATCGCATCTCGATGATCTTCCAGGAACCGATGACCAGCCTCAACCCGGTGCTCACGGTCGGCACGCAGATCGCCGAGAACGTCGTGCGTCACACCGGGGCCTCGAAGAAAGCGGCGCGCGAGCGGGCGTGCGAGATGCTCGACCTGGTGCGCATCGCCGATCCGCGCCGCCGGCTCGACGAATATCCGCACCAGCTTTCCGGCGGCATGCGGCAGCGGGTGATGATCGCCATGGCGCTCTCCTGCGATCCGCAGGTCCTGATCGCCGACGAGCCGACCACCGCGCTCGACGTCACCATCCAGGCCCAGATCCTCGACCTGATGGTCGACCTCAAGGAGAAGACCGGCACCGCGATCGTGCTGATCACGCACGATCTCGGCGTCATCGCCGAGACAGCGCAGCGGGTCGTGGTGATGTATGCCGGGCGCAAGGTCGAGGAGGCGCCGGTCGAGGCGCTGTTCGACGACCCGCAGCATCCCTATACGCGCGGCCTGATGCGGGCCATCCCGCGGCTCGACGTCGATGTCGAGGAAGGCGGCCGGCGGCCGCGTCTGCAGGAAATCCCGGGTCTCGTGCCGCGTCTCACGCAGCCCATCGTCGGTTGCGCCTTCGCGCCGCGTTGCGAGCTGGCCACCGGGCGCTGCCGGGCGACGGCGCCGCCGGTCGTCGACATTGGCGGCGGCCATACTGTTGCCTGCTGGGAGACCGTGCGGTGAGCGTGCTCGAGGTCGACGGGCTGGTGAAGCACTTCCCGATCCATGGCGGGCTGCTGCAGCGGCGGGTCGGGGAGGTGAAGGCGGTCGACGGCGTCAGCTTCGCCATCGCACGGGGCGAGACGTTGGGCCTTGTCGGGGAATCGGGCTGCGGCAAGTCGACGGTCGGCAAGACCATCCTCAAGCTGATCGAGCCCACGGCCGGGCGGATCGTGCTGGGCGGCGAAGACATCACCGCGCTGAAGCCCGGTGCGATGTGGCAGCATCGCCGACGCATCCAGACGATCTTCCAGGATCCGTATTCCTCGATGAATCCGCGCCTGGCGGCCGGAACGATCGTGGGCGAGCCGCTGGAGAATTTCGGCATCGCCCGTGGCAGGGAGCGCGACGAGCGGGTCGCCGCCCTGTTCCAGCGGGTCGGCCTGCGAGCCGACGCGATGCGCAAGTTCGCGCACGAGTTTTCAGGCGGGCAGCGCCAGCGCCTGGGCATCGCCAAGGCGCTGTCGGTCGGTCCCGACGTGATCGTTGCCGACGAGCCGGTCTCCGCGCTCGACGTGTCGGTGCAGGCGCAGGTGCTGAACCTGCTGATCGACCTGCAGGAGGAGAGGGGGCTGGCCTACCTCTTCATCAGCCACGACCTCGCCGTGATGCGCCACATCAGCCATCGCATCGCGGTGATGTATCTCGGCCGCATCGTCGAGCTCGCGCCCAAGCGCGCGCTGTTCGCCCGCCCGCTTCATCCCTACACCGAGGCGCTGCTCGCCGCCGCGACCGCCCCCGACCCGCGCCGCGCCCGGCGCAAGAAGGCAATCGTGCAGGGCGACGTGCCGAGCCCCGCCAAGCCGCCGCCCGGCTGCCACTTCCACACCCGCTGCCCCTATGCGGTCGCCGACTGCAAGGTCACGTCACCGCCGCTGCGCGAGGTCGCGCCGGGCCACCACGTGGCGTGCCACCTGCGTTGACCGACCAAGCACACGAAGGAAAGTTCAGCGCTGCGGCGTTTCGGCGGGCTTCGTGCTCTCGAGCGACGGTCGTCCGGCAACGGAGTCGTACCAGGCCGCCAGCCGGGGGGCCGCATCGCGCCAGTCGGGACCGTAGCGCCAGTCGTCGTAGCCGCAGGCCACGGCGGTGGTGATCTGTGCCAGGTCGAACGCGTCGCCGAACGACGGCAGGTGTTGCGCCTCCAGTGCCGCATGGCAGCGCATCTGCCGGTCGCGCATCTTGGCGATGAAGTCGTCCGAGCGGTCCGGGCCGGTGCGCAGCAGCTCGGCGCGCCGCGCGATCTGGGCCTCGATGATGCCGTTGGCGATCGCCATCGTCGCCAGCGCCTGCCATCGCGCGGCGCCTTCGCGGGGGAGCAGGCGATAGCCGCCGAGCTCGGCATTCAGATAGTCGCAGATCGCGTGGGAGTCGGTGAGCGTGATGCCGTCGGCGACAAGTGCCGGAATGCGCGCCACGGGCGTGGCCGCCGTGAAGTCGGGGGCGAGGGTCGTGACGGTCCGCGTCCCCCAGCTGTGCGGCCACCTGGTCTGCACGAACTCGAAGCGGTCCTCGAGTCCGAGCTCCAGGATCGTCACCCTGACCCGCCTGACCCAGGGCGAGGCAGGCGTTACGTAGAGACGCATGGATTTCCGCCTCAGTACGGTTTCGTGTCGTTGTTCTTGTGGACCCAGACCGGTTTGTAGCCACCGCGCCAATCGGGCGGCATCTCGACGGGGCGGGTGTCGAAGCTGGCGAAGCGCGCGGGCCTGCCGCGCACGATGTCGCCCTGGTGCGGGCTGGGGATCGGGCTCGGCGTGTAAGGGAACGAGTCGGCCGAGGAATAGACCGGCAGCAGCAGCGGTCGCGCGGATTCGGCCTTGTTGGGCGCCGAGCCGTGCACGGCCCGGCAGTTCAGCAGCAGCGTGGTGCCCGGCCCGCCGGTGATGCGCCGGATCCTGTCCTCGGTGAGCCATCCGAGCTCGCGGTCGGGGATCTTCACGACGTAGTTTCCGGCATCGTCGTACATCGAGAACAGCGGTCCCTCGTGGCTGCCTTCGGCGACGGTGAGCGGCCCCTGGTCGTCGGTGCAGCCATCGAGGTAGATGCCGATCGTGACCGGGCTGAAATCGGTGTGCGGCCAGGCCGGGATGTCCTGGTGCCAGCTGAAGCCGCGGCTGCCCTTGCCCGATTTCACGTTGAGCTTGGCATGATGGAACATCACGTCCGGCCCGACCACGTCGGCGGCCAGGTCGGTCATGATCGGATCGGTCATGAACTGCCAGAAGGTCGGATGCTGGTCCTGCGGGCTGGCGACGCGATGCAGCCGCGGGGTCTCGGCCGAATGGCCTTCCTCGAGCACGTAGATGCTGTCGGTCGCCGTCTTGCTCCGGCTGCGCTCGAGCAGTTCCGCCATCGCCGCGCGCAGGCGCGCGAGCCAGTGTTCCGGCACGTAGCCGGGCAACGCCACGAATCCGTTCTCGAAGAAGGCGCGGCGTTGCGCATCGGTCAGCACGGTGGCCGGATGGCTCATCACGTCCTGCGGCTTCATGATTCCTCCGTTGCGTTCTGCTTTGCCGCCGATTGTGCCTAGCGCTCCGCATCGGTGGCAATGGCCACGGCGAGCGCGTTCAGCGGCGCCGCATAACGCCGGACGGCTTCCTCTTCCGTCATCGCCGAGCGGATGAAGCGCATCGACAGGCAGCCCATGACCCGCTCGCCCTTGCGGATGGCGACCCCGATTCCCTGCAGGCGCCCGGAACGCGGCAGCACGGTGAAGGCAACGCCGTCCTGCCGGATGCGCTCGAAGGCAGCCGCCAGCCTGGTGTCCTGGCGCACGCCGAGATCGCGCAGGACCGCGCGGCGTTCCTCGGTCGAGCAGAAGGCGAGCCACGCGCGCCCGAGCGCGCTCGACAGGATCGGGCTGCGCCGCTGCAGCGCCGCGCGCTCGAACGACATCGGGCTTTCCGCCGCCGTCGAATGGCGGATCGTCATGGCGCGATTGCTGATCGTGCCGAGATAGAGTGGCCAGCCGTAGGCTCGCGTGAACGCGCTCATGTGCGGCGCGGCGGCATCGACGAGATGGTCGACGAAGCGGATGCCCTGGGCGAGGCCCAGCACCTTGTCGGTCAGGCGATAGCCCATGTCGCGCGACACGCGCGTCGCGTAGCCCAGCTCGACGAGGGTCTGCAGCAGGCGCACGACCGTGGGACGCGGAAGGCCGGTTTCCGACGCGAGGGCCGCGATGGTCCCTTGCGGCCGGCGGCTCAGCGCCTCCATGACGGCGAAGCAGCGGCCGACGGGCTCGATCATGACGGGGCGAGGTTCCGGGCCCTTGTCGTCCCGAGCGCAGCGAAAGACCTCACCGAACGATCAGGCACGGACCGTGGGGTTGGCGCAAGGTCTTTGGCTGCGCTCAGAACGACGAGTGGGGTCATCGTGTTCAAATACGAATGGTTCGAGCAGCTTCGAGGCTATTCCGTATTACGGATTTTGTCGATGTCGCTGCAGAAATCCGGCGATGAGCGAACTATGGTCCGGGCAAGCAAGAACTTCGAGGAAACATGTTTGCACGCCGCCAGATCCTGAGGACCGCCGCAGCCGCGATCGTCGCGGCGCCCGCGGTGGCGCGCGCGCAGAAGTTCCCCTCCGGCCGCGTCACGCTGGTCGTGCCGTTCCCGGCCGGCGCTGCCACCGACATCGGCGCGCGTGTCTATGCCGAAGCATTGTCGGCAATGTGGGGCCAGCCGGTGGTGGTCGACAACAAGGGCGGCGGCAACGGCATCCCGGCCGCCGAGGCCGTGGCGCGTTCGAAGCCCGACGGGCTCACGATCTTTGCCACCTCGGCGATGACCCAGATCGTCAATCCGGCGATCTACGACAAGCTGCCCTACGATCCGATCGAGAGCTTCGAGGCGATCACCCGGCTGGGCACCTCGCCGTTCGTGTTGCTGGTCGATGCCAAAAGCCCGATCAATACCGCTGGTGAGCTGACCGCGAAGCTCAAGGCCGAGCCGGGCAAGCACAACTACGGTGCCGGCGCTCTGCCCGCGCGCGTGGCTTCCGAGCTCTACAAGATGGCGGCCGGAGTCGAGGCGGTCTATGTCGGCTACAAGAGCAACCCGCAGGCCATCCCCGATGTGCAGAGCGGCCTGCTCACCTTCATGATGATCGATACGATCAACGCCAAGCTCGCGATCGAGCGCGGCGCGCTGAAGGGCCTGCTCGTGACCGACACGACGCGCTATCCGCCTCTGCCCGACGTGCCGACCGCGGCGGAAGCCGGGCTGCCCGAGGTTCTGCTGACCACCTGGACCGGACTCTACGTGCCCAGGGGCACGCCCCGCGAGATCGTCGAGAAGATCAATGCCGACGTCCGCGCCGTGGCCGCCAAACCCGACGTGCTCGCCCGGCTCGAGGCGATGGGCTCCGGGCCCAGGCTGATGAGCCCCGACGAGTTCGCCGCCTTCACGCGCGCCGAGAAGGAGCGCTGGGGCCGGATCATCCATCGTGCCAACATCAAGGTCGAATAGGAGACTGCCATGCAAGGATCGCTGAGAGGCAACGCCGGCCCGCGCATTCGTCACGTCGCCGACGAGAGCGCCCCCTACGAGACGATCAGCGTCGACAAGATGACGCCGATCATCGGCGCGGAGATCGCCGGCATCGACCTCAGCCAGCCGCTGTCGAACCGCCAGCAGGACGAGGTCCATCGCGCGCTGGCCGAGAACAGCGTGATCTTCTTCCGCGACCAGCACATCACGTTCGACCAGCATGCCGCCTTCGGGCGCCTGTTCGGCGATCTGCACGTCCATCCCGCCGCGCCGCACGAGGCGGGGCGGCCGGAAGTGATGATCATCCATGCCGACAAGGATTCGCCGCGCGCCAATGGCGAGGGCTGGCATTCGGACGTAAGCTGCGACCTCGAGCCGCCGATGGGCAGCATCCTCTACATCAAGAAGTGCCCGCCCAAGGGCGGCGACACGCTGTTCGCCTCGATGTACGCCGCCTACGAGGCGCTCTCGGACCGGATGAAGACCTATCTCGATGGCCTCACCGCCATCCACGACGGCGAATCGGTCTATCGCGGGCTCTACAAGAACTACGGCGTGATCGACAAGGACAAGTATCCGCGCTCCGAGCATCCGGTGGTGCGCACGCACCCGGTAACGGGCAAGAAGGCCCTCTTCGTCAATCGCGGCTTCACGCGCGGGCTGGTCGGCGTGCCGCGCGACGAGAGCGACGGCATCCTGAGCTATCTCTACCAGCACATGGAAAACCCGCTGTTCCAGTGCCGCTTCCGCTGGCAGGAGAACTCGATCGCCTTCTGGGACAATCGCTGCGTCCAGCACCGGGCCATGTGGGACTACTGGCCGCATACCCGCAGCGGAAACCGCGTGACGGTCGCCGGCGACCGGCCGTACTGAGGCTTTCCCCCACCCGGCCTCCCCCGTAAAACGGGGGAGGAGAATGAGGGCTTCCTTCCGGGTGGGAGAAGGCCACAGGAAGGTTGGGCGTTGCTGGTCATCTTCGATTGCGACGGCGTTCTGGTCGACAGCGAGCCGTTGGCCAATGCGAGCTTTTCCCGGGCGCTGAAGGCGCAGGGCCTAGACTGGACGGTCGAGGAGACGATGCGCCGCCTGATGGGGCGGTCGCTGAAATCGTGCTTCGAGATCGTCGAGGCCGAACTCGGCCGCAAGCTGCCGGACGATTTCCTCGAGAAGATGCAGGCGGTCACCTACCAGAGCTTCCGCGACGCGCCGTTGCAGCCGGTGCCCGGCGTGAGGGAGGCCGTGCTGGCTTTGCAGGCGGACGGGCTGGCGACCTGCGTGGCAAGCTCGGGTTCGCCGGAGAAGATGCGCTTCACGCTTGGCCTCACCGGCCTGTGGGACCTGTTCGAGGGCCGGATCTTCAGTGCGAGCCAGGTGCCGCGCGGCAAGCCGTTCCCCGACCTTTTCCTGCACGCGGCGATCGCGATGGACGTGCAGCCGTTCGACTGTGTCGTCGTCGAGGATTCGGTGCCCGGTGTGCAGGCGGCGCGGCTCGCGGGCATGCGGGCGCTGGCCTATGCCGGAGCACCCTATGCCGACCGCGATTCGCTGGGAGCGGCCGGCGGTTTCCTGTTCACCGACATGAAGCAGTTGCCTGAGCTGGTGCGCGAATGACGGCCACCGGCTCGTGGTCGATGGGCGTGGGCAAGACCGAGCACGTCGTCGTGGTGGGGGCGGGCATGGCGGGCCTGGTCGCCGCGCGTCTGCTGCACGACTCGGGCTTCAGGGTCACCGTGCTCGAGGCGCGGCCCCGCGTCGGCGGCCGGACCTGGACCGACGGTTCGCTCGGCGCGCCGCTCGATCTCGGCGGATCGTGGGTGCATGGCGTCGACGGCAACCCGCTCACGCTGTGGTGCGAGAAGCTCGGTGTCGAGCTGATCGAATCGCAGGGCGACCGGCTGCTGATCGACGAGCGCGCGACGGTCAAGACACGCGACGGCCAGCGCAAGCGCGCCTTCCTGGGGCGCGCCGCCTTCAACACCGCGATGGCGTGGGCGAGCTGGAAGAGCCGCGCGATGGCGCTGTCGAAAGGGCCGCGATCGATCTCGGTGAAGCAGGCGGTCGATCCGCTGCTGCATGCCGGCTGGCTGCCGCGGATCGACAAGCTGGTGATCGCCTCCTTCGTCGAGGGCAGCGAGGGCGTGCAAGGCGCGCCCTATGAAGCGATCGCGGCGGAGGAATGGTGGCCGACCGAAGGGCTGGAGCGCAACGCCCAGCCGAAGGGCGGCTACGTCTCTCTGGTCGACGATGCGGCGCGTCCGCTCTTCATCTGGCGCAACGCGCCCGTCGAACGCGTGGCGTGGAGCGACCGTGGCGTCACGGCGGTCCTGAGGGGCGGCGCCACCATCGAGGCCGACCGGGCGGTGATCGCCGTGCCGCTCGGCCTGCTGCGCGCCGGCCTGCCCATGCTCGATCCGCTGCCGCCGCTGGAACAGCAGAAGGCGATCGGCCGGATCGGCTATGGCGCCGGCGTCCTCGGCAAGGTCTACCTGCGTTTCCCGCACCGCTTCTGGCCCGAGCAGCCGAAATGGTTCGGCCGCCTGCCCGACAGTCCCACCCGGCGCGGCACCTTCAACACCTGGGTGAGCCATGTCGGCGAGACCGGCCTGCCGATCCTGCTGAGCTTCTCCAACGGCGCCACTGCCGCGCGGCTCGACCGCTCGGCGAGCGAGGAAGAGGTGAAGGAGGTCGCGATGTCCTCCCTGCGCAAGATGTTCGGCAACGACATTCCCGCGCCGGAAGGCATGCTTCATCCGCGCTGGCTGTCCGACCCGTGGTCGCAGGGCGGCTACTCCTATCCCGGCCTCGGGAGCACGGCGGAAGACCGCGAAGCCCACGCGCGACCGCTCGGCAATCGCGTCTTCTTCGCCGGCGAGGCGACCGAGCCGGTCGAGTACGGCACCGTCCACGCCGCGCTCTGGTCGGGCGAGCAGACGGCGGAGGCACTGTTCCGCGCGGCGACCGGCGCGCAGGCCTCGCGCGACATGCGGCCCTGGGCGAAGGCTCGACGAGGTGCCGGCCGTCATAACGGTTGATCGATTGGCTTATCGTGCTCTTGCCGGAGCGCGGGCGTCCCGCCCGCGCTCCGGCAAGACGACGATACCGGAGTCGCTCG
>CAMFJT010000122.1 GCA_945957125.1 uncultured Rhodospirillales bacterium | reverse complement strand
ACCGCTTCGAGCGCGGCATCGATCCGCAATCGGTCGAATGGGGCACCGACGTCGCCACGCGCCTGATCCTCGAGCTGTGCGGCGGCGAGGCGAGCGCGATCACGCGCAGCGGCGTGATGCCCGACTGGCAGCGCAGCTACACGCTGCGCGCCGACCGGGTGAAGACCCTGACCGCGATCGACGTGCCGGCGGCGGAGACCGCCGGCATCCTGGCCAAGCTGGGCTTCGGCGTCAGCGGCAATGGGCCGTGGACCGCGGCGGTGCCGTCGTGGCGTCCGGACATCATCGGCGAGGCCGACCTCGTCGAGGAGGTCACGCGGGTGCATGGCTTCGACCATATCCCGACCACGTCGCTGCCCGCGCTCTCGGCGACCTCCAAGCCGGTGCGCTCCCCGATGCAGCGCCGCGCGCCGCAGGCGCGCCGGGCGCTCGCCGCGCGCGGCATGAACGAGGCGGTGACCTGGTCGTTCCTGCCGCGCAGGCAGGCCGAGCGCTTCGGCGGCGGGGCGGAGGATTTGCGCCTGCTGAACTCGATCGACGCCACGCTCGACACGATGCGGCCGTCGATCCTGCCCAACCTGATCGACGCGGCGGCGCGCAACGAGGCGCGCGGCCTCTCCGATCCCGCGCTGTTCGAGGTCGGGCCGCAATACAAGGACGCGACGCCGACCGGCCAGCGCATGATGGCGACCGGCCTGCGCCATCACATGGCCGTGCCGCGGCACTGGTCCGGCCCGGCGCGGACGGTCGACGCGTTCGACGCCAAGGCCGATGCGCTCGCCGTGCTGGCCGCCATCGGCGCGCCGGACACGCTCTCGGCCCAGGCCGGCGCGCCGGACTGGTACCATCCCGGCCGCTCGGGCGTGCTCAGGCTGGGCGATCGGGTGATGGCGTATTTCGGCGAGCTCCATCCCGAGATCGTCGCGGCCGCCGACCTCAAGGGCCCGGTCGCCGCGTTCGAGGTGTTCCTCGACGCCCCGCCGCTACCCAAGGCGAAGGCGACCAAGGCGCGGCCCAAGCTGGTGCTGTCGCCGTTCCAGCCGCTGGAGCGTGACTTCGCGTTCCTGGTCGATGCCGGCGTCGATGCCGACCGGCTGGTCCGTGCCGCGCGCAACGCCGACAAGGCGCTGGTCACCGGCGCGCGCGTGTTCGATCTCTATGCCGGCAAGGGCGTGCCCGAGGGCAAGAAGTCGCTCGCCATCGCCGTCACCCTCCAGCCGGTCGAGCGCACGCTCACCGACGCGGAGATCGAGGCGGTGTCGGGCAAGATCGTGGCGGCCGTCGCCAAGGCAACGGGAGCAACCTTGCGTGGTTGAAGCGTCACCCCCACCCCGGCCCTCCCCCTGAGGGGGAGGCAGCTTGAGAGGCGCGTTTCCCATCTCTTCTCCCTCCCCCTCCCCCTCAGGGGGAGGGCCGGGGTGGGGGTGAGCCACCTGACCGAATGAGCATGTGATGACCGACCTGTCGTTGATCCGCAATTTCTCGATCATCGCCCATATCGACCACGGCAAGAGCACCTTGGCCGACCGGCTGCTGCTGCGCTGCGGGGCGGTGACGGAGCGCGAGTTCCACGACCAGATGCTCGATTCGATGGACATCGAGCGCGAGCGCGGCATCACCATCAAGGCGCAGACCGTGCGCCTCAACTATCCGGCGCAGGACGGCAGGACCTACGTGCTGAACCTGATGGACACGCCGGGCCATGTCGACTTCGCCTACGAGGTCAGCCGCTCGCTCGCCGCCTGCGAGGGCTCGCTGCTGGTGGTCGACGCCTCCCAGGGCGTCGAGGCGCAGACGCTGGCCAACGCCTATCACGCCATCGACGCCAACCACGAGATCATCCCCGTCCTCAACAAGATCGACCTGCCGGCCGCCGATCCCGAGCGCGTGTCGAAGGAGATCGAGGACGTGGTCGGCATCGACACGTCGGAAGCGATCCAGGTCTCGGCCAAGACCGGCATCGGCATCGACGACCTGCTGGAGGCGATGGTCAAGCGCCTGCCGCCGCCCAAGGGCGACCGCAACGCGCCGCTCAAGGCGCTGCTGGTCGATAGCTGGTACGACCCGTACCTCGGCGTCGTCACGCTGGTGCGTGTGCAGGACGGCGTGCTCAAGCGCGGCATGCGCATCCGCATGATGGCGGTCGGCGCGTCCTACGACCTCGACAAGGTCGGCATCTTCGCGCCCAAGGCGACCGACGTGCCCGAGCTGGGCCCGGGCGAGATCGGCTTCATCATCGCCGGCATCAAGACCATCGCCGACTGCAAGGTCGGCGACACGATCACCGACGATCGCAAGCCCGCGAGCGAGATGCTGGCGGGCTTCAAGCCCTCCGTGCCGGTGGTGTTCTGCGGCCTGTTCCCGGCCGACGCGGCGGAGTTCGAGACGCTGCGCGAATCGCTCGCCAAGCTGCGGCTCAACGACGCCTCGTTCCACTTCGAGCCCGAGACCAGCGCGGCGCTGGGCTTCGGCTTCCGCTGCGGCTTCCTCGGCCTGCTGCATCTGGAGATCATCCAGGAGCGGCTGGAGCGCGAGTTCAACCTCGATCTCGTCACCACCGCGCCCTCGGTCGTCTACAAGGTGAAGATGACCGACGGCACGCAGCTCGAGCTGCACAATCCGGCGGACTATCCCGACCCGATGCAGATCGAGAGCATGGAAGAGCCGTGGATCAAGGCCACGATCATCACGCCGGACGAGCATCTCGGCTCGGTGCTGACGCTCTGCCAGGAACGCCGCGGCCAGCAGGTCGAGCTGACCTATGCCGGCACGCGCGCCATGGCGATCTACCGCCTGCCGTTGAACGAGGTGGTGTTCGACTTCTACGACCGGCTGAAGTCGATGACGCGCGGCTATGCCAGCTTCGACTACGAGATGGACGGCTACCAGGAGAGCGAGCTGGTGAAGCTGTCGATCCTGGTCAACTCCGAGCCGGTCGATGCGCTGAGCATGATCGTGCACAAGAACGCCGCCGAGAGCCGCGGCCGCGCGCTGTGCGAGCGGCTGAAGGACCTGATCCCGCGCCAGCTCTTCAAGATCGCCATCCAGGCGGCGATCGGCGGCCGCGTGATCGCCCGCGAGACGATCAGCGCGATGCGCAAGGACGTGCTGGCCAAGTGCTACGGCGGCGACATCAGCCGCAAGAAGAAGCTGCTGGAGAAGCAGAAGAAGGGCAAGAAGCGCATGCGCCAGATCGGCGACGTGGAGATCCCGCAGTCCGCCTTCATCGCGGCGCTGAAGATGGACAGCCGGTAATCCTTCGCCAAAGGCGCACAGGGAACCAATTTGACAGGAGGTCGGGCAGATGCTCTTCGTGTGAGCATCTGTCCAGATCGGCTCCCTCAATGTCTTTACCCGATTCGCCCTTCGGCCTCGTCATCCTCGACTGCGACGGCGTGCTCGTCGACAGCGAGGTCATCGGTTGCCGCATCCTGGTCGATATTCTCTCGCCTTTCGATCCCGGCTTTGATTTGGCAGCGGTCATGCAACGCTACCTCGGCAGGCCGTCCGGCGCGGTCGTCGAGGACTACGAGAGGATGACCGGCCGTCCGGCCCCGGCCGACTTTGCCCGGGACTGGCGGGCGCGGCTCTTCTCCGCATTTCGCAGCCATCTCCAGGCGGTCGAGGGCGTACGCGAGGCCGTCGAGGCGTTCGGCAGCGACTATTGCGTCGCGTCGTCCAGCGACGAGGAACGCATCGAGCTCTGCCTGCGCACGGCGGGCCTCTGGGACCTCTTCGAGGGGCGGATATTCAGCACCACGCGCGTGCAACGCGGCAAGCCGGCGCCCGACCTGTTCCTGCTGGCCGCGCGCGAGCGCGGCGTCGCGCCCGAACGCTGCCTGGTGATCGAGGACAGCGTCAGCGGCGTGACGGCGGCGAAGGCGGCGGGCATGACGGCCTACGGGCTGGCGGCCGGCAGCCATTTCGCCGTGCTGGACCAGCGGCCGGCGCTTGTCGCCGCCGGCGCCGACCGCCTCTTCGAGTCCTGGCGCGATCTTGCGCTCGCGCCGGCCATGGCCTGAGGCGCCCGATGGCCGACAACGACAGCAACCGCCTCGACGACGCAGCGCGGGCCGGCTGGCTCTACTACATCGCCGGCCGCACCCAGGACGACATCGCGGGCATCCTGAACATCTCGCGGCCGGCGGCCCAGCGCCTCGTCTCGCTCTGTCGCAGCGAGGGGCTGATCAGCTTCCGCATGAACCATCCGATCAGCGCCTGCATGGATCTCGCCGCGCGGCTGCGCGACCGTTTCGAGCTCCAGCAGTGCGATATCGCCCCGTCCGACGGCTCGGCGGAAACCGGCGCGACCGGCGTCGCCGCGCTCGGCGGCGTGCTGATCGAGCGGTGGCTGCGCTCGCGCAAGTCGCTGGTCATGGCCCTCGGCACCGGCCGCTCGATGCGCGCCAGCATCGAGCGCGTTCCGCCGATGGCCTGTCCGCTGCATCGGCTGGTGTCGCTGGTCGGCACCATATCGCCGGACGGGTCGGCCAGCCGCTTCGACACGCTGGTCAAGCTCGCCGAGATCACGAAGGCGCAGCATTTCCCGATGCCGCTGCCGCTCTACGTCTCGAGCCCCGAGGAGCGCACGCAGCTCATCGAGATCGAGGCGGTCCGGCGCGTCCGCGCCATCGCCGGCGAGGCCGATCTCTGGATCATGGGCATCAGCCAGATCGGGGAGGACGCCGTGCTCTATCGCGACGGCTTCATGACCCGCGGCGAGCTGCTCGAGATGGTCCGCCACGGCGCGGTCGGCGAGGTGATCGGCTGGGTCTTCGATGCCGAAGGCCGCCTGCTCGACCGCGGCACCAACCTGCGCGTGACCAGCGTGCCGCCGGAAGCGGGCGGCGCCCGCCTGCGCATCTGCATCGGCCAGGGCCCGGCCAAGGTCGCGCCGCTGCGCGCGGCCCTGACCGGGAGGATCGTCAATGGCGTCGTCACCGACGAGGACACCGCCCGCGCCCTGCTCGCGGACTGATCGATCCGGCGACATCGAACCGTCACGGAAGGTTGACACAATGCCGCCTGAGCATATGCTTTGGTGAAGAGCATATGCTCGCAGAACCAAAGGGAGGCTTGATATGCGACCCATCTATCGTGCGCTCGGCATTGCCGCCGGGCTGCTGCTGGCGGGGCTCGGCTCCGCGCAGGCGGCCACCGAGATCGAGTTCTGGCATGCCATGAGCGGCGCCCTCGGCGAGCGCGTCGAGGAGCTGGTCAAGAAGTTCAACGAGTCGCAGAAGGACTTCGTCGTCAAGCCGGTCGCCAAGGGCAACTACGACGAGGTGCTGAACGCCACGATCGCGGCCTACCGCGCCAAGCGCCAGCCCGAGATCGTGCAGTCGAACGAGCGCTCGTTCCTGACCATGGTCAATTCCGGCGCGATCGTGCCGACCAGCGAGCTGATGGCGCAGCAGGGCCATCCGATCGACGTCTCGAAGTTCATCGCGCCGGTCGTCAGCTACTACGCGATGGACGGCAAGCTGCAGGCGATGCCGTTCAATTCCTCGACGCCGATCCTGTTTTACAACCGCGACCACTTCAAGGCGGCCGGCTTCGACAAGCCCGGCGCGACCTGGCAGGAGCTGGAGCCCCAGCTCGACGCGATCAAGGCCAAGGGCGTCTCGAAGTGCGCGATGGTCCTGCCCGGCGACTACGAATGGAGCTTCCTCGAGAACTACAGCGCGGTGAACGACATCCCGTATGCCACCAAGCGCAACGGCATGGACGGCCTCGATACGACCTTCGTCTTCAACAAGGGCAAGCTGGTCGGCCAGGTCGAGCGGATGAAGCGCCTGGTGTCGTCCGGCGTGATGCAGATCGCCGGCCAGGGCATCATCCCGACCCAGCTCTTCACCTCCGGCGAATGCTCGAGCATCATCGCCTCGACCGCCGCGCATGCCGCCGTCGTCGCGGCCGCGAAGTTCGACTGGAGCGCGGCCGAGCTGCCTTACGAGCAGGGCGTCACGCCGAAGAACAGCGTCATCGGCGGCGCCGCGCTGTGGACCCTGAAGGGCCATACGCCGGAGAAGTACAAGGCGGTCGCCGCCTTCTACGACTTCCTCGCCAAGACCGACACGCAGGTCTGGTGGCACCAGGCGACGGGCTACGTGCCGGTGACGACCGCGGCTTACGAGGCGGCCAAGGCGCAGGGCTACTACCAGAAGAACCCGACGCGCGAGATCGCCGTGCTGCAATTGATGCGCGGCACGCCGAGCGACAATTCCCTCGGCTTCCGCATCGGCAACAGCAACCAGATCAACGTCGCGATCATGGAAGAGGTCTCGGCCGCCTTCCTCGGCAAGAAGCCGGTGCAGCAGGCGCTCGACGATGCCGCCACGCGCGGCAACGAATCGCTGCGCCGCTACGAACAGCTCAATGCCGGGAAGAAGTAGCACGCCTGCGCTGAGTGTGGCGGCTGGCGGCGGCGGCCTGCGCCTCCGCCAGCCTTTCCGGCGCCTCTTCATCAGAGGCGCCGGCGGCGCGTCGGCCGAAAGCGGGCTGAAGCGCGCGCATTTCCGCGAATGGCGCCTGCCCGTCTGGCTGCTGGCACCGCAGCTCTTCATCCTGCTGCTGTTCTTCTTCATCCCGTCGGCCCGGGCGCTGATCCAGGCGTTCCAGCTCACCGATCCGTTCGGCGCGACCGTAAAATGGGTCGGCTTCCAGAATTTCGAGCGGCTGTTCAGCAGCAGCGTCTACTGGTCCTCGGCCCGGGTCACGGTGATCTTCACCCTCGCGCAGAACGTGCTGACGCTGTCGTTCGCGCTGCTCTTCGCCTTCGCCTCGAACCACATCCTGCGCGGCCGCGGCGCCTACCGCACCGTGCTGCTTCTGCCCTACGCCATCGCCCCGGCGATCGCCGGCATCATGCTCGCCTTCCTGTTCAATCCCCGCGTCGGCCCCGTCGCGCACATGCTGCAGGGGCTCGGCCTGGACTGGGACCCCAACCGCAACTCCTGGCATGCGCTGGCGCTGGTGGTGATGGCAGCCTCGTGGAAGCACATCTGCTACAACTATATCTTCCTCGTCGCCGCGCTGCTCGCGGTGCCCCAGTCGATCCTCGAAGCCGCCAATATCGACGGTGCGGGGCCGATCCAGCGCTTCCTGCGCATCTCGATGCCGATGATCGCGCCGACGCTGTTCTTCCTGATCGTGATCAACTTCGTCTACGGCCTGTTCGAGACCTTCGCCATCATCGACGCGACGACGCGCGGCGGCCCCGCCGGCGCCACCTCGATCCTGGTCTACAAGGTCTACCAGGACGGCTTCGTCACGCTCGATCTCGGCTCCTCCGCCGCGCAGTCGGTGGTGCTGATGGCGCTCGCCCTGCTCCTGACCTTCGCGCAGTTCCGGTTCGTGGAGCGCCGCGTGAACTACAACGTCTAGGCCGATGTACGAGCGCACCCCGGTCATCGACATCCTCTGCCATGTCATCCTGCTGGTCGGCGCGGTGCTCGTCTGCCTGCCGATCTATTTCGTCTTCGTCACCGGCTCGCTCTCGCAGCAGGAGATCATGCGCGTGCCGATGTCCTGGCTGCCCGGCAGCCAGTTCCTCGCCAACATGCAGACCGTGCTGAGCAACGCCAATTTCGGCCGCCTGCTGCTCAACTCCTTCATCATCGCCACGGGCATCACCGTCGGGAAGCTCGCCGTCTCGGTGATCGCCGCCTTCGCCGTCACCTACTTCCGCTTCCCCTTCCGGCTCACCGCCTTCTGGCTGATCTTCATGTCGCTGATGCTGCCGATCGAGGTGCGCATCGTGCCGACCTACGAATCCGCCGCCAACGTCGCCTTGCCGCTCAACGGGATCGGCGCCTGGCTCGGCATCGAGGTCCTGGCCGAGCTCGACTGGAACCTGGTCAACACCTATCCCGGCCTGATCCTGCCCCTGATCGCCTCGGCCACCGCCACCTTCCTCTTCCGGCAATTCTTCCTCACCGTCCCGGACGAGCTCTGCGAGGCGGCCCGCATCGACGGCGCGACGCCCTGGCAGTTCTTCACGGCGATCCTGCTGCCGCTGTCGCGCTCGAACATCGTGGCGCTGGCGATCATCCTCTTCCTGATGGGCTGGAACCAGTATCTGTGGCCGTTGCTGCTGACCACCGAGCCGGCCATGGCCAATGCCGTTGTCGGCCTGAAGAAGCTGATGCCGCAGAGCGATTCGCTGCCGACCTGGCACCTGCTCATGAACGCGGCCTTCCTGACGATGCTGCCGCCGACCATCGTCATCCTCGTCCTGCAGCGCTGGTTCGTGAAGGGGCTGGTGGACAGCGGCAAGTAACAGCCAACAGGCAGGCAAGGCTCATCGACATGCGGATCATCGGTCATCGCGGCGCGCGCAACCTCTGGGCGGAGAACAGCCTCGGCGGCTTCCGCAACGCCCGCGCCCTCGGCGTCGATGCCGTCGAGCTCGACGTCCACCTGTCGAGCGACGGCGAGATCATGGTGATCCACGACCCCGTGCTCGACCGCACCACCGATCACACCGGGCCGGTGGCGCGCCTGTCGCGCGAGGCCCTCGCCCGGGTCCGGCTCGACGACACGGTCGGGGAGACGATTCCCACGCTGCCGGAGGTCCTCGACGTCTTCGGTCCGACCGGGATCGAGCTCGAGATCGAGATGAAGATGGATGCCTTCGGCAATCCCTATGACGGGCTGCTCGACAAGGTCATCGCGCTGGTCGAGGCGCGCGGGATGGCCTCGCGCGTGGTGCTGACCTGCTTCGTCACCGAGGTTCTCGAGGAGATCAGGGACAAGGCGCCGGGCATGCGCCGCCTGGCCTCGATCGATCGCCGCTCCTGCGAGACCTTCGGCGGCGTCGACCGGACCTTGCGGCGGTTCGTCGATCTCGGCTGCATCATCGCCGTCGAGCACTCGATGCTGCGGCTCGCCGTCGATCGCGCCGTCGGCATCGTCGGCCGCGACAGGCTGGGCGCCTGGGTCGTCAACACGGTGCGCGATCTCGACTTCTGGTTCGGCCAGCCGATCTCCCAGATCACCAGCGATCGTCCCGATCTCGCCCTGCAGCTTCGTTCCGCGCGGAAAGGCTGAGCCATGGCGGCGCGCCTGTCGCGAGCGACACTGGGGCAACTCGATCCGGCGGTCGGCGTTCCGGGCTACGGCGCGGGCGAATTGAGCCCAGGCATCGTCCATATCGGCGTCGGCAATTTCCACCGCGCCCATCAGGCTGCCTATCTCGACGAGCTGTTCGAGCGGGGGCTCGATCGCGACTGGGCGATCGTCGGGACCGGTGTGCGCGAGAGCGATGCCGGGATGGCGCGCGATCTCGTCCCGCAGGACTTCCTGACCACGGTGGTGACCCAGGAGGCCGACCGTTCGCAGGCGCGCGTCACGGGCGCGATGATCGACTTCATCGCGCCGGGCGATGGTGCGGCGATCCTGCGGCGCCTCGTCGATCCGCGCACGCGGATCGTGTCGCTGACCGTCACGGAGGGCGGCTATTATATCGATCCGGCGACGCAGGCCTTCGCGCCCGACCATCCCGACATCCTCGCCGATGCCACCGATCGCCTCGCCCATCCGAAAACTGCCTTCGGCCTGATCGCACGCGGCCTGCTGCAACGGCGCGCGGCCGGCACGCCGCCGTTCACCGTGATGTCCTGCGACAACCTTCCCGGCAACGGGCATGTCGCGGCCCATGCGGTCGCCGGGCTGGTGGACCTGATCGATCCCGCCGATGCGCGCTGGATTCGCGACAGTGTCGCCTTTCCCAACGGCATGGTCGACCGCATCACGCCGGCAACCTCGGATCGCCAACGCCGGGCGCTGCGCGAGGACTTCGGCATCGACGATGCCAGGCCGGTCTTCTGCGAAGCCTTCCGGCAATGGGTGCTGGAGGACCATTTTCCGGCCGGCCGTCCGCGGCTGGAGCAGGTGGGCGTGCAGTTCGTCGCCGATGTCGCGCCCTTCGAGCTGATGAAGATCCGCATCCTCAACGGCGGCCACGCCGCGATCGCCTATCCCGCCGGCCTGCTCGACATCCATTTCGTCCATGAGGCGATGCAGGACGTTCAGATCGCGCGCTTCCTCTCGGCCCTCCTCGACGACGAGGTCATCCCCGTCGTGCCGCCGGTGCCGGACACCGATCTCGCCGCATACAAGCGTACGATCGAGCGTCGCTTCGCCAATCCGAAGATCGGCGATACGATTCGCCGGCTCTGCCAGGACGGCTCCAACCGCCAGCCGAAGTTCATCCTGCCGACGCTGCGCGATGCCCTGCGGGCCGAGCGGCCCATCGACGGCCTCGCGCTGATCAGCGCCCTGTGGTGCCGCTACTGCTACGGCGAGAGCGAAAGCCGGCACGCCATCGCGCCGAACGATCCGGACTGGTCGCGTCTGACGGCGCAGGCGCGGCGGGCAAAGGACGCCCCTGAGCTCTGGCTTCAGATGCGCGACATCTACGGCGACTTGCCGACCCACCGACGCTTCCGGGACACTTTCTGCCTCGCCTTGCGGAGGATCTGGCAATCGGGAACGCGCTCGAGCATCGAGCACTATGTCGCGTCGCGGGGCTGCTGATCGCCAACGGAGGGGCGCGGGGCGTCGCAACTCCGCTGTGGCGATTGCCTGCCCCTTACGGTGGCCGGAAAGGCTTGGCGGCTTCCGACGATTGCTGTGCCCCGACGGCGGACATTGCCGCTTCCCAGCCTTCAGATCACCTCGCGCACCACGTGGCTGCGGTTGAAGGTGAACGGGCGCACCTCGGCGGGCCAGCGGCCCTGCTCGCCGGCGGCCGCCCATTCCCGGCTCAGCAGCACGTCGGGGCTGTCGATCTCGTAGATCGCCACGTAGTGCGCCATCCCCGCGCCGTCGAGGACCTTGCGCTCGCCGCCGATGTTGAAGGCGGCCGGCACCGTCCGCAGCCGCGTCACGGCGCCGACTCCCGGCACCTTCTGCAGCAGCGGCACGTGCTCGGTGTCGTAGACCTCGTTGAACAGCGCTTCCTTGTCGGCCTGCACGTCCATGCTGACGACGAACAGGTACTTCCTGGCGAGCGGCATGGCGTCCTCCGCTATTCGGCGGCCTGGGTGGCCGGCGCCGCGGCCGGACCCCACTTCTTCACCACCGGCAGGACCTCCTTGGCGAACAGCTTGAGGCCGCGCTCGGAAACCTCGTAAGGCGTGCCGCCGAAGCGGAAGGCGACATTCATCTCGAAGTCGCCCAGCAGCTTCCGCCGCGCCTCGAGCCCGCGCAGGATCTTGTCGGGCGTGCCCCAGCTCGCCGCCTGCATGAAGCCGTTGATCGCGCCTTCGAGCCCGCCGGCCTTGCGCGCGAGATCGGCTTTCTGCTGGTAGGAATCGTAGCCCTTCACCGTCTTGAAGTGCTCGCCCAGGAATTCGTAGTGATAGAAGTTGCTCTCGACGAACTTGCCCTGGTAGCGGCGCGCCTCGTCCTCGATCGACGCGGCGTTGGGGCCGCAGACGCAGAACTCGGTGAGCATGATCCGCGGCGGCTCGGTGCCGTGATATTGCCGGTGCAGCGCACGGCCGCGCTCGATCACCGGCGCGCGCATCTCCCATGGCCGGTCGGCGAACATCACCATGTGGGCACCGAGCTTGGCGGCGGAATCGACCGAGTCCTCGCTCGAAGCCACCGCATAGATGCGATTTTCGAAGGAATGCTTCGGCCGCGGACGGATCTCCGTGCGCGGCTGCTTGTAGTAGGGGCCGTGGCCTTCGATGAAGCCGGTCCGCAGCGCTTCGACGATCATCGGCGCGGCCTCGTCGAACCGGCCGCGCGATTCGTCCATCGCGACGCCGAAGGCGTCGAACTCGCGCCGCGCCAGGCCGCGGCCCATGCCGAAGCGGAACCCCCCACCGCTCAGCATGTCGAGCACGGCGGCGTTCTCGGCAACCCGCAGCGGATTGTGCCACGGCAGGATGACCGCCGCGGTGCCGACATCGATGTTGGGATGCCGAGCCGTCAGGTAGGTCATGAGCTGGATGTTGTCGGGCACGAAGGAGTAGTCGTTGAAGTGGTGCTCCGCCGACCACAGGCAATCGAAGCCCGAATCGGCGGCGATGCGGGCGAGCCGGATCTCCTCGTTCCAGGCGCGGTCGTCGGAGCAGCCCTCCCAGCCGTAGCTGGTGAAGACCATCATCATCCCTACGTCCATGGCGTTTCCCTTCGATTCGTTGCTTGGCCCGATGGTTCCACGGACGGGCGATCAGGACAATCCGCCACTCCGCCGCCGCCGGCGGCGCGGCATGCCAAGGAAGCCCGCCTCGCCGGCCTGCCCGCCGCCGCGCCCGCCGAGCCAGAGGCACAGCATTCCGCCGCCGCCGAAAGCCGGCAGGGCGGGTATCGACAGGATCGGCGACAATATCCCGGTCCAAAGCACGCCCGAGAAAGGCCGCCGCAGGGCCCGCTCCACCGCGTTCAGCGAGCCGAGATCGAGGCGCGACCAGATGTCCCCCAGGCTGAGGAGACGGAAGGGCCCGTCGAACCACCAGTTGAGGCAATCGTGCACGATAGCCCCTATGGCCAGTGCCAGTAGAAGCCATCCCAGGGCCCTCAGCTGGACCATGTCCTGTTCATCCCCCCGCGTTCCGGCCGACCGTAGCCAACGGCGGCCAAACGGGGAAGATGACGTTGCCCACGCCGCCCATCGCGCTATAAGAGCGGCCGACTGCTCCCAGGACAGGTGGCCGAGTGGTTTAAGGCACACGCTTGGAAAGCGTGCGTGGTGTAACAGCCACCGCGGGTTCGAATCCCGCCCTGTCCGCCAGAGAGCCGAGCGCCATCGGTCGACATCGCTCCCGGGGCGTGGCGGCGCGGGCCGGTCGGCCGGGCACGCCGATAATCCAGTTGATCCGTCCTCGCCCTCCGGTGGTACGATGACCATCGGATACGACCCGCGCCGGGGGAACACAGCGCGGGAGCGTCGGGGGAGGGAAGCATGTGGTACAGGGCAATGCCCGTCGTGCTCGCCGGCAGCCTGGCCTGCGGTTGTGCCGGATCGGTTCACAAGTTGCCGAGCATCGACTCGTCAAGTCTCAGCCTGGCGCAGACCGAAGTGCAGTCGGGCGCCGGCGCGCCGCGTCGTCACGCGGTGAGCGACGATGAGGTGCAGGGCGCCCTCGAATCCGCCCTTGCGAAAATCAGGCCGGCAGCGACGGAGCTTTGCCGGCAGATGGCGGTCGGCGTCTGCCAGTGGCGCTTTGCCGTGAGCCGGGACCGTTCCATGAACGCCGGCGCCGGCCCGAACGGGCTGATCGTGGTCAACCGCGGCATCGTCGAGTATGCCGACAACGAGGAAGAGATCGCTCTGGTCATCGCGCACGAATGCGGCCACCAGTCCGGCAACCATCTCGCGGTCGCGCAACGCAACAAGATGATCGGAGCGATGATCGGCGCCGTGCTGCTTGGCGCGGCGGGGGCTATCGCATCGTCCCGCAGTCCCTACAACGCCACCATCACGCGCGCCGCCACCGAGACGGGCGGTCAGCTCGGCGCCGCGATCGGGGGAATTTCGTATTCCAAGGAGCAGGAGCGCGAGGCCGACTATCTCGCCGCCGTGACCCTCTACCGGTCCGGTGTCGACCTCGACAAGGCCCGAGGCTTCCTGGTCAAGATGGCCAAGGCGAGCGGACAGCGCGAGACCGGCATGCTCGACAGCCATCCGGCCGGACCCGAGCGGCTCGCGGCATGGGACAAGGCGGTCGCCGAGATTCGCGCCTCGAACGGAGCCCTGCCGCAACGCAACTGAGCATGCCGATAGGACGGCGCCCGGCGGGGCGGTTGACCATTGTCAAGGTACGGTGCGCGCTCCGCGGATAGCGTCGCGCCACCCGAAAGGACGACCTCATGCCGATGTCTCGCCGCAGCGCCCTGTGCCTGATCGCGGGCGGAGCCTGTGCCGGGACGCTGCCGGGATGCGCCGCGCCGGCGCGCATCGCGGCCGTGCCGGCCAGCCGCACGACGGAGGCCACCGTGATCGGTGTGGCCAACGAGCGGTTCTTTCCCGCCCTCGGCGTCGCGCCGCTCGAGGCCGAGTTCGCCGCCGCCGCCACGCGGCAGATGAAGGGCGAGGGCGTGGGGGCCGTCGATCAGCTCGCACCCTGGCAGATGCTGGCCGTCTCGGGCGGGGGCGAGAATGGCGCATTCGGAGCCGGCCTGCTGTGCGGCTGGAGCGCCGAGGGCTCGCGGCCGTCCTTCGACCTCGTCACCGGCATCAGCACGGGCGCGCTGACCGCTCCCTTCGCCTTTCTGGGATCGACCCATGACGGCCAGCTCCGCAGCGTCTACACCGACATCACGCCCGAGCGCGTGCTGCGCAAGCGTGGCCTGCTCGCCGCGCTGCTCGACGACGCGCTGGCCGACAATGCCCCGCTCTTCGCGCTGATCACGCAGTATGTCGACGACGTCATGATGGCGGCGATCGCCCGGGAATACGCGGCGGGGCGGCTGCTGCTGATCGCGACCACCGATCTCGATTCGCAGCAGCCGGTGATCTGGAACATCGGCGCCATCGCCGCGAGCGGCCACCCTCGTGCGGCGGAGGTCGTGCGCCGCGTCCTGCTCGCCTCCTCCGCGATCCCGGGCGCCTTCCCGCCGACCATGATCGACGTCACGCTGGGTGGGCAGGCCCGGCAGGAGATGCACGTCGACGGCGGTGCCTTCGCACAGGCCTTCCTCTATCCGACCGCGTTGACGGCGCAGCGCCGCCAGCGTCGACAGGCAGACCGCAAGGTGCTCGCCGCCGACGCCTACATCATTCGCAACGGCCGGCTCGACCCGCAATGGGCCGATATCGAGCGGCGCACGCTCGGCATCGTCGGTCGCGCCATCGACACCATGATCACCGCGAGCGGCTACAACGACGTCGTCCGCATCTACGACAACGCGTTGCGCGACGGCATCGGCTACCATCTGGCCTTCATCGGCCGCGATTTCGACAGGCCGCTGCCCACGCCCTTCGATCCCGCCTACATGCGTGCCCTGTTCGACTACGCCTACCAGAAAGCGCGCCGCGGCTATGGCTGGGCCAGGAAGCCGCCCGTCGTCGCGTGAGGGCGCGCGCCCTTGACTTCGATCAAGTCGGCGTGGCGCGAAGCGAGGCATCATGAGCCACCGACAGAGGAGAACAGCGTGCGTCTTTCGATTGTCCTGCTCGCGATCGCCGGCCTGGCATGCGGCTGCGAGAACATGACGGTGCCCCAGAGAGGCGCCGCGACCGGCGCCGCCCTCGGCACCGGCATCGGCATGGTCGCCGGTGGATCGTTCGGTCAGGTGGTCGGTGCCGGCCTGATCGGCGGCGCGGTCGGCTATCTCGGCGGCAGTGCGATCCAGAACCGGAGCTAGGGTATCCCGATGAAGACCGCATTTGCGCTCGCGAGCGCTCTCTTCGCCGTCGCTTCCCTGCCGGCGTTCGCGCAGGCGCCGGCGCTGACCTTCGATCAGGCGGCCTACGTCACCTGCCGTGAGGCGCACGCCATGCCGCCCCAGCAGCGGACGGCGCTGGCTGTCCTTCTCGCCGAGCATGTCGCGCGCCAGCGGGGCGTGACGATCCCCGAGGGCGACGAGGGCGCACAGATCGGCTATCTCGTCCGCGGCGGTTGCACCCTTGCGCCCGACGCCTACCTGTACACCGTCATCGATCGGGCGGTGCTGGCGGAGCAATCCAGGCTTCCGAAGAGCCGGTAGCCGGCGATCGTCGATTTTCCGTCATCGAGCGCGGCTCCCGTCGAGCCGCCTCTCGGCCGTTGACTTTGATCAATGCGAATCGCTTGCAGATCGGCGATTGCTCGCGCGACGCGGCAAGGGCGCGGGCGACGTGCGCACGGCACGGGTCCGCGTCTTGCATCGCATGGCCCTTGGTCGCGCAACGGAAACCGTAGAGAGGCTCACATGCTTCCGAAGTCCGTCGACTTCGTCACCGAATATTGGACCGACGCCTTCCAGCGCTGGGTCCTGACGCTCGACGTGCTGCGCCAGCGCGGCAACACCTATTTCGAGCGCCGCGGCGAGATCGCGCCGCATGTCCTCGCCTTCGACGCGACGCTCGTGCTCGACGGCCGGACGTTCGAGCGGCCGGTCAACTACGTGCTGGCCTACATCCCGCCGGCCGAGGGCATCACCCTCGATCCGCTCAAGCGGCCGTTCGTCGTGGTCGATCCGCGCGCCGGGCATGGGCCCGGGATCGGCGGCATGAAGCAGGACAGCGAGATCGGCGTCGCGCGGGCGGCCGGCCATCCCTGCTATTTCATCGGCTTCCTGCCCGAGCCGATGCCCGGCCAGACCATCGAGGATGTCTGCCACGCCGAAGCCCGCTTCCTCGAGGAGATCGCCCGGCGTCACCCCGAGGCGGAGGGCAAGCCCGCCGTCATCGGCAATTGCCAGGCCGGTTGGCAGATGATGATCACCGCGGCGCTCCATCCCGAGCTGTGCGGACCGATCGTCCTGGCCGGCTCGCCGCTGTCCTACTGGGCCGGCGTCCGCGGCAAGAATCCGATGCGCTATCTCGGCGGCGTGCTGGGCGGCACCTGGCTCACCGCGCTGGCGGGCGACATGGGCAAGGGCAAGTTCGACGGCGCGAACCTGGTGGCGAACTTCGAGGCGCTCAATCCCGCGAACACGCTCTGGGAGAAGCCCTACGGCGTCTATTCGAAGGTCGACACCGAAGCGGGCCGCTTCCTCGACTTCGAGACCTGGTGGGGCAGCCCCGTCGTGCTCAATGCCGAGGAGATGCAGTGGATCGCCGACAACCTGTTCGTCGGCAACAAGCTGGCCACCGGGCGCCTGCACACGGCGGACGGCACGCGCGTGGACCTGCGCAACATCAAGTCGCCGATCGTCGTGTTCTCTTCCTGGGGCGACAACATCACGCCGCCGCAGCAGGCGCTCGGCTGGATCCTCGACCTCTACGGCCACGAGACGGAGATCGTCGAGAGCGGGCAGACCATCGTCTATACGACCCATCAGACGATCGGCCATCTCGGCATCTTCGTCTCGGGCAAGGTCGCCGTCCGCGAGCATGCCGAGTTCGCCGGCTGCATGGACATGATCGATCTCCTGCCGCCCGGTCTGTACGAGGCGGTCATCACGGAAGTCGCCGCGGACACCGCCAACGCCGAGCTGATCGACGGCCGCTACCTCTTCCGGCTGGAGCCGCGCACGCTCGACGCGATCCGTGCGATGGGCGGAAACGACGCGGCGGACGAGCGCCGCTTCGAGACGGCGGCTCGCGTCTCGGAGATCAATCTCGGGCTTTATCGCGCCGTCGCCCAGCCGGCGGTCCGTGCCGTGGTGAACGACGAGGCGGCCGGCGTCGCACGCGACCTCCATCCCAACCGGCTGCGCTTCGCGATGTTCTCGGACCGCAATCCGGCGATGGAGCCGATCAAGGCGATGGCCGAGACCGTGCGCAAGGAGCGCGCGCCGGCTTCTGCGGGCAATCCGCTGATGGCCATGGAGAGCGTCGCCTCGCACTGGATCTCGGCCTGGCTCGACAGTGCGCGAATGTTGCGTGACACGATGACGGAAGCCGCGTTCGTCACGACCTATGGCTCGCCCCTGCTGCAGGCGGCCGTCGGCTTGCGCGGCCAGGAGCCCGGCGCGTCCGTCGGGGCCGAGCACGAACTCGCCCGAGAGGCGGCCGCTGCCACCGGCCGCGCCGCGCTCGAGACGCTGTTCGAGAAGGGTGGCCTCGCCGAGGCCGTCGTGCGCGCCCTCGTCTATATCCGGGCGGAGACCGGCAATGTCGACGAGCGCGGCTTCGGCGCGCTGCAGGCGATCCGCGCGATGCGCCCGGCGACGGAGCGCCTTCACCTGATAGAGCTCAAGAAGCTGATCCGGGAGCAATATCTCCTCGTCCGGCTCGACGAAGAAAGAGCGGTCCGGGCGCTGCCCGCCCTCCTGACGGCGGGCGACGGCGATCGACGCGCGGCGTTCGATGTCGTGCGCCGCATCGCCGAAGCGCGAGGCGGGCTGGGCGACGTCGAGGCCAGGAAGCTGAACCGCATCCGGACGCTGTTCCTCGGTGCGGCGCCTCTCGTCGAAGCGGTGGCGTGATGCTGCCTCCCGTCAAGGCCAAGCTCCTCGAGGGCAAGCGCGGGCTGATCGTCGGGATCGCCAACGACCAGTCGATCGCCTGGGGTTGCGCCAAGGCCTTCCGGGCCTTCGGTGCCGAGATCGCGGTCACCTACCTGAACGACAAGGCGCGCAAGCACGTCGAGCCGCTGGCGCGGATCGTCGAGGCGCCGATCGTGATGCCGCTCGACGTGCGCATACCGGGCCAGATGGAGCAGGTTTTCGAGCGCATCGCCAAGGAATGGGGACAGCTCGACTTCCTGGTCCATTCGATCGCCTTTTCTCCCAAGGAAGCGCTGCAGGGCCGCGTGATCGACGTCGAGCGCGAGGGCTTCCTCACGACGATGGACGTCTCCTGCTGGACCTTCATCCGCATGGCACACCTCGCCGAGCCGCTGATGACGAAGGGTGGCAGCCTCTTCACCATGACCTATTACGGCAGCCAGACGGTGGTGAAGAACTACAACATCATGGGCGTCGCGAAGGCCGCGCTGGAAAGCGCCGTGCGCTACCTCGCGGCCGAGCTCGGCCCCAAGGGAATCCGCGTCCACGCAATCTCGCCCGGCCCGCTGGCGACCCGCGCCGCGTCGGGCATTCCGGAGTTCGACGCCCTGCTCGCTAAGGCCCGTACCCGCTCGCCGGCGCGCCAGCTCGTCAGCATCGACGACGTGGGCGTGACGACCGCCTTCCTCGCCCACGACGCCGCCCGCCTGATCACCGGCGACACGCTCTACATCGACGGCGGCTACCACATCGTCGATTGA
>CAMFJT010000121.1 GCA_945957125.1 uncultured Rhodospirillales bacterium | reverse complement strand
ACCAGCGGCGCGTCGAGGTCGCGCCAGGCGTAGGCGATCTCCTCGACCCGCTCGCCGCCCATGCGGTCGATGCGGCTGCCGGCCGGGTCGCCGCCCAGCCCCTCGTAGAAGAAGCGCGTCGGGTTGCGCGCCAGCATCCACAGCACGGCGGTGTCGCAACCGTCGGCGCGGAGCTGGCGGAACATCGCGTCGAGCAGGCGGCGGCCGAGCCCGAGATTCTGGAAGTCCGGCTCGACATAGAGCGTGTAGACCTCGCCGACCCGCTGCTCCGTGCCGTTCAGCCCGTCCGGCGCATCGCGCACCGGCCCGCAGCTCCCGAACCCGACCACGCCCATGTCCGCGTCGTCGGCGACGAAGATGCCGCGCCGCTCCTTCGGGTCGGCGATCGCGCGCGACCAGCCCGCCGCCTGCCGCGCCTGCGACATCCGCACCAGCATCGCGTCGGGCAGCAGGCCGGCATAGGTCGCCTGCCAGGTCTCGACATGGACGCGGCCGATCGCGACGGAATCCGTGGGAATCGCGCGCCGGATCCGTGTCATTTCCGGACCATTGCGGCGGCAAAGAAGCCGTCCGTGCGGTGCTTCAGCGGTGACAGTCGGAGATATAGACCCGCCGCCGTCTCGGCCGGCAGCCCCAGGTCGGTCGGCGGCACCAGCGCGAACTCGGGATGGCGCCCGAGGAAAGCCTCGACCTGGCGCTCGTCTTCCGCCGGCAGCACCGAGCAGGTGGCGTAGACCAGCCCGCCGCCCGGCTTCACCAGCCGCGCCGCGGCGTCGAGGATGGCGGCCTGCTTGGGCACCAGCTCCTCCAGGTCGCGCGGCTGGAGCGTCCAGCGGCCGTCGGGATTGCGCCGCCACGTGCCGGTCCCGGTGCAGGGCGCGTCGACCAGCACGCGGTCGAACGATTCCTTCTGGCGCTTCAGCCATTTGGCATTGTCGCCGCCGAGCGCGCGGCGCTCGACATTGTGCGCCCCGGCGCGGCGCAGGCGCTGGGCCGAACGGTCGAGCCGGTTCTCCAGCACGTCCATCGCCACGACCCGGCCCTTGTTGGCCATGCCCGCCGCGATCGCCAGCGTCTTGCCGCCGGCGCCGGCGCAATAGTCCGCGACCTGCATGCCGGGCTGGGCGTCGACGAGCTGGGCCACGAGCTGCGAGCCCTCGTCCTGGATCTCGACCAGCCCGTCCTGGAAGGCCTGACCGGTCACGATCGACAGCCTTCTCTTCAGCCGCAGCCCGTCGCGCGCATAGCGCATCGGCTCGGTCTCGATACCCTCGCGATGGAGGGCGGCGCGTGCCTCCTCGACCGTGGCCTTGAGCCGGTTGACCCGCAGGTCGACCGGCGGCGGCGTGTCGAGCGCGGCGATCTCGCGGCCCCACGCCTCGCCATAGGCCTCCTTCAGATGCGGCGCGATCCATTCCTGGACGTTGAGCCGCACCCAGTCCGGCTGATCGGGATGGGGCAGCGAATGGCCCTCCATCTGGCGCAGCGCCCGCCGCTCGCCGTCGTCGAGCGGCGCGGGCCGATAGCTGCCGCCGTCGAACATGGCCTCGAGCTGCTGGAGCGTGAGCCCGTCCTGCAGCATCAGATCGGCGGCGACGAGGGCGCGTGCCGAACGGTCGGGATGGCGCGTGCGGTCGAGCCACCAGGTGAGCTGGCCATAACGGCGCAGGATGCCCCAGGTGCGATCGGACACCGCCCGGCGGTCGCCGCCGCCGATGAAGCGGCGGGCGCGGAAAAAGGCATTGGCGACGCCGTCGGCCGGCCGCTCCGGCTGGCCGGTGATCGCGTCGAGCAGGTCCATGGTCGCGGCCACCCGCGCGCCCGGTGTCACATCGCTCTCCCTGTTGCGCCTTGCCGCTACGATGAATGGCGCCCGAGCGCAACCCGTCGTCCCGAGCCTCTGGCACGGCGCGGGAAATGTCCCTATGGGAGAGCCCGTGCCGTCCCCTGCCCTTCCTGCCCGCCGGCCGCGCGATCCGCTGATCGGCCGCATCCTGCTCGTCGTCGGGTCGGTGCTGGTGACGCTCTTCCTCCTCGAGATCGGCTGCCGCCTGATGCGCGGGCCCGCGACGCTGCTAGACTGGAGGAACATCGTGCGGGTCGAGCGGCAGAAAATGTCGGCGCAGAATATCGGCCATCGCTTCACCTACGATCCGCTGCTCGGCTACGTGCAGCGCGACGGCTTCTCGGACGCGCTGATGTCGTTCGGCGAGCACGGCTTCCGTCGCATGCCGCCGCCACCGGCCGATGCGATCGACAGCCCGCCGATCCTCGCGACCGGCGATTCCTACACGCAGGGTGACGAGGTCGACGACGCCCGGACCTGGCCCGCGCAGCTCCAGGCGCTGTTGCGCCGGCGCACGATCAATGCCGGCGTCGCGGCCTACGGCTTCGACCAGACGGTGCTGCGCACCGAGCAGCTCGTGCCGCTGGTGAAGCCCGGGCTGATCGTGCTCGGCTTCATCGGCGACGACCTGCGGCGCGCCGAGATGAGCCGCACCTGGGGCACCGAGAAGCCGTGGTTCTCGCTCGAAGGCGACGAGGCGAAGCTGCACAACGTGCCGGTCCCGCCCTCGCCCGACCCGCGCACCACGCTCGATTTCTGGCAGGCCGCGTTCGGCTGGTCGGTGCTGCTCGACACAGTGCTGATCCATCAGGGCCGCCAGTACGAATGGCTGGTCGACCATCGCCGCGCCGTCCTGCCCGGCACCGGCGCGCGTCTGGCCTGCCCGCTGCTGCGGCGGATCGCGGCGCTCGGCGTGCCGACGCTGGTGGTGGCGCAATACGACTTCTACGTCTGGCAGAACGCCGAATTCGCGGCCGAGCAGCGCCGCGTCTCCCAGGCGGTGCTGAAATGCGCCGAGGCCGCCGGCCTCGCCGGCCTCGATCTCTACGACGCGACCGAGCAGGCCGTTCGTACGCGCGGGCTCAAGACCATGTACCTCACCTGGCATCCCAGCCCGGACGGCTACCGGCTGATCGCCGAGTCCATCGCCGCCGAGGTCAGGCGGCGCCATCTGCTGCCGCCATGACCGCCAGGGGGTGGATCGGCCGGCTGGCCCTGTCGCTCGGCACGATCGTGCTGTGCCTGGGTGCGCTCGAGATCGGGCTGCGGCTGAGCGAGGGAAACTGGATCGGGGCGTGGCCGAACTTCGTGCTCGAATCGCGCAAGGTCCAGACGACGCGCAACGACAGCCGCCACGTCGCCGATCCGGCGCTGGGCTACGTGCCGCGCGCCGGCTACAGCGCCGACGGCGTCAGCTACGACGCCGAGGGCTTCCGCCGCTCCTCGGCGGCGGCCGACGGGCGCGCCGCCATCCTGGCCGTCGGCGATTCCTTCACCGCGGGCGAAGAGGTCTCGGACGACCAGAGCTGGCCCGCCCACCTGCAGCAGATCCTCGGCCGTCGTGTGCTGAATGCCGGCGTCAGCGGCTACGGCCTAGACCAGACCGTGCTGCGCGCCGAGAAGATCGTGCCCGAGAAGCAGCCGGCGGCGGTGATCGTCAGCTTCATCGCCGACGACGTGCGGCGCACCGAGATGCGCCGCCAGTGGAGCGCCGAGAAGCCCTACTTCGTCATCGAGAACGGCGCGCTCGTCCTGCGCAACGTGCCCGTCCCGCCGCAGCCCGATCCGCGCACCACGCTCGGCTTCTGGCAGCGCACGCTGGGCTATTCCTTCCTGGTCGACTTCGTTTTGCGCCGGCTCGGCCTGCTGCACGACTGGTACGGCGACCACGCCCGTGCCCAGCCGGCCGGCACCGGCGAGAAGATCGCCTGCCTGCTGACCGGCCGGCTCGCCGAGCTGCAGCGCCGCAGCGGCACGCCCATCCTGGTCGTCGCGCAATACGATCCGGTGGTCTGGCAGGACGCCAGCTTCGCCGCCGAGCAGCGGCGCCTGACAGAAGGCGTGCTGCGCTGCAGCCGCGAGAACGGCCTGCAGGTGCTCGACACGTTCGACGCGCTGGCCGCGAACGACGGCAAGGGCAAGCCCGCGACGCTCTACGGCCAGTGGCACATGAACGACGCCGGCAACCGGCTCGTCGCCCGGTTGATCGCCGCCGAGCTCGCCGGTCGTCACATCCCGCCGCGATAATTCGGCGCCTCGCGCATGATGTCGACGTCGTGCACGTGGCTCTCGCGCAGGCCGGAGCCGGTGATGCGCAGGAACTGGCGGTTGGTCTGCATGCCCTTGATGTCGGGATTGCCGGTATAGCCCATCGCCGCGCGCAGGCCACCGACGAGCTGGTGGATGATGTTGCCCACCGGCCCCTTGTACGGCACGCGGCCCTCGATGCCCTCGGGCACCAGCTTCAGCGTGCTTTCGACCTCCGCTTGGAAGTAGCGGTCGGCCGAGCCGCGCGCCATGGCGCCGATCGAGCCCATGCCGCGATACGACTTGTAGGAGCGGCCCTGATACAGCAGCACCTCGCCCGGCGCCTCGTCGGTGCCGGCCAGCAGCGAGCCGATCATGGCGCAGTCGGCGCCGGCGGCGATCGCCTTGGCGAGGTCGCCGGAATATTTGATGCCGCCGTCGCCGATCGCCGGCACGCCCGCCGCGCGGCAGACCTCGGAGGCCTCGAGGATCGCGGTGAGCTGCGGCACGCCGACGCCCGCGACCATGCGGGTGGTGCAGATCGAGCCCGGTCCGATGCCGATCTTCACCGCGTCGGCGCCGGCGTCGATCAGCGCTTTCGCGCCCTCGGCGGTGGCCACGTTGCCGGCCATGACCTGGCAGTAGTTGCTGAGCTTCTTCACCCGCGTCACCGAATCGAGCACGCCGCGCGAATGGCCGTGCGCGGTATCCACCACGATCACGTCGACGCCGGCATCGATCAGGAGCTGCGCGCGGCGCAGCCCGTCCTCGCCGACGCCGGTCGCCGCGGCGGCGCGCAGCCGGCCCTTCTCGTCCTTGGCAGCGCCGGGGAAGCGGTTGGCCTTCTCGATGTCCTTGACGGTGATCAGGCCGATGCAGCGATAGTCGCCGTCGACCACCACCAGCTTCTCGATGCGGCGCTGGTGGAGCAGCTTCTTCGCCTCCTCCATCGTCACGCCCTCGCGCACCGTGACCAGCTTCTCGCTGGTCATCAGCGCGCTGACCGGCGTCAGGCTGTCGGTGGCGAAGCGCACGTCGCGATTGGTCAGGATGCCGGCCAGCTTGCCGCTGCCGCGCTCGACGACCGGAATGCCGGAGATCTGGTGCGCGGCCATCAGCGCCAGCGCGTCGGCCAGCGTCTGCTCGGGATGGATGGTAACCGGATTGACCACCATCCCCGATTCGAACTTCTTGACCTTGCGCACCTCGTTGGCCTGCGCCTCGGCATCGAGGTTCTTGTGGATGACGCCGATGCCGCCGGCCTGCGCCATGGCGATCGCCATAGGCGCCTCGGTGACGGTGTCCATGGCCGCCGACATCAGCGGGATGCCGAGCTCGATCGTGCGGGTGAGCCGTGTGCGCGTGTCGGTCTGGGTGGGAAGCACCGCCGAGGCGGCAGGTTTCAGGAGGACGTCATCGAACGTGAGCGCTTCCTGGAACTGCATGCCAACCTCCGCGAGAAGAAAAAGAAGCGGCGGCCCCTTTGGGGACCGCCGGGTTGGCGAGCCCTTATACACATTGGCGCGGACAAACCAAGCGAATTGCCCGCAACGTCTTGTTCACAAATCCCGAGGTCCAGTCGATGAAATCCCGTTCCTCGCCACACCAGAGGAATGGCACAAAGTTGCGTGAATTGCGGCTCGCCGGAAATGGAGAGTCGACACTCCCACAGGAGGCGAACACCAATGTTCTTTACGAGAGTCTGTCGACTTGGTCGCCGAAGAGCATTCGGTCTTGCCCGGTTCTGCCATGCACTCGTTCATCCTTGATGTCGATCGGAGGGGCGTCCTCGAGGCCTCTCGAGAAGGAAGAGCGTACGCAGGTGGGGCGGAGGCATCGCGAGCTTGGGCAACGATGGGTCCATCGACTTCACTCCGCCCGAAGCGAAGAGCTTCCGGGCTCCCGATCGCGCCGACCGACCGTGGCCAGACCACGGGTCCCGCCCATGGCGCCATGTCGAGCTGACGCCAAGGCCGGGAGCCGACGCCATGAGTGAAGCCTGAAACCCGTCCGCAGACGCGACCTTTGCGTCGCTTGGAAATCGGTCCGTGCGCGGCGTATGGTGCCGCCGCTTTTTTCACCACCTTGGGAATGGGGATATCGTCGAAGATGAAGGGCGCATTGAAGAACGCCATGCTCGTGGTCGTCGTCCTGGTCGTCTGCGCCCTGATGCTCGAAGCCATGACGCGCCTGTTCGTCGATGACGGCGTGTCCTACGAGCTGGAGATGTGGAAGTACGCGACCGACGTGAAGGTCCGCGACCAGCGCCCCGAGATGGGCCACAAGCACGGCCCCAACCGCGACACGTCGCTGATGAGTGTCGGCGTGCGGACCGAGCAGCACGGCTTCCGCGGCCCCGCCATCGCCGAGCAAGCCGCGCCCGGCGTGGCACGCATCGCCTTCGTCGGCGATTCGACCACGATGGGCTGGGGCGTGGCGGAGAAGGACACCTTCGCGCACCAGGTGATCGAGCAGCTCGTCAAGCAGGGCCGCAAGGTCGACGGCTTCAATGCCGGCGTCGGCAACTGGAACACCACGCAGGAACTGACCAACTTCCTCGATACCGGCCTAAAGATGAAGCCGGACATCGTCGTGCTGACCTACTTCATCAACGACGGCGAGCCGATGCCGACCTATCCGAAGGAAAGCTGGCTCGACCTCCATTCGGCGGCGTGGATCGTGCTGAACTATCGGCTCGATTCGCTGATCCGCCAGTTCGGCCCGCGGCCCGACTGGAAGCAGTATTACCGCGACCTCTACAAGGACGACGCCGCCGGCTGGAAGGCGACGCAGAAGGCGCTAGCCAGCTTCGCCGACGTGGCGCGCAGCCGGGGCATCAAGATCGTGGTCTTCCACCTGCCCGAGCTGCGCGAGCTCAAGCCCTATCCGTTCGCCGACGTCACCGCCAAGGTGAAGAAGGTGGTGGAAGAAAACGGCATGCCGTTCGTCGACCTGCTGCCGACCGTCGAGAACCTCGACCCTTCCAGCCTGTGGGTCACCGTCCCCGATCCGCATCCCAATGCGAAAGCCGACACGGCCTTCACCGGCGGCATGGTCCGCACCCTGCTCCCGATGCTCGACGACCTTTGCCGCACGCAGAATCGAGGCTGCTGAAGTCTTCCGCCAGGGGCGCGCCATTCCAGTAGCGCGCCTCCAGCGGAAGACCGTCAGGGCGAGGGCTGCCGACGGAAGCCGGTCGCCACGACGTACATCTCGGCGGAATCGGCCCGGCTGGCTTCCGGCTTCACGTGGCGAACCTTGGTGAAGTCGCGCTTGAGCAGGTCGAGCAGCGTGCGCTCGGTGCCGCCGCGCAGCACCTTGGCGACGAAGGTGCCGCCGGGCTTGAGGACCTGGGCGGCGAAGTCGTGCGCGGCCTCGGCCAGGCCCATGATGCGCAGATGGTCGATCTGCGAATCGCCGGTCGCGGCGGCAGCCATGTCGCTCAGAACGACGTCGGCGGGACCGCCGAGATGTTCCTGCAGGATCGCGGGCGCATCGTCGTCGTAGAAGTCCTTGGCCAGCACCGTGGCGCCAGCGACCGGCTCGACCGGCGTAAGGTCTATGCCGACCACGGCGCCGCCGCGTTCCGGCTTGGCGCGCTCGACGGAGACCTGGGTCCAGCCGCCCGGCGCGGCGCCGAGGTCGACCACCCGCGCCCCTGGCTTGAGGAAATGGAACTGGTCGTCGAGCTGGAGCAGCTTGAAAGCCGCGCGCGAGCGGTAGCCACGCTTCTTCGCCTCGAGCACGTAGGGATCATTGAGCTGACGCTGCAGCCAGCGCTGCGAGGAAGTCGTGCGCCCGCGCGCCGTCTTGACGCGGACCGTGGCAGCCCGGCCCGTCGGCTTGCTACTCGTCGGCTTGCCACCCTTGGGACCGCGGCTCATGGCGTCATCCCTCTCCTTGGTGGCGCGGATCGGCTTCGCGGTCGGCCCGTCGCATCAGGTCCATCAGCACGCCCTCGCGCAGGCCGCGATCGGCGACGCGCACCATGGGGGCGGGCCACTGGCGGCAGATCGCCTCGAGGATCGCGCCGCCGGCCAGCGCCAGGTCGGCACGGTCGGTACCGATGCAGGGCAAGGTCGTGAGCTCGGCGACCGAGAGCACGGACAGCTGGTCGCAGATCCGCAGGATCGACTCGCGGCCGATGCGCGAGCCGTCGACCATGGTGCGATTGTAGCGCTTGAGACCGAGGTGATGGGCGCTGACGGTGGTGACCGTGCCGGACGCACCGATCATCTGCACTTCGCCGCGCGCGATCGCCCCGCCGATGCCGTGCCGCGCGCAGAATGGCTTCAGGGCAACCCGGATGCGCTGCACCATGTCGTCGTACCGCGCGCGCGTGACCGGCTCGCCGCGTGGCTGGCCGACGACGCAGGATTCGGTGAGCGTGACGACGCCCCACGGCACGGACGTCATGTCGACCAGCTCGATCGACAGGCCGCCGCAACGGTCGGTCTTGCGGCCGATGCGCAGCCAGCTCACCTCGGTCGAGCCGCCGCCGATGTCGATCAGCAGCGCGTGCGGGATGTCGGGGTCGATCAGGTTCTCGCAGCTCGCTACCGCAAGCCGAGCCTCCTCGGCCGGCGGGATGACCTCGAAGGCGAGGCCGGTGCGGGCCTTGACCAGGGTGAGGAAATCCTCGCCGTTGCAGGCGCGGCGGCAGGCCTCGGTGGCGATGTGGCGGGCCCGCGTGACACGGTTGCGCGCGATCTTGGCGGCGCAGACATCGAGCGCCTCGAGCGTGCGATCGATCGCCTCGCCGCACAGCGCGCCGCTCAGCGCCATGCCCTCGCCCAGCCGGACCGGACGGGAATAGGCATCGACCACGTCGAAACCCTCGACCGAGGCGCGCGCCACCAGCAGCCGGCAATTGTTGGTGCCGAGATCGATGGCGGCGAACGTGTGGGCGAACCGGCCGCTATGCCAGCCTCCCCTCGTTCCCTGCTGTGACGTGGAGTCCCCGGCCATCCCGAACTCGCGTTGTCTCCGGCAGATCGTAGCCGAGTCTTGCGGCGCGGCAAACCGTCTCGGGCGGCGATAGCCGTCGTCCCGCTGCGAGCGACTTGCCAACGCCGCCAACGGTCGCTAAATCGAGCGCCCCGGCTCGCTGTCGGCTCCGGTGGGGGATAGTTTAACGGTAGAACAACCGGCTCTGACCCGGTTAGTCTAGGTTCGAATCCTGGTCCCCCAGCCACCGCACCGACGGACACTCGGGCAGGCACCGTCAGCCGCCCGCTCTCGCCGTTTCGATCAGCGCGACCCATTCGTCGATCGTGTGCTCCCAGTCGAAGCCTCTGGCGGCTTCCTGGATCGAATGGCATTTGTCTACATAGGCTGCGGGATTGTCCTTGTAGTAGCGCAGGGTATCAGCGGTGAAGGCGACGAACTTGTCCGCCTCGACCGGCGCGAGGATGCCGCCGCCGCTATAGGCCTTGAGCGGGAAGTGACCGACCGGCGTGCCGATCACCAGCCGGCCGGCGGCTGCGGCTTCCATCACCGGCAGCTGGGCTGCTTCGCTGACGGAGCTCGTCACGACGGCGTCGACGCCACGGTAGAACGCCGGCATGTCGTGGAACGACATCTGGCTTTCCGTCGAGCCCGCCACCTTGAAGGCCAGACCCGCTTCGTGGACGGCACGCGCGGCCAGCTCGCCGCGCTTCCATTCAATGCCGTAGGTCTTCACCGACATCGAGGAGGCATAGCCGACCGTCGCGAGCCGCTCTGGGACTTCCGCGCGGAACTCGGGATAGTTAATGCCGAGGGACGCCACCATGGGCGCTCGCGGCACGCCCCGCATGACGGACGCGCAATACAGGAACTCGCTGACGACGCCATAGTTCGCGAACCGGTGGAAGACATCCATGCCCTGCTGCTCGACCAGCATGCGCACGTCCAGCTCGTGGTGCGACACGGCGATGATCCTGTCGAAGGGCACGCCGTAGACACCCGTCAGCGTGCTCACGCCGTCGAGCGCGGTCATGAACAGGTCGTAGTAGTCGCGGAGCTCGCCGATGTAATGGTCGTGATGGCCTTGCCAATCGAGGACATCGACGATGTATCCGCGGCGATGCAGCTCGTTGGCGAGGTCGTAATAGACCCGCCCGTGCGACCACTTGGGGTAACCGTAGACCAGCAGCTTGATGCCCTTCGGCTTCGTTCCGGCGCGCGCCCTGATCATCGGGTGGATCGCGTAGCCCGCGATCGCCTTGCGGTCGAAAGGCTCGCCGGCGGAAGGCGCGAAGCGTCCCGCACCGGATACGCCGTCGGTGCACCAGGCTTCGCTGGGCACGAACAGTTCCCAGGTGCTGCACAACGGCGCCGCGAGCGCGACCCTGCCCTCGGGGTTCGCCGACAGGAAACGGCCCCCGGCGGCTAAAGCGACCAGCCCGCGTTCCAGAGGGATCAGCTCGAGCGTCATCGGCGCTCCGGAATCGTCGCCCGGGTCGTGGACCAGCCGGCCGAGACGATGCGGGCCCCTCGAGCCCGGCTCCGCCACGAACCAGGCATTCGCGGGACTGCTCTCGATCGGACCGTGGCGTAGCTCGCCGGAAGCAGGGTCGACATGGACGACGGTGCCGAAGGCGGTGAGCAGGCGCGTGCGGAGGCCGGACATGATCGCCCTCGTAGCATGGGCGGCTTCTCTGCAATACCAGCCCCCTCCCCGCGGCAGTGGCGCCGCGCGCGTAGCCAGTCGGGGTCGCCTCCAATTGCGGCAGCTGCCGGCGAGGCCGGCTGGCGAACGGGCGTCAGGCCTTCTGGCAGATGAAGATCGCGTTGTCTCCGCCGTTGACCGGATGGTCCAGTCTCCGGAACGAGGCGTGCGTGCTGGCGCACGACGCGATTCGCACCAGGCAGTCGATCAGCGCGACGTTCGCTTCGCCTCCGATGTCCTCGATGATGTAGATGCCGCCGGGCTTCAGCCGTCCGAACGATTCCAGGAAGAAGCAGCCGTTCGCCGGCGCCTCGTGGAGCCCGTCGTCGATGATGATGTCGAAAAAGGCGTTCCCGGCTATCTCCCACAAGGCCCTGATCGCACGCGGATCGCGCTGGTCGGTCCAGTACGTCCGGATCCGCTCCTCCTCGAAGAGGATATCGCGATCGATGTCGGCGCCGACGATCTCCGCTCGCGGGAAATACTCGCGCCAGCCCCGCAGCGATGCCCCGGGCTTGCCGTTCTCTCCCATGCTCGACGGGGCGCCCGGCTTGTTCGTTCCCAGGCCCAGCTCGAAGAGAGACAGCGGCTCCAGGCGGAACCGGGAGAACAGCCAATCGTACAGGACGGTATAGTTGTGAAAGGGCCTCGCCTTGTCGCTGCCGCATGCCGACATGATGCGACACAGGTCGGTTTCCGCGGAAAGCGGCCGGGCGAGCCGGTAATCGAGCTCGCGCTCCAGATCGATATGAGCCAGCGGCGTCACGTGCATCGGTGCTCTCGGGCGGACAGGGTGCACTAGGTCGGGGGACAGGGTCGCGCGCGTTCATCGCGCAGGCGAACGAAGAAATCGAGGTTGTTCCGAAGCCGCTGGTTTCCGGGATCGAGGGCGAGCGCCTGCCCCCCCCAGTCGACCGCGCGCTCCATCATGTCGAGATGCCACGCCGCGATTGCGCCGAGGTCGAACAGGCGGAAACCCCAGCAATGGTTGTCGTCGAGATAGCTTCCGGTGCGCTGCGTCTTCCCGATACCGTTGGTGCAGGCCCAGAACAGGTTGAGCCAGTCGGACTGCGCATGAAGCTCCTCCGCGAGGTCGAGCCAGATCTCCCGCCGGTGCGGTGCCTCCAACCGTGCCTTCTCCAGCCAGGCCATCTTCCTCTCGGCCTGCATGCGCGCGAGGTAACGCATCGCCTCCGACCGTTCTTCGCCCCAGGTGGCGGTCGGCAAGGCGAGATAGCGCTGCAGCAGCTCGCTGCCGCGTTCGAACCGGTTGCCCCACATGTGCTCGCGGCCGAGCCAGAAGCAGATCTGCGCGTCGTCCGGATCCTCCTTGTGGGCCAGCTCCATCAGCGGCAGGTACTGGTTGCGGGTGGTCTTGTTGTGGTCCTGGATTTCGGAGACGACGATGTCGTCGCAGCTGCCCACCACCTCGCTCGCCCCCGTGAAGTCGAGCGCCTCGTGCACCGGCCGCTTGAAGCGATAGCCCCAACGGTGGTGGAAGTTCTTCGCGGACCAGTTGCGCAGCGGGCGCGGGTCCTCGACGCTGGCGCGATATACGACCTGGCAGAACAGCGCGGTCATGCCGGGCGTCCACGCCGCTTCGAGCCTGGGCCGCCAGCCGGGCTCGAGATAGCGATCCATGTCCATCGTCAGGCAGACATCGACGTCGTCCGGCAACAATGCCATGGCAGCGTTGCGCGCCAGGTCGAAGCGCCACGGGCGGATGGCGAGGCGATGGACGGTCACACCCGCCGCCGTGAGCAGCCTGACCGTGTCGTCCGTGCTGCCGGTGTCGGCGACGACGCGATAGTCGGCGTCGACAGCCGAGCTCGCCCATCGCTCCGCATTCGCGGCTTCGTTCAGGGCGATCGTATAGACCGCGACCTTCATGGGCTGGCCGTCGTCCGGCGCTTGCGGATCGCGACCAACCCGCCGAAAAGCCTTGCGCGGCCGAGCTCGTAGAGGCTGTCGAAGAACAGGATCTCCGACATCTGGCCTGCGATGTCGCTCACGCCCAGAGGATCGGGCGACCGTGCCCGGCCGTGCTCCTGGATCTCGCGCAGCAACTGCTTGGTCAACGGGATCTTCTCCGGCTCCTCGCCCGGCGGCTGCCAGTCGAGGTCCTCGATGAAATACCAGCCGTCCTCCGCCACCAGGGGGAAGAACTCGCGCAGCGTCACCTGCTGGTCGAAGGACGCATGGCTGCCGTCGTCGATGATGACGTCGAGCGAGCCGGGATCGAGCCGGGCAGCGACCGCGCGAAGCTGCTCGCGTTGGGACTGATCGCAGACGAACGAGCGGAAGCGCTCATTGTCGAATCGGGAGAAGTCGGTCAGGTCCACGCCGATGACCTGGCAGAACGGGAAATAGCTCTGCCACAACGCCGCCGAAGGCGCGTCGGGCTGGTTGGCCTCCGCCAGGCCGCGGCACAGCCCGATCTCCATCAGTCGCCGCATCGAGAAGCGCTGGCCTCCCAGCAGCCGGTCGTAGACCCGCGCATAGGAGTGCCGGTTTCCGCTATGCCGGTTCTTGTCGGTGTCGAAGCGGTCGGCGAGCTTTGCCAGCGAGGGGAAGCTGGCCAGGGGCTCGGCGAGCAGCGCGCCGAGCGGCGCGTTGTCCCCAGCGGCCTGCGCGGTGCTTCGGGCCGTCCACAGATGGAGGCCGAAGACCCGGTCGTCGTTGAGATAGTCGCCCAGTTTCGAGAGCGGATCGGCGAACCGGTCGGTTTCGGTCCAGTCGATCGCGTTGAAGAACATCGGGCTGAACAGGCAACCTCTCAGCTCCGCTCCGGCATCCGACGCGACGTAATCCGAGAGCAACTTCGGACCAACCAGCCCGAACTCCCAATCGCGTGATTCGAAGAAGCGCTCGATCGACGATTCGTACAGCGTCCTGAAATGCCGGCTGAAGGGTTTGGCATACATCACGTTGCCGCAGATGAAATGTCCCTTGTGCCCGCCACGCCATTGCAGGTTCAGGAAATGATCGCCGCGAAACGGAAACGGGCGCAGCAGGATCACGTCGCAATCCATCCAGAGGCCGCCATGCTCGTAGAGGACGGCGTAGCGGAAGATGTCGCTGAAGTAGCGGACTTCCGAGCCGGCCATGACGCGGTCGAACAGGCTGCGCGGGACGACGTCGGCGGCGTCGTGCAATTCCACACCATGCACCCGCAGGAACTCGAGCTTGTGCGGCGAATAGCTCCACATCCGCACCCTGTGGCCGGCTGCCCTCATCGAGGCCGTGGCGGCCTCGAGAATGCGATGGTCGGCGTCGTCGGACAGTATCTCGTAGAAGCAATGGATCTGAGGCAGAGCCGCATCGCCGCTCGCGAGGAAGGGTGCGATCCGCGCATCGAAGGCGCGCGCGAGCCGGCGGCGCTCCACCGGATCGTCGACCGCGCGAAGAAAAGGGGCCTCATCGAGAAAGACCTCTTCGGTCGACTTCACGGCAGGTTCCTCGGCAGTTGGCACATCGACGATGGGTTGCTCCAGCACGCCGGGAACAGCATCGGGCTCCTCGGCAACGGGTGCCAGGGCACGATCATGGCCCTCGGAGGACGGCGCCGGCAGGCCCGACGGCAAGCGGTCGACATCGTCCAACGAGGCCTTGACCTCCGTGGCATCCACCGTCGCGATCCAGGACTCACGGTCCATGGCGCTGTAGGAGATCAGCAGGCGCCTCCCGTCGGGATGCCAGGCAAGGCCCGCCGCGAACTCTATTCCCTTGGCATTGAAAATGAAGGGCCGGCTCAGACGGCGCAGCGTGTTCGACTCGTCGAACCAGACGAAACGATGCAGATAGAAACGCCGCCGTTCGGCAGGCCGCCAGTGGACCTCGTGGATCAGGGCGAGCCAGCCGCCATCGAACCGCATCAGTTGCGAGCCGCCGCGGAACTGTCGCGCGGCGATCGCGGGCGCGGTTTCAGTCACGGTGCGGCCATGGTCGTCCACCACGCGCGTCGGATCACACAGGTACATGAACTGCAGCCGGTTTCCGGAAACCTGCGGCATCCAGTTCTTCTGATGGAGCCGGGGACCGTCGGGCCGCAGCACCCGCCAGTCCCTCAATCGACAGGTCGCCGGCGCGGTCTCCTCGATGCGAGCCAAGACCTGCTCGGACCAACCCTCCGCCGTCAGCTCGAGAACGGTAGCGCTGCCCCACAGCGCGCCGTCGATGGCGAAGAGGCGCATGTCCTCGAAGCCCAGCGCCGTTCTGGACAACGGCTCAGGCATATCAATCGGCGGCAACACTTCGGCAGCCGACTGTACGTCGAGCTCGGGCGTGAGCCGCAGCAGGAAGTTCCGTGTGTGGATCGGCACGCCACCCTGCGTCCGATATTCGAGACCGTCCTCCGTGAGCGTGTAGTTCGCCGTGCGTTGCATGACGACGATTTCACGGCCGAGCCGCGTGACCGACGGATTGAGCGGACGGTAACCGTCAGGCGGAGAGAATCCTATCGGGCGGGCCGCGAAGGATGGGAGCATCGCGCTGGCCGGCTGGACATAGAAATAGAGGTTCGACCATGCCAGCTCGCGGGTCCCGTCGGGAATCGACCGGTTCAGGGCCAGCCAGTTGCAGGCCGCAAAGCCCCGGCCCTTGCGCTCCGCGTCGCGGGCGTAGTTGGCCGCGATGGAATATTCCTCCTGGAACCCGGCGGTGTAGGCGAAATCCTCGATGAACAGCAGGTCTTGATCCGGCCGGACGATCCGCAGGCCGGCTTCCGAGAACAGCATGCTGGCCTCGTTCATGCCTTTCTCGCGGTAGAATCGCGCCAGGTCGTAGAGCGGCTCGGCGCGCTGCGGGCGCATGTCGAAGGCCGATAGCGCCTGGCGGATGAAGCCGGCTTCGTCGCCCAGCTTGCGCAGGCAGCGCGCCTCCTGCAGGCGGGCATTCCACGCCTCTTCGTCCCAGCCGCCCATCCCTGCCCGCTTGGCGTAAGCCTGTGCGGCCTCCGCCGTCCGGCCGCCGTCGCGATAGGACTGTGCCAGGTAGTACCAGTAGCGGCTGTTGTCGGGTTCGCGCTCGAGCGCTTCCGACAGGAGCTTGGCGTCTCGGTCGAACTTGTCGGGCCGATTCGAGCCGCTGGCGTGGTCTTTGTACCAGATGCCGTCCAATTCGTTCACGCCCCCGGGGACGTCGAGATATTCGTGCGTCACGCCGTGGTAGCGGGCACCGGCGTGGCGTTGCACGAGCCGGGTGTTCCAGTACGCCAGGCCGGCGCCGGCCCGCTGCAACACGCGATAGCCGGCGGCGGCCCCCAACCGGCGGCGAAAGCCTGCGTCTTCGACGACCAGCTCCATGTCCGCATCGGCGAACAGCAGATAGTCGTAGGGAAGCTTCGAGGCGTAGGCGCAATCGAGCGCGGCATTGCGCGCCTGCTCGAAGTTCCTGAACGGAAAGCTGTGCAACTCGCCCGGCTTGTGCCGTGCCGCGAAGAACGACTTGATGTAGTCCTGCGTGCCGTCGGTCGACCCCGTGTCGCCGATCACCCAGCAATCGACGTGATCGACCAACGCCGCGAGGCAACGCTCGAGATTCGCCATCTCGTTGCGCACGATCATGTTCAGGCAGAGCGTCTTGCCGTCCGTCATCCCTCTTCCCCGGCGGCGCCGGCAGCCGCCGGCGCATTGTGCAATCGGACCGTTCCGAGTAAAGGCCGGGAACAATCCCGGCAAGCCCGCCCTCCGGCAAGGCGGACGCGTCGCGCGCGGTTCAAGCCAGGCCCAGCAGGGTCTGCAGTCGTGCCGGCAACCGGCCGGCCGTTCCGATCTCGTGGCAGCTCCGCTTCCAGGCCTGCAGGTATCGCTCGATCGCCACGGCGCTTCGTTCCGGCCAACGGTTCAGCGCTCCCAGATCGGCGACACAGCGGATGTCCTCGTCGAGCTCGCGCAACAGCGTCGGGACGAGGGCTTCGACGGGCGCCTGCGCGCCACCCTTGCCTTCGAGCGCCGCGCGGTTGCGTAGGAACCATTCGTCGATCCGCCAGGCCTCCCGCGGGGCGGGCGCCATTTTCTCATAGTTTCCGATCGCGTTGCTCCGGTATTGCCGAAGTGCGTTGGCGAACGGGGCATCGTTGGGGAAAGGCGGGCGTCGTTCCCAGTTATCGGCAAGCTTGCCGAGGCCGCGCAGGGAGAACGCCTCGACGAGCGCTTCTTCCAGCCACTGGCACGGACTGGCCGGCTTGCTGCGGGCATCCCAGCTGTTGGCAAGGACATGACCGAGTTCATGGCCGAACTGGTAGGCAAGCTTCGACCAATCCTGCGGCCCGACATTGACGACGATCCAGGCCATGGCGGTACCGTCATCGTGAAGCCAGATCGCCGGGTTGCCGGAGCCGCGGTTCTCGACGCGCAGGCTGCCCGGCTGGCGATCGGAAAGCAGAGCGACATCGATCAGGCAGGCGGCGCGCATGCGGGCAAGGACGGCGGCGGCATCGCGGGGCGACGACGCTCCCCACTCGCCCGTCACTTTCAGGGGAATGTCGAGCAGTGTCGACGGCGCGGCCCTCGATTGGCCATGCGCCCCGGCAGGCGCAAGGGACGACGCCCCGACGGCCAGCAACAAGGCGAACCGCCGACGCTTCAATGTCGCTTCCTTCCGGCCGGCAGGTTGAGGGGCGAAGCCGAGGAGCGGGTCGCACGTCCGATGGATGCGGTCGTCAGGTTCCATTCGGCTTGATCGTGCCGGCCACCGTCCGCTGGCTGTCGTCGATGCCGAGGCTTGGCGGGCTACCGGCAGGCGTCGTTTCATCCGTATGGACACCGAGGCCGCCAGCCGTGGCCTGCGAATTCGGGTCGGAGATCCCGCTCAGGATGTCCGCAGCCACGTCGAGTTGAACGGTCGCCGCCAGGCCCGTTACCGGGTCGGTCGAGACGTTCTGGGCGATCGAAGCGGGGTCGGCCTGCTCGTTGAGAGCCTGGATCCATGCATCCGGGCTTTCACTCTGGATGAAGGCCATGCTCGTCGGCGTCGTGCCCGACGACAACGTCGTCATGTCGATCGCGATCGTTGCCTGATCGGTCGGCGCGGCGACGGCCGCGGCTGCGACGGGCGAGGCTTGATCGGTCGCCGTCGCCCCGCCCGTGGCACCCTCGGCACTGCCCGCGCCGGTCGCGCCACCGGTCGTGCCAGTGGCACCGGCTGCACCCGTGGTCCCTGTGTCGCTCGCCGCGCCGGTCGATCCACTCGCGCCGGTCGATCCCGTGGCACCCGTTCCGCCCGCCGTGCCGGTATCGCCGGTCGATCCGGCGATTCCGGTTGCGCCGGTCGATCCGGCGGTTCCGGTTGCGCCGGTCGATCCGGCGGTGCCGGTTGCGCCAGTCGATCCAGTCCCGCCCGTCGCGCCGGTCGAACCCGTCGAGCCAGTGGGGCCTGTCGCCCCGGTGGCGCCGGTGTCGAGCGCGTAGGCATCCGCGCTCAGGAGCGAAGCGACGGACGGCCCCTGGGCCTCCTCGATCACGGTTCGCATCGCGTCGAAGGTCGTCGCGGTGCTGTTGCGCACGGCATCGATGACGTTCGGGTCGGCGCCTTCCCAACCGCCCTGGACCGTGAGCCGGAACGCCTCGACGGCCGCCGCTTCGATCGCCGGTATCGAGTTGCCGCCACCTTGCCAGAACTGCGAGGACTGACCGGTCGGGCTTATCAGATACACGGTGGTCTGACCGATATCGTAGTTCTGCCAGACATTGGGGGCCCATACGCCGTTCGTCGGCCGTCCGCCGATGAGGCGCATCAGGGTCTCGATGGTCTCGGGCACGAACTCCAGACCTTGCAGGGCAGCGCCGGCCGATTGCGAGGTACGGTAGGTCTCGAAGCGCATCTCCTCGAGGTTGAAGGTCCAGCCCTGGCTGGCGCCCTGGATCGTGGACGAAGTGTATCCCCGGTTATCGGTCGGCCCGACGTTGGGTCCGGTCGCGCCAGTGCTGCCGGTCGCGCCGGTGGTACCGGTCGCCCCCGTCGGGCCTGCAGGCCCGGTCGAGCCGGTGGCACCTGTCGCGCCCGTCGAACCGGTATCGCCGGTGGCGCCGGTGGCTCCCGTTGAGCCCGTCGCCCCGGTGCTGCCTGTTGCTCCCGTATCGCCTGTGGCGCCGGTCGAGCCCGTGGCTCCCGTTGATCCCGTCGCGCCGGTCGACCCTGTCGCTCCGGTGCTCCCCGTCGATCCCGTATCGCCCG
>CAMFJT010000120.1 GCA_945957125.1 uncultured Rhodospirillales bacterium | reverse complement strand
CTGATCGCCATCGGTCCGCATCTCTATCGCAAGCTGCCCTACGATCCGCGCACCGACCTCGCGCCGGTGATCCGCTTCGCCAACGTGCCTTACGCCTTGGGCGCCGCGCCGGGCCTCGGCATCTCCACGGTCGGCGAGCTGGTCGCGCTGGCGCGTGCCAAGCCGGACCGGATCACCTTCGCTTCATCGGGCAACGGCTCGGTGCCGCATCTCTGCGGCGAGCTTATCGATCTGCGCGCCGGCATCCGCATAATGCACGTCCCCTACAAGGGCGGCGCGCAGGCGATGAACGACGTGATGGCCGGCACCGTCGATCTTTATTGCGGCAGCATTCCCTCGCTCCTCGGCTTCGCGCAGTCCGGGCGGGTGAAGCTGCTCGGGACGACCGCGCCGAAGCGCTCGCCGCTGCTGCCCGACCTCGCAACCTTCGATGAGCAGGGCTTGCGCGGCGTCGATGTGGATTCATGGGTCGGCCTGCACGCCCCCGGCAAGACGCCGCCCGCCCTGATCGAGGCGCTGCACGGCGAGATCGCCACCATAATGGCCGACGACAAGATCCGCCGCGCCTTCCTCGCCCAAGGCGCCGAGCCGGAGTCGCTGGCGCCGGCGGAATTCGCCCGACGGACCGCCGAGGAATCCGCACGCTGGGCGCCTGTCGTCGCCGCCTCCGGTGCGACGCTCGATTGAGGGCTCTGATCAGGGCAGTTTCGCTGCGCGCCCTTTGCACGAGGGCGTACAACCTCGGAGGACACGCAGATGACCGCCATTGCCGTCGTCACGACCGTGGGCGACCGGAAGGAAGCCCGCCGCATGGCGCACGCGCTCGTCGAGGCCGGCCTCGTCGCCTGTGCGCAGATCGAGAAGATCGACAGCGTCTATGCCTGGAAGGGCGCGATCGAGCACGGCAAGGAATACCGGGTGCTCTTCAAGACGACCGACGCGCGTTACGACGCGGTCGAGCGCGCAATCCGCGACATGCACTCCTACGAGTTGCCGGCGATCTACGCCCTCACCGTCGATCGGATCTCCGCGCCCTATGCGGCATGGATCGAAGGCAGCACCTCATAGGAGCGCGCCACTCGTAGGCGCTAACTTTGATCAGGAAAGCCCGTCGTCCCGACCGGAGCCGAGCGTAGCGAGGCGCAGTGGAGGGACCTCTTCACACAACGTCGGTCGAGATGAGCAGGTCCCTCGACTACGCTTCGCTCCGCTCGGGACGACGGGCTTTTTCGGTGAAAGTTAGCGCCTATGAGTGGCGCGCTCCTACGAGGTCAGCCGAACCGCTTCAGGACGGCTTCCGTCTCCGCGACGAGCGTGGCGATCAGCGCCCCGGTCGGCATCTCTCGGGCCAAGGTCGGGGCCTGGCCGCTCCAGAGCGGCGTGAAGTCGGCCGAGCCGCGGGCTTCCGCGGCGGTGCGCATCGGCTGGCTGGCGCCGGCGGCGAGCGGAAACTGCGGCGCGTCGGCACTCATCGGTCCAACCTCGCGGACGTAGCGGTTGACGATGCCGCGGGCCGGCCGGCCGGTGAAGATGTTGGTCAGCACCGTGCTGTTGTCGTTCGCCTGCCTGAGCGCGGCGCGGTGCAGCGCCGAGGTCTTCGCCTCGGGCGTCAGCATGAAGGCCGTGCCGATCTGCACGCCGGCCGCCCCCAGCGCCAGCGCCGCGACGATGCCGCGTCCGTCGCCGATGCCACCGGCGGCGATCACCGGCACCGTCACCGCGTCGACCACCTGCGGCACCAGTGCCATCGTGCCGGCCTGGCGGGAGATATCGTCGTTCAGGAACATGCCGCGATGGCCGCCGGCCTCGTTGCCCTGCGCGATCACCACGTCGCAGCCATGCCCCTCGAGCCAGCGCGCCTCCTCGGCGGAGGTGGCGGATCCCATGGCCAGCAGGCCGGCATCCTTCACGCGCCGGAGCAACGCTTCATCGGGCATGCCGAAGTGGAAGCTCACCACCCTGGGGCGGAACTCGAGGACGACATCACACATCGCCGGCGTGAAGGGCGCGCGGGTCATCGCGTTCTTGCCGGCGTCCGGCGCCAGGTCGAGCTCGGCGTAGTAGGCCTCCAGCCGCTTGCGCCAGCCTGCCTCGCGAGCGGCATCCGCGGCGGGCTCGGGATGGACGAAGAAATTCACGCTGAACGGTCGATCGGTGCCCTGCTTCACGACTTGCAGCTCGCCGCGCAACGTGTCGGGCGTCAGCATGGCCGCCGGAATCGAGCCCATGCCGCCGGCCTCCGACGCCGCGATCACCATCTGCGGCGAGACCGGCCCCGCCATCGGGGCCTGGATGATGGGATGCTCGATGCCGAACAGGTCGAGCAGGCGACGGTCGTGCCACTTCATGGATGTCTCCTTCAACGGTCACGACCATAAGACGCCGGGGCCATCGCAAATAGCGAGTTATAATGATGATACCCATCTGATAATCTGATGCGATGGATACCAGGGACCTCGCGACCTTCGCGGCCGTCGCCCGGTTGGGCGGCATGGGCCGCGCCGCGCTCGCGCTCAACACCGTCCAGTCGAACGTCACGCAGCGCGTGCGCCGGCTGGAAGAGGCGCTGGGTGTTACGCTGTTCGAGCGCAGCCGCGCGGGAGCGCGCCTGACCGCCGCCGGCCGGCGGCTGATGCCGTATGCCGCGCGGGTCGATGCTTTGCTCGACGAGGCCGTCCGTGCCGCGCGCGACGACGGCACGCCGCGCGGCACCCTGACGGTCGGCGCGCTCGAGACGACGGCGGCATTGCGCCTCTCCCCGCTGCTCGCCACCTATGCCAAGGCGCATCCGCAAGTCGACCTCGTGCTGCGGACCGGCACCACGGCGGAGATGGTCGAGCGCGTGCTGACGCGCGAGCTCGAGGGCGCATTCGTCTGCGGGCCGGTCGCCCATCCGGACCTCGTCGCCACCGCCGTCTTCGAGGAGGAGCTGGCGCTCCTCAGCGCGCCGTCGAATCGCTCGCTCCCCGACCTGCTCGCCGAGCCCGACCTGCGGCTGGTGATCCTGCGCGCCGGTTGCTCGTATCGCCAGCGGCTGGAGGAGATCCTGGCGCGGCGCGGCATCGTCGGCCTGCGCCGGCTGGAGTTCGGCACGCTGGAGGCGATCCTGGGCGCCGTCGCCGCCGGCCTGGGAGTCACCTTGATGCCGCGGACGCTGGTCGGCGCGGCCTGGCGCGGCGGACGCATCGCCGTCCACGGCCTGCGGCCGGCCGAGGCACGGGTGCAGACGGTCTTCGTCCGCCGGCGCGACATGCCCTGCTCCAGCGCCCTCGCCGCCTTCCAGCGCCATGCCATCGAAGGGAAAGCACGATGATGCGCGCCAGCACGGCCGTCTTCACGGTCGGCGACATCGCGGCAAGCCTCGCCTACTACCGGGACAGGCTCGGATTCGATGTCGCCTTCGAGTATGGCGAGCCGGCGTTCTACGCCGGCCTTTGCAGCGGAACCGTCACGCTGCACCTGATCGCTGCCGGCCACACGCCCCGCCTGCCCGGGCAAGGCGCCGTGACCATCGATGTCGACGATGTCGATGCACTCCACGCCGATCTGGTGAGGCGCGGCGCCAGGGTGCTCAAGGCGCCGGCCAACTACGATTACGGCCTGCGCGATTTCGATGTGGCCGATCTCGACGGCAACGTGCTCTTCTTCGCGATGGAAATCCCGAAGAGCTGAGGGTTGGACATGGAGCTTTGGCAGTACGACGCGACCGACCTGGCGCGATTGATCCGCACCGGGCGCGCCTCGGCGAAGGAGGCCGTCGATTCGGTGCTGGGCCGCCTGCACAAGGTCAATCCGGCGATCAACGCGGTCGTGCGCGTGATGGAGCCCGAGGCTCGCGCCGCCGCCGAGACCGCCGATGCCGCCCGCGCGCGCGGACACGCGCTGCCGCCGCTGCACGGCGTGCCGGTCACGATCAAGATCAATGTCGACATGGCCGGTTCGCCCACCGACAACGGCGTGATCCCGCTCCAGGACTTCATCGCGAAGGAAGACAGCCCCGTCGTCGCCAACCTCAAGCATGCCGGCGCGATCATCGTCGGCAGGACCAACGCGCCGGCCTTCTCGATGCGCATCTTCAGCGACAATGCCCTGCACGGCCGCACGCTCAACCCGCTCGATCCGGCGGTGACGCCGGGCGGCTCGAGCGGCGGCGCCGGCGCGGCGACGGCGGTGGGCATCGGCTGCATTGCCCACGGCAACGACATCGGCGGCTCGGTGCGCATCCCCGCTTATTGCAACGGTGTGGTCGGGCTGCGCACAGGCTTCGCGCGCATTCCCTCCTTCAATGCGACCGCCGCCAATGCCGGCCGGCCGATCGGCTCGGTGCTGATGGCGGTACAGGGCCCGCACACCCGCACCGTGCGCGACGCTCGCCTGGCGCTCGAGGTGATGGCGCGCGGCGACCGGCGCGACTGGCGCTGGAACGACGTGCCGATGCGGGGCACCCCGCCGGCCCGGCCGATCAAGGTCGCGCTGGTGCCGGAATTCCCCGGCTGCAAGACGCATCCTGGCCAGGCCGCGGCGGTGCGCCAGGCCGGCAAGCACCTGCAGGCGGCGGGTTATGTCGTCGAGGAGATCCTGCCGCCCGACCTCGAGCGCGGCGTCGAGCTGTGGCATGCCATCATCGCCACCGAGTCGCACAGCGGCCTTTGGCCGACGATGCAGAAGATGGGCGATCCCGACGGCATCGCCGCGATGCGGGCGTGGCTCGATGTCTTCAAGCCGGCGGATCTCGCGACCTACATGGGCGCGCTGACCGAGCGCGAAGGCATGCTGTTCCGCTGGATGACGTTCCTTCAGCAATGGCCGCTGGTGATCCTGCCGACGCTCGCCGACCTGCCGCCCAGGCAGGTCAGCGACACGACCGTCGAAGGCCAGACCGCGATCTTCGATTCGATGCGACCCGCCCTGATCGCACCGCTGCTCGGCCTGCCCGGCCTCGCCGTTCCGGTCGGGCGCAGCGGCAAGCTGCGCAACGGCGTGCAGATCATGGCGATGCGCAATCGCGAGGACCTGTGCCTCGATGCCGGGGAGGTCATCGAAGCCGCCGAAGGAGTCGTCGTGCCGGTCGATCCCGCGACGGCCTGACGAAGGCAAACCCCGTGCATCTTGCCGGATCGCGGGCGTCTCGCCCCCGATCCGGCAAGAGCATGCCGATCAGGTCACGGGCTCGACGGCACCGTTGAGATCCATGATCCCGAGCTCGACGATGACCTGCGGCTGGCGCTTCAGCACCTCGGTCCGGAACTGGCGCAGCGCCATGGTGTTCATCTGGGTCTCGAACGCCTTGTCCGTCTTGATACGGTCGCCATAGGCGACCGCGGCGGCACCGCAATCGCGATGGGTGATGCCGACCACGCGCTTGACGTTGTGGAGCTGGACGGAGATCGCGAGATTCTCCCAGAAGGTTTCGTGCCACTTGACGAAGGCAGGAGCGACCACGCCGATCGGGCCGCCGGCGATGTTGAACTGGCTGTAGAGGTTCTGCCAGCCGCGGCCCGCCATGTAGGCCCAGGTATTGGTCGTGAATCGGGGGTCGATGCACTTCAGCAGCATCGCCTCGTAGCCCTGGTCGATGGCCAGGGCCGGCAGGCTCGCCATCGATACGGCGGCGGCCGTCCCGAGACCGAAGAAGCCTCGCCGCGAGAGGTTGGCCATGCAGGCACAGCCGGAATGATGAAGATGTCGTGCCACGTCGTCCCCCTTTCGGGCCGGCGTCTCATCGCATCATGCGTAACCGACCGTACCGAAGCTAGACTTGCGACTCCGGGAACGCCAGAGAAATTGCAATGTCACTGCGGTCCGACGATCTTGCGAAAGATGCAGTCGGATACGCCGCGCCCCGACACTGCCGCCTTCGACGACCAGTGCCACAGGGGCGTCCAGTAAGCGTCGGTCAGTTCGCGCGCGGCCCGGGCATCGTCGACGATGTAGCCGAACTCCTGGAGGTTCACGGGGTACATGTTGTCGGAGCCGATGTAGAAGACCCGCCCGTCGACCATCCAGAGCTTGGCGTGGTTGGCGATCGGCGCCCCGTCCGGCCATTGCCCGAAGGGACCGAGCCGATAGGGTGCGAGATGCAGGTGATCGCACAGCATCGCATTGACCGGATCGGGGCCACGACGGACCTCGTAGCGCGACAGCGGGTCGCGCACCTCGAACCGGCGCTGCACTTCGCGACGCAGGTGCTTGGCGAGGTCCATCAGCGAGACGTCGTTCGAGTAAGTCATGCCGCTCTTGCCCCGCGCGCCGTAGTTCGACAGCACGATGTAGATGTCGCCCCTGCCCTCGCTCAGGAAATCGATCAGCCGGTCGATCGTGCTGTCGGGAAACAGGATGTCGGCACGTCCCAGCCCGAAGCCCAGATCCTGCTGCACGATGCGAATCTCACGCCGTGCAGCGCCCAGCATGAGGTCGCGCGCAAGCTCGCTCTGGTTGGCGAAATCCTTGGTGATCCCCGCTCCGAGCCGGCCGACCGCCAGGATTGGCGTGGCCCCCTTGCCGGCCGCGGCGGGCACCGCGGCCGGAAGCGGGCAATCGCCGGTGGCGCTCGCCAACGCGATCGATGCCTTGCGGTCGCGGTTCGCACACACGTAGCGCCAGAGCCGGTCGACGAATCGCCCGGCGCTGGCGGCGGCGGGACCGCTCACCCGCATCGACAGATCGCTGACCGGATCGTCGATCAGGTAGTCCCGTGACCACAGGTTGTGGCCCCCGACCAGGGCGTCGACCCCGTCCACCGTCACGATCTTGGCGTGGTTCCACGAGAAGCTGTCGCAGTCCTCGAACACGACGCAGGAACGAAACGCGGCGACCGCGACGCTGAGCCGCGAGGCGGGGATCGAGTCGAGCCCGGCCGTCAGCGCCCGGTAGAAGGCCGGCACATCGACATCGTCCGGCGGGTACTGGCCGACGATGACCCGGACCGTGACCGAGCGTCCGCTGCGGGCCAACGCTGCGAGCGCGTCACGTATCGCCTCGAGAAAGCGCGTATCGGGGACCGGCTGCAGCAGCGCGATGTCGACGCGCTGCCGGGCGCCGGCAATCAGGTCGTGGACCCGTACCGCCAGAACATCCGAATGACCGAGGCAGGCCTTTCGGCCAGACCAGAGGGCAGAGCACGTGCCGGCCGGGCAATCGGCGTCGCTCGCACAGGCTGGCAGCGGTTTGCCCAAGGGATGGAACGTGAGCTCTTCCGGCCTGCGTCCCCAGCCATTGGGGCTGTGAACCAGCCAATCGGTGCGCAACTCGTTGCCGTAAGTGAGATCGTAAGTGATGCCGGCATACGCGCCACTGGGATCGCTCTTCGCAAGGGCGTCGCGCAGCTGGTCGAGCAGCGGCACGGGTGAGGTCGGATCGGGGACTCGGATGTCGCGGTCGCGGATGACCGTCGGTACGGCCGTCGAATCGGACAAGGCACCGGCATAGCGCCCGGCGAGATGGCGCGAGACGGCGCTGTTCGGCAGGTTGCCACCGCACGACGTGAGCGCCATGCCCGCGAGCAGCCCGAGTCCGGCCTGCAGGACGAAGCGGAGAAACGTGGACAGTGAACTGATCCCCTCGCAAACTGGCGGCGACGGGGAACGCAAACGACGGGCTGAGGTTTCATCTCAATGGAAAAAGCATCGCACGACATCGGCTGGATCGGGCTGGGTCGCATGGGCGAAGCCATGGCGGCCCGCCTGGTGAAGGCCGGCCACGGCCTCTCGGTCTGGAACAGGACGGCGTCGAAGGCCGATCCGCTGGCCCAGATCGGCGCCGAGGTGGTGACCGACAAGACGGCGATGGCTCACTGCGCCACCGTCTTCACCATGGTGTCGACCACCGACGACCTGAAGGAGATCCTGTTCGGTGCAGGCGGCGTCCTGGCCGGCACGGCACGGCCCAGGCGCGTGGTCGACATGTCGTCCATTTCCGACACGGGTTCGGCAGACATCCGCAAGGGCCTGACTGAAATGGGCGTCGCCTATCTCAGCGCCCCGGTCTCCGGCAACGCACGCGTCGCCAAGGCCGGCAAGCTGCTGGTGGTCGCGTCCGGGCCGAAGGCCGAATACGACGCCGTGCAGCCGTTGCTCGCAGCCTTGGGCCGCTCGGCGATGTATGTCGGCGAAGGCGAGCTCTCACGCATCTGGAAGATCGCGCACAACACGATGTTCGGGGTGATCATCCATTCGCTGTGCGAGATCACGCTGCTGGCGGAGAAGGCAGGGATCCCGCGCAACGTTTTCCTCGCCTCGATCAACGACAGCGTGCTGGGCTCGATGTACACGCGCTACAAGACGCCGGCGCTGGTCAATCTCGACTTCACGACGACCTTCACGCCCAAGCTGCTGCTCAAGGACCTCGAGCTCGGCATGTCGGCGGCCAAAGCGCAGGGCGTGACGATGCCGACCGCCTCGGTGACTCGCGAGAGCCTGCAGTCGCTTGCCAACCAGTATCCCGGCGACATCGACTTCTCGGTCCTGCTGCTCGAGCTGGCCCGCGCCGCCGCCATGAAGCTCGAGCCGGAAAACGTGAAGGTGAGCGATGGGCTTTAGCGGCTCTGTCGTCCTGAGCGCGCGGGGCTCCTTGACGACAACTCCAGGCCCGCTGGGAGCGCGGCGCTCCGGAGCCCCTCTTTCCCCGGATTGTCGCATCCCATGAGCGGCTCTGCAGAGCCGCGCTCCCGGCCAGCCGGTCCTATCCTCCTCCGCTCCGGGATCGTCGTCACGCAGGACCCGACACTCCGCGTGCTGCCGACGGGCGACGTGCTGATCGAGGACGGGCGGATCGCCGCGGTCGCGCCCTCGCTCGCCACCGATGGTGCGGAGATCGTCGACTGCGCCGGACACTTCGTGCTGCCGGGCCTGGTCAACGCCCACATGCACACCTGGCAGACCGCGCTGCGCTCGGTCGCGGCCGACTGGACGCTGCTCGAATATTTCCGCCATGTGCATGCCGGGCTCGCCACGGTGTTCACGCCCGACGACATCCGCATCGCCACCCTGGCCGGCGCGCTGAACCAGCTCGACCACGGCGTGACCACGCTGGTCGATTGGGCGCACAACAATCCGACCCCGCAGCACACCGACGCCGGTGTGGAGGCACTGAAGGAGAGCGGCATCCGCGCCGCCTTCTTCCATGGCTCGCCGAAGCCGGATCCCAAGCCCGGCGAGCCGCACTTCTCCGAGGTCCCTCACCCGCGCTCGGAGATCGAGCGGCTCAGGCGCGGGCCACTGGCGGACCGCGACGCGCTCGTGACCCTGGGCATGGCCGTGCTCGGGCCGCATTACTCGACGCTCGAGGTGAGCGCACACGACTTCGCCCTCGCGCGCGAGCTCGGCCTCGTCGCCTCGATGCACCAGGGCGGCGGCGAGGCCAGGACGCCGGGCGGCTGGGAGGCGCTGATGGCGCGCGGGCTGGTCGGGCCGCACATCAACATCGTCCACGGCAACAACCTCAGCGACGCGCAGCTGCGCGCCTTCGTCGATCTCGGCGTGACTTTCTCGATCACGCCGGAGAACGAGATGGCGCAGGGCCACGGCCACCCCATCACCGGCCGGCTGCGCGCGCTGGGCGCGGCACCTTCGATCGGAGTCGACCTCGAATCTGCGATCAGCGGCGACATGTTCACCGTGGCCCGCATGGCGCTCGCCAGCCAGCGCGCGCTCGACAACGCGGCGGAGCGGGCCAGGAGCGGCGGCATTCCCGCGACCTCGACCGTCCCCGCGCGAGAGGCGCTGGACTGGATCACGACACGGGGTGCCGCAATGCTCGGCATGAGCGACCGTATCGGCAGCCTTACGCCCGGCAAGCAGGCCGACATCGCCGTCATGTCGCCCGGCGCGCTGGCCATGTGGCCGGTTCACGATCCCGTCGCGACGCTCGTCATGCAGGGTAGCGGCGCCCGGGTGCGCGACGTGCTGGTCGGCGGCACGTTCCGCAAGCGCGACGGCAAGCTCCTCGGCCCCGACGTGGCAGCGGTGCGGCGAAAACTAGCCGCATCCGGGGAGCGCATTCTGGGGCGGCTCGACGTGCCCAGCGTGAGCCGGCACGTCGCGGCTCAATGAAGAGATGTCAGCGGGAGGAACCTCGATGCGTCTGTGGGTGCTGGCGGCTGTAGCCGCGCTTGCCGTTCCTGCGGCCAAAGCACAGGACTATCCGACCAAGCCCGTGCACGTGATCGTGCCGTTCACGGCAGGCAGCGCAACCGACGTCGTCGCGCGCGCTGTGGCGCAGGCGCTCTCGACACGGCTCGGCCAGCCTTTCGTGGTCGAGAACAAGCCCGGCGCCGGCGGCACGATCGGCGCGGCGCAGGTCGCGAAGTCGGCACCCGACGGCTACACGCTGCTGGTCCACTCGTCGGGCCATACGGTCAATCCGGCGATCTTCGCCAACCTGACCTACGATACCGCCAAGGACCTGGCGGGCGTCAGCCTGCTGGCGCAGCAGCCGAACATCCTGGTGGCCGCCCCCGCCAAGGGCTGGAAGACCGCCGGCGACCTGGTCAAGGCCGCCAAGGAGCAGCCGGGCAAGATCACCTTCGCCTCGGCCGGCACGGGCAGCGGCACGCACTTCAACGCCGAGAAGTTCAAGCTCGCCGCCGGTATCGACACGCTGCACGTGCCCTATCGCGGCACGCCGGAAGCGCTGACCGACACGATCAACGGCCGCGTCGACTACTTCTTCGCGCCGGTGATCGCGGGCCTGAGCATGGTGCGCGACGGCCGGCTGACCGCACTCGCCGTCGGCAGCGAGGCGCGCTCTTCGGTGCTGCCCGACGTGCCGACCACCGAGGAAGCCGGCTTCAAGGGCAGCGCGTACAACTTCTGGGTCGGCATGCTCGTGCCGGCCGCGACGCCGCCGGCGCTGGTCGCCAGGCTCAACGCCGAGGTGAAGGCCGCCCTCGCCTCGCCCGAGGTCAAGGACCGTCTCGGATCGCTGGGCGCCGACGCCGCCCCGACCGCGTCGGCCGATTTCGACAAGATCATCGCCCGCGAGCTGGTGGAGAACGCCGACATCGCGCGCCGCGCCGGTATCAAGCCGCAGTAGAGCAGGAGCGTAGCCATGGCCGAGACCCTGTTGCAGACCACCGTCGTCGGCTCCTATCCGCAGCCCGACTGGCTGGTCGATCGCGCGCTGCTGATGAAGGGCGTGCCGCGGACGCGGCTCCACGAGCTGTGGCGCGTGCAGGAGCCGTATCTCGAGCAGGCACAGGACGACGCCACCCTTCTCGCCATCCGCGACATGGAGCGGGCCGGGATCGACATCATCACCGACGGCGAGATGCGGCGCGAGAGCTACTCCAACCATTTCGCGACCGCGCTCGACGGGGTCGACAACGAGAGCCCTGCCGAGATCGTCAACAACCGCGGCCACAAGACCACGGTGCCGCGCGTGGTCGGCAAGATCCGCCGCACGCGCCCGGTCGAGCTGCGCGACATGCAGTTCCTGCGCGCCAATACCGGAAAGGCCGCCAAGATCACGCTGCCCGGCCCCTTCACCATGGGCCAGCAGGTGAAGGACGAGTTCTACGGCGACGCCGAGGCGATGTGCCTGGACTACGCCGCCGCGGTGAACGAGGAGGCGCACGCACTGGTCGCCGCCGGCGCGGACGTGATCCAGCTCGACGAGCCCTGGCTGCGCAACAATCCCGCCGAGGCGCAGCGCTATGCCGTGAAAGTCATCAACCGCGCGCTCGAGGGCATCGCCGTACCGACCGTCGTGCACCTCTGCTTCGGTTACGCCGCCGTCGTCACCGGGCTGAAACCGACCGGCTATTCCTTCCTGCCGCAGCTCGCCGACACCATCGCCCAGCAGATCTCGATCGAATCGGCACAGCCGAAGATCGATCTCGGCGTATTGAAGGACCTGGCGCCCAAGAAGGTGATGCTGGGCGTCATCGACCTCAGCGATCCCGAGATCGAGACGCCGCAAAGGGTCGCCGATCGCATCCGTGCCGGCCTGAAGTTCCTGCCGCCGGACAAGCTGCTCCCCGCTCCCGATTGCGGCATGAAATACCTGCCTCGGGCGACTGCGTTCGGGAAGCTCGCGGCCCTCGCCGAAGGTGCTGCCATCGTCCGGCGCGAGCTGACCTAGCCTCCCTTCCGGGCCAATCAAGCGCATGCGGGAATGATCGCTATTCCCGCATCGGGCAAGGCACTTCTTTCCCGTCGTGGTGAGCGCGGCGCCGACCGGTCGTTGGCGCGCGACGCGTCGCGCGCTCAGCGCGAGAGTCGCTCGATGAGGAGCCTGTGGATGGCCCAATCATCTGCATCACATCTGACGCAGTGATGTAACGGAACCGAAAGTCCGTCGTCTCGATCCACAGCTAGCGTTCGGCCCGGCCCGACAAGGCCGACCCATGGGATGCGCGGGGACATGCAACCGCATCCGACGGGTGAGCAACGAACACGGTGCGGGCCTGCACTCGGCCAGCCAGACACACCACGACCCGCGGCTGCCATTCAACTCGTCGGATGGCGCGGCAGCGATCGTGCGGAGGGATTTTCGATGAGTCTGACCACGACGCCGACGAATGCATTGACGGCAACCCATGTAAGCACGCTGACGCTGTCGTCGGGAGCCGAGATCTCGGCCTTCGATCCGGTGACGGATCGGCTGTTCGTCACGTCCAACGCCGGCCTCCAGGTCGTCGACTTCGCCAATCCCAAGGCGCCGGTTCAATTGCCGACCATCGATTTCGTCGCGCTCGGCCTCGGTTCCAACGACATCTCGAGCGTCGCGTACAAGAACGGCGTGCTGGTGGCGGCGATCATCGCCACCGACAAGACGCAGCCGGGCACCGTGGCGTTCGTCGATCCGGCGACCGGCGCCCTGCTGAAGGCGGTCACCGTCGGCGCCAACCCCGACCAGGTCACCTTCACGCCGGATGGCCTCAAGCTCCTGGTCGCGAACGAAGGAGAGCTTGCCGCGAGCGGCGTTGATCCCGACGGCTCCGTCAGCATCATCGACATTTCCGGCGGCGTCGGGTCGGCTACCGTTCAGACCGCCAGGTTCGATGCGTTCAACGGCCAGGAAAATTCCTTGCGCGCCGAGGGTGTGCGAATCTTCCAGGGCAAGACGGTGTCCCAGGACGTGGAGCCCGAGTACATCGCGGTTTCCCCGGATGGCACCAAGGCGATGGTGACCCTCCAGGAGGCGAATGCCGTCGCCCTGCTCGACATCGCAACCGCCACATTCACCGACATCGTCCCGCTGGGCCTGAAGGATTTCTCGACCTTGCAGGCCGACTTCTCCGATCGCGACGGCCCCGGCAACAGCGCGTCGACGAAGCTCGTCACCGGCATGCCAGTCTTCGGCATGTACATGCCCGACGCCATCGCCTCCTATGCGGCCGGCGGCCGGACCTATTACGTGATGGCCAACGAAGGCGACGATCGCGACGACTTTCTCACGCCCGACGAGACGATCCGCGTCAACGCGGTCGATCTCGACAACGCGCTCTTCCCCAACGAAGCCACGCTCAAGACCAACGGCCAGCTCGGCCGGCTGACCATCTCCAACGCGCCGGGACTGAGCGGCGACACCGACGGCGATGGCGACGTCGACAAGATCCTCATGTACGGCGCCCGCTCGTTCTCGATCGTCGACCAGGACGGCACCCGCGTCTTCGACAGCGCGGACATCATCGAACGGGTGGTCGCGTCCGGCAGCAGCGGCCTGGTCTTCGACGACACCCGAAGCGACAACAAGGGTCCGGAACCCGAGGGCATCTCTCTCGCCACTATCGGCGGCAGGACCTATGCATTCGTCGGCCTCGAGCGGTCGCATGGAACGATGGTGTTCGACGTCACCGACCCTGCCAACGTCAGCTACACGACCGCGGCAGCCCGAGCGGGCGACCTGAACCCCGAAGGCCTGATCAACATTTCCGCCGCGGACAGCCCGACGGGCCAGCCTCTGCTGGTCGTTTCGAACGAGGCGTCCAACACGATCTCGACATTCGGGCTGCACGTCACTCCGGCATTTACCCTGCAGATCCTGCACTACTACGGCGAGAGCGGCCTGCTGGCGACGGAGACCGCGCCGATCCTCGGCGCACTGGTCGACAAGTTCGACGACCAGTACGCCAACACCATCAAGATCGCCGAGGGAGACACCTATATTCCCGGTCCGTGGCTCGTGGGCGGCGCGGATCCCAGCCTCGGCGCGGTTTCCGGCATCGGCACGACGGCGCTCGGCCGGCCCGACATCGCGATCCTGAACGCCCTGGGCACCACGGCGTCCGCGCTCGGCAACCACGAGTTCGACCTCGGGTCGCCGGTGTTCCAGGCGGCCATCACGCCAGCCGGATCCGGTTCCAGCGCCTGGGTCGGCGCGCAATTCCCCTTCATCACCGCGAACCTCGATTTCTCGGCCGATTCTGCTCTGCGGGGGATCGCCGACAAGACGATCGGAGGCAATGCCGTCAACAGCTTCGCCGGCCAGGAGACGTCGGCCATCAAGAGCAAGATCGCGCCCTACGCCGTGGTCACCCAGGGCGGTGAGAAGATCGGCATCGTCGGCTCGACCACGTTCGAGCTGCTTACGAAGTCCTCGCCCAACGGCACCAAGCCGGTCGACGACAATCCCAACGCCGTCGATGCGAACGACATCCAGGAAGCTGCCGCCAAGATCCAGGGCGCCGTGGACGCGCTGACCGCCCTCGGCGTCAACAAGATCATCGAGATCGACCAGCTCGATACCATCGTTCGCAACCAGCAGATTGCGAGCCTCGTCTCGGGCGTCGACGTGTGGGTGGCCGGCGGCGGGCACGAACGCCTCGTCGATGCCAACGACACGCTGGTCGGGTTCAACGGGCACTCGGCGACAGCCGAACCGGGCGTGAGCTATCCGATCCAGGTCACCGGTGCGGATGGCAAGGCTGCGCTGATTGTCACGACCGACACGGAATTCACCTACCTCGGCCGCCTCGTGGTCGACTTCGACGCCAACGGGAACATCATCACCGATAATCTCGACCCGACGGTCAACGGTGCCTATGCGGCGACCGAGGCGACCCTGCAGGCGGCCTACGGCACCTCGCAGAGCGCTGCGGAAATCGTCCACGGCAGCACGATCGGTTCGAAGGTTGCGGCGATCACCACCGCGATCGACGACATCATCGCGGCCAAGGATGGGACGGTCTACGGCTACACCAATGTCTACCTCGAGGGTGACAGGGTGTTCGGGCGCGCCCAGGAGGTGAACCTCGGCGACATCTCGGCGGACGCCAATGCCTGGAAGGCCCGGCAGGCACTCGGCCTGTCCGGCGACGTCGCGGTCGTATCGCTCAAGAACGGCGGCGGCATCCGGGCTTCGATCGGCTCGATCGATGAAGACGGAGCGAAGGTCGCGCCGGTGGCCAATCCCGATGTCGGAAAGGCGGCAGGCGGCATCTCACAGCTCGATGTCGAGAACGCGCTGCGCTTCAACAACCAGCTGATGGTGTTCGACACGACCCCGCAAGGACTGTTGAACATCCTCGGGTATGGCACCGGCCTGGCAGCGGGAAATGGCGGCTATCCCCAGCTTGGCGGCGTGCGCGTGTCGTTCGACAACGACCTCGCCAGCGGTCGGCGCGTCCAGGACATCTCGCTGATCGATCTCGACGGCAACGTGGTCGCCCGCATCGTCGAAGGCGGTGTCATCAGTCCCAACGCACCGTCCCTGATCCAGGTGGTGGCGCTGAACTTCACCGCCAACGGCGGCGACGGCTACCCCGTGAAGGCCAACGGCAGCAATTTCCGCTATCTGCTGGCGGACGGCACCCTGTCTGCCGCGGCCGACCCGACGACCGATTTCACGGCAGCGCCGGGATTCGCCTCGGCGGGCACGGTCTCTGCCGCGGTGCTGGGCGAGCAAAAGGCATTCTCCGACTTCCTCACCGCGTTCCACGGTACCCCGGCCACCGCCTACGATGGTGCCGATACGGCCAAATCGGCCGATCTCCGCATCGAAGACCTGAACGCGCGGACCAGTGCAGTCTTCGCCGGCGCAACGGTTGGCGGGACAGTCAACGCCGACAGCCTTTCCGGTACCGCCGGCGACGACTCGCTTTCCGGCGGCGACGGAAATGACTACCTCCTGAACTCCCTTGGAAACGACGTCATGGACGGTGGCAGCGGCACCGACACCGTCGACTATTCCACATCGAGCCACGCGGTGAACATCAACCTCGCCGCGGGCGAGGCACGCATCGTGTCGGGCCTTTCGACCGGCGCCCTGACCACCGCCCCGACCGAGGTGAATGGCGAGAACGGCTTCAGCTTCCTGCCGCTGTGGACCTCCGGCGATGTCCTGACCGGAACCACCGGAGCGCTCAACGCGGGCTCCGCCGGCCAGTACGTCCCGCCGGGCATTCCGGACGGCATCGGCGCCTACGCGAAGGACAACAACACCGTCCGCGTCTTCGTGAACCACGAGCTTGGCGCGACCGAAGGCGGCAAGTACGCCCTGTCCTCCGGCGTGCAGCTCTCGGGTTCGCGCATCTCGTACTTCGACATCGACAAGAGCACGAAGGCGATCGTCGACTCCGGCCTCGCCTTCAACACTGTCGTCGACCGTTCGGGCAATGTCGTCACCGGCAACAGCCAGCTCTCCGACCTCGTGAACAGTGCCGGCTTCACCCGGTTCTGCTCCGCGTCCCTCTACGAGGCGAACAAGTTCGGCGCCGGAAACGGGTTTGCCGATCGCATCTACTTTGCGGGTGAGGAAAGCAGCAACGGCACACTGTTTGCGCTCGATCCGGCGACCGGCACTCTTTGGGCAGTTCCCGTCGCGGGTAAGCTGCCATACGAGAACATCAGCCCGGTCGACACCGGCGACACGTCGCATGTCGCGTTCCTGATCGGCAGCGATTCGACGGGAGGCCCGCTCTGGCTTTATGTTGGGACCAAGAATTCGGCCGGTGACTTCCTCGACCGTAACGGTCTGAAGAACGGGCAGCTCTACGCCTGGAAGGCCGACGCCGCAGGCGTCAATTCCCCGGCCGAGTTTGCCTCGGGCGCGAGGACAGGCACCTGGGTTGCCGTCGATGTCCGCGACGTGGCGAAGGCGGGAACGACAGGCTACGACGCCCTCGGCTACAAGAGCACGGCGACGCTAGATGCCGAGGCCGACTCGAAGGGCGCCTTCTCGTTTGCCCGCATCGAGGATCTGTCGACCAATCCCGCCAATGGCAGCCAGGCAGCGTTCAACGCGACGGGTGCCAACCTTTCGGCCGGCCAGACAGCCGACGGCGTTGCCGACGGCACGAACATCGCCGGCACGATCTACAAGATCGATCTGACCCTCACGGGCGGAGTGCCAGGGGCGGCCACGACCACCGTGCTGTACAACTCCGATAGCGACGCGGCGAAGGCGATCCGCAATCCCGACAACATGGATTGGTCGAAGGACGGCTTCATCTATGTCGACGAAGACCGTAGCGCGGGCTCGCTGTTTACCAGCCCTTCGGCAGCGAACCAGAACGAAGCCTCCATCCTGCGCCTCAACCCGGCAACCGGCGTCGTCACCCGCGTCGGCGCGATCGACCGTGCGGCCGTTCCGCTCGGTCAGACCGACACCCAGCCTGCCGACAAGGGCAACTGGGAAACCTCGGGGCTCGTGGATGTGTCGGCACTGTTCGGCAAGGACGCGGGCTCGCTGTTCCTTGTCGATGTCCAGGCGCATTCCGTCAGCGGCGGCGCCATCGCGACCTACTCCCTGGCAGAGGGCGGTCAGCTCCTGCTACTGGCGGCCCCGGGCGTGGCGCTGTCCGCCAACGTCGAGACCGACACGCTCAGGCGCATCGAGAATGTCGTGGCTACCGCTTTCAGCGACACCATCGTCGGCGACGGTAACGCCAACACTCTCTCGGCCGGCGGCGGTGACGACCTGGTTTCGGGCGGCGCCGGCGACGACACGATCTACGGCCAGGAAGGCAGCGACACGTTGAACGGCGACGCAGGCGACGATCAGCTCCTGGGCGGCCTCGGCTCGGACATCATGTCCGGCGGCTCCGGAAACGACCGCTACTACGTCGACAATGCAGGCGACCAGGTGAGCGAGGCCGTCGGCCAGGGCACCGACCATGTCTACACCACGGTCGACTACACCCTCGCCGCCGGCCAGGAAATCGAATCGCTGCGCGTCTACGGCGTTGCCACCGGGCTCGCTCTGACCGGTAACGAATTCGCCAACTACCTCGTCGGCGGCGCGGGCATCGATACCCTTAGCGGCGGCGGTGGTGACGACCAATTGCAAGGCGGTGCCGGCGCCGACGTCATGGCCGGCGGCTCCGGAAACGACCGCTACTACGTCGACAATGCAGGCGACAAGGTGAGCGAGGCCGTCGGCCAGGGCACCGACCATGTCTACACCACGGTCGACTACACCCTCGCCGCCGGCCAGGAAATCGAATCGCTGCGCGTCTACGGCGTTGCCACCGGGCTCGCTCTGACCGGTAACGAATTCGCCAACTACCTCGTCGGCGGCGCGGGCATCGATACCCTTACCGGCGGCGGCGGGGACGACCAGTTGCAAGGCGGTACCGGCGCCGACGTGATGGCCGGCGGCACCGGAGACGACCGCTACTACGTCGACAATGCTGGCGACCAGGTAAGCGAGGCCGTCGGCCAGGGAACAGACCACGTCTACACCACGGTCGACTACACCCTCGCCGCCGGCCAGGAAATCGAATCGCTGCGCGTCTACGGCGTTGCCACCGGGCTCGCTCTGACCGGTAACGAATTCGCCAACTACCTCGTCGGCGGCGCGGGCATCGATACCCTTACCGGCGGCGGCGGGGACGACCAGTTGCAAGGCGGTACCGGCGCCGACGTGATGGCCGGCGGCACCGGAGACGACCGCTACTACGTCGACAATGCTGGCGACCAGGTAAGCGAGGCCGTCGGCCAGGGAACAGACCACGTCTACACCACGGTCGACTACACCCTCGCCGCCGGCCAGGAAATCGAATCGCTGC
>CAMFJT010000119.1 GCA_945957125.1 uncultured Rhodospirillales bacterium | reverse complement strand
TGATGGCCGACATCTGCCAGGAGTTCCTGCCGCCCGGCGTGCTGAACGTGCTGACCGGCTTCGGTGCGGAGGCGGGCACCGCGATCGCCAACCATCCCAAGATCCGCAAGCTCTCCTTCACGGGCTCCACCGAGGTCGGCAAGATCATCATGCGCGCGGCGGCCGAGCGCATCGTGCCGGTGTCGCTCGAGCTCGGCGGCAAGAGTCCGTCGCTGGTCTATCCCGACGCCGACGAGGATTGGGCGGTCGACGGCATCATCAACGCGATGCGCTTCACGCGCCAGAGCCAGAGCTGCACGGCGGGCTCGCGCCTCTTCCTGCACGAGGACATCTTCGACAGCTTCCTGAAGAAGCTCGAGAAGAAGACCACCGCGCTCAAGATCGGCGATCCGCTCGACGAGGCGAGCGACATCGGCACCATCATCAACAACAAGCAGTACACCAAGGTCTGCAAGTACGTGCAGGACGGCCTCGACCGCTCCGACGCGAAGCTGGTGTTCGGCGGCCTTCCGCCCAAGACCGGCCCGCTGAGCGAGGGCTACTTCACCGTCCCCACCGTGTTCGCCGACCGTTCCAACGACTGGCGCCTGGCACGCGAGGAGATCTTCGGGCCGGTGCTGGTGGCGATCCGCTGGAGCGACGAGGCCGAGGCGATCCGCATGGCCAACGACAGCCATTACGGCCTCGCCGCCTATGTCTGGACGCACGACATCGGCCGCGCCCTGCGCGCCGCGCACGCCATCGAGTCCGGCTGGGTCCAGGTCAACCAGGGCGGCGGCCAGACCCCGGGCATGTCCTACGGCGGCTACAAGCAGAGCGGCCTTGGCCGCGAGTTCTCCCTCGAAGGTATGCTCGACAGCTTCACCCAGAGGAAGAGCGTGACGGTGAATTTGGCTGTGTAGCCGTCGCGGCCGATCGGCCGGTCAATCCGTCGGCTCGCGCCGGGCTTCCGCTCCGGCGTGAGCGGCGCGCATGTCGGGCTGGATCGATTCCGCCCAGACCACATGGCCGGGTTCGCGTCCGCCGAGGATCGACAGCAGCAGTGCCGGCTGGTCGGAGACATTGCAGAACTCGCGCATGACACCGGCCGGGCAGCAGATACCGTCGAGATAGCCGAGCTCGACCTGGTCCTCGCCGCGGTCGCCCCACGCCACGCGCCAGCGGCCGGAGAGGCAGATGAAGGTCTCCTCCGTATCGTGCGAATGCAGCGCGGCGCCGTTGCCCGGCGCGGCGCTGATGAAGTCGATATGATAGTTCTCCGCCGTCTCGACCTGAGGTCGCAGGTTCTCGTCGGCGGCGCCGCGCCCGAGCGCGCCCATCAGCACGCGATTGTGGCCGGGAATGACGGTGTCGATGAACGCGCGGTCGGTCGAGGGCATGGCGCCGAACCGGAAGACGCGTGCCAGCATCTCCTGACGGCTGATCGGCCGCGACCTGCCGAACCAGGCGCCGAGCTGCGGATCGTGGCGGATGTCGGTTTCCTGTCGCTTCGCATCGGCTTGCATCTCGATCCCTCCTTGGGTCAGCCTTTGACGGCGCCGGCGGTCAGGCCGGTGACGATCTGGCGGGCGGCCACCAGCGTGAAGATGAGCGGCGGCAGCGCCAGCAGGATGCCGGCAGCCATCAGCTTGCCCCATTCGACGCCCACGTCGGTGATGAACAGGTAGATGGCGTAGGGCATCGTCCTCGTCGTGCGGTCGGTCAGGACCGACGCCAGAACCAGCTCGTTCCAGGCAATGCGGAACGTGAAGATCGCCGCGGCTGCCAGCCCGGGCTTGAGCAGCGGCACGATGATGGTGAACAGCAGCCGGAAGGGGCCGCAGCCGTCGACCGCCGCCGCCTCTTCCAGCTCACCCGGCACCTGCTCGATGAAGCCGTACAGCAGCCAGATCGTGAAGGGCAGGTTGAGCGCCACATAGACGAGGATGAGCCCGCCCAGGCCGTCGCCGATGCCCCAGCCGTTCCAGATGAAATAGACGGGGACCGCGAGCACGGCGGGCGGCACGGTACGCAGCAGGAGGCTGCCCATGGCGATGGACGTGCGGCCGGCGAACCGGAAGCGCGAGAGGGCATAGGCGCACATCGTGCCGAGAATCAGGGTGATCGCGGTCGAGCCCACGCCGACGACGATGCTGTTGCCGAGATAGCCCAGGAAGCGGCCTTCGAGCACCGTGCGGTAGTTGTCCAGGGTCGGAGAAACGAAGAACGAGAAGCCCGACCCGAATGTATCCGCCTGCGTCTTGAGCGAGGTCGAACCCATGACGGCAAGCGGCAGCAGGACCAGTCCGGCCATGAGCGTGACGCCGGCATAGCGCAGGAGATCGGCAGGGGCGTTGCGTGCCGCCATGGCTAGCGGCCCCTGCGGATGGGATTGGCGAAGGCGAGCAGCGCAGCCGACAGCACCATCGTGGCGATCAGCAGGCAGACCGACAGGGCCGCCGAGTGGCCCATTCGCTGGGTGACGAACGCGCTCTTGTAGATGTGCAGCGAGAACAGCTCGGTCGAGAGGCCGGGGCCGCCGTTGGTCATGGCATAGACCACCTCCAGCCCGCGCAGCGCATCGATCAGGCGCATGAGGATGGTGATCGCAAGGATGGGAGCGATGAGCGGCAGCTTGATGTGGCGGATCATCTGCCAGCCGCTGACGCCGTCGAGATGGGCCGCTTCCAGCGTCGAGCGGTCGAGGCCCTGCAGCCCGGCCAGCGCCATGATGAAGACGAAGGGCGTGAACTGCCAGATGTCGGTGACGCAGATGGCGAGGAAGGCGAGGCCGGGGTCGGCGAGCCAGGCCGGCTTGACGCCGAACGGCTCGAGCCAGGCGTTGATCGGTCCGGCATTGGTGTCGAACATATAGCGCCAGATCAGGCCGACGCAGATCGGCGCGATCATCATCGGCAGCACGAAGATGCTGCGGAATGCGCTCATGCCTCGAATCGGCTTCTCCAGCGCGAGCGCGATGCCGACGCCCAGCACCATCTCCAGCGCGACGACCACGAAGGCGAAGTGCAGGGTCACGAGCATGGACTGGCGCGCCGCGGAATCGGCCAGCACCTCGGCGAACAGCGCGAGCCCGCGAAACGCCTCCGGCGAGACCGCCTCGCCGAGCTTCAGCTCGTAGAAGGACAGGCGAAACGATTCGGCGACGGGATAGAGCAGCCCGAACGCCATCGTCGCCACCGCCGGCAGGGCGAACATCCAGGGAAGGAGCCGGCGGCGCAGGCGAAGCGACGAAAGCTGCATCGTGTCGCGAGGTGTCAGCCGCGTGACTTGTAGTAGCCGGCCCGGTCCAGGATCGCGCGGATCTTGGTCGCGGCATCGGCCATTGTCGGGGCGATCTGCGCCTTGCCGGTGATGACGTCGGACAGGCCGATGCCCAGCACCTTCTCCGAGATCTCCGTCCATTCGGCGATGATCGGCCGCCAGTCCGGATTGGCGATCTTCAGGCACTCGCGATAGACGTCGACCGGATAGATCTTGCGTACGTCGGCGTTGTCGAGCGTCGACAGACGCGTCGGCTGCCCGCCCTTCGCCGTGACCTTCACGTCCTGCGCCTTGGCCGTCATCCATTGGATGAAGGCGAATGCTGCTTCCTGCCGTTGCGAGTTGCGCGGGATGGCCATGCCGAAGCCGCCCAGCTCGCCCGAGTGCTTCACCGCCTTGGGATGGACGGTGTAGCCGACCGTGTCGACCACCTTGGAGCTGGCCGGGTTGCGCGCCGGCCCGAACACGGAGATCGAATCGCAGTAGATCGCCGACTGGCCCTGCAGGAACGAATTCATCATCTGGCCGAAGTCGAACGCGGCGCCGCCGGCCGGGCCGGTATCGATCAGCTCCTTGTAGACCTCGGTCGCTTTGATCGCGGCCGGGTCGGCGACGCGCGGCTCGAACTTGTCGTCGATCACCTGACCGTCGTACGGCGTCAGGTGGATCAGCCAGCCCGCCGTCACCTGGTGTCCGGCCTGTGCGCGCTGCGCGAGCCCGCCGATGCCGGGCTCGCGCGTCTTGATCGTGCGGGCGGCGGCGATCAGGTCGTCGTAGGTGACCGGCGGCTTCAGGTCGTGCTTGGCGAAGAGGTCCTTGCGGTAGGCCAGAACGCTGCATTCGGCGCCGTAGGGGATGCCGTACAGCTTGGCGCCCGGACCCGGCAGGTAGCCGCGCGGGCCGCCGACCAGGCCAAGCCCCTCGTAGTAGGCCTTGATGATGTCGCCGCGGTCGTAGTCCGGCATCGCCAGATCGGCGTTGCCGAACATCGGCTCGAGCTCGACGAGAAACTTGCGCTGCACGTACTCCGTCTTCCACATGATGACGTAGACGATGACGTCGTAGTCGCCCTTGGGCTTGCCCATCTGCAGCACCTGGGCGTCCTTCAGGCGCAGGTACTGCATCTCGTCGATCTCGACCTTGATGCCGGTCGCGGCGGTGAATTCCGGAATGATCTGCTTGGCGACCGCGTAGTGCGGATGGCTCGGCAGGTTGACGACGATGGTCTGCCCGCGGAGCTTCGACCACAGCGTGCCCTGCGCGCGCACGATCCCGGGCGCGGCGAGCATGGTTGCCGCCGCGCCGGCGGCCTTGAGCGAATGGCGTCGCGAGATACGCATGACCCCTCCCTGCGGCTGTTTCCTCGAACTCCGGCGTCGACCTGAACGGCTTGTTATGTTACCGGTAACATATGGATATCATCCGGTATCCAGGCTTGTCACGCAAAAAGCTGCCGCGGCCGAGGAGGAGGCTGCAATGTCACGTTCCAAGATGGCCGACGTCGCCCGGGCCGCCGGCGTCTCCAAGATGACCGTCTCGCGCGCCCTGCGGGAGGGCAGCGTAATCGCGCCGGCGACGCGCCAGCGCATCCTGGCGGTCGTCGAGCGGCTGGGCTACGCGCCGGAAGAGGCCGCGCGCAACCTGTCGTCGCGGCGGTCCGGCTTCGTCGCCGCGCTGGTGCCGTCGCTCAACAACCCGCAGTTCGCCGAAACCGTCCGCGCCCTGACCGAGACGGTGGAAGGAAGCGGCCTGCAGGTCCTGATCGGGCATACCAACTACGAAGCGGCGCGCGAGGAGCGCCTGGTCGGCGAGTTCCTGCGCCGCCGGCCCGAAGCGCTCGTCGTGACGGTCGACGGTCATTCGGCGGCGACGCGCAGGATGCTGGCCGCCGCCGATGTGCCGGTGGTCGAGATGTGGGACTGGCCGACCCGTCCCGTCCGCCATGTCGTCGGCTTCTCCAACAAGGACGCGGCGCGCGACCTGACGCGGCACCTGATCGAGCGGGGCTATCGTCGCATCGCTTTCGTCGGCGAGACCGAGAGCGACGGGACCCGAGGCGCAAAACGGCGCGACGGTTACGCCGCGGCGATCCGGCGTTCCGGGCTCGGGCCGCCCCGCATCCACAATCACGCGCCGCCGCCGATCAGCATGCTGCAGGGCCGCGATGCGCTGCGCGAGGTGCTGCGGCAATGGCCGGACGTCGATGCCGTGATGTGCGTGTCCGATCCCTGCGCGTTCGGCGTCCTGACCCAGGCGCAGGCGCAGGGCATCGACGTGCCCGGACGTCTGGCGGTGGCCGGGTTCGGCGACTTCGAGGTGTCGCGCTGTTGCCTGCCTGCCCTGACGACCGTCGTCGTCGACGCTGCCGAGATTGGCCGAAGGGCGGGTCTCCTCGTCGCCTCGCTTCGGGGGCGCGGCAACGAAGGAGCGGTCCGCAAGCAGGAGCTCATCCGCATTCCGGTCCGCGTGGAACCACGCGGCAGCACGGGCGGCTGAGTTACGCTTTTCCTGCTACACCGGCACCCTCTGGTGGAAGTCGGTCGCGCCCTGGTAGGCGTGGCCGATGCGGTAGAGCAGGGCTTCGTCGAACGGGCGGCCGACAAGCTGCAGGCCGACCGGGGCGCCGTTGGCGTCGAAGCCGCAGGGGATCGAGAGGGCCGGCACGCCCAGCGTGTTGAACGGACGGGTGAGGCCGGTGAAGCCGGCCACCATCCTGAGGACGGCGGGGCCGCCTTTCTCCTCGGTGTCGGTCTCCTCGATCGTGGGGAGCGGGAAGGGAATTGCGGGCAGGACGACCGCATCGACGCCGGCCATCGAGGTCGCCAGGAACTCGGCCACGAAATGGGCGCGCAGGCGCAACGCGTCGATGTACTGAGTCGCGGGGATGAAGAAGCCCGCCTCCATGCGCGTGCGCACCTGGTTGGCATAGAGGCCGGGCGTCTTCTCCATCCACGGCCGGTGCATGGCCGCAGCCTCGCACTTCACCATCACCTCGGCCGAGCGATAGAGCGCGGTGAAATCCGGCAAGGTCACGGCCGAGATCGTCGCACCAAGTCGACCGAGCGTGTCGGCGGCAGCCTGCACCGCCGCGCCGACCGTCGCGTCGAGCGGCGCGGGGCCGTCGGTCGGCAAGGCGAGGCCGACCTTCAGGCCGGCGACGCCGCCGTCGAGCAGCGCCTCGTAGTCCGGCACCGGCTTCTCGCTGGTCGTCGAATCGTTGGGGTCGTGGCCGGCCAGCACTGCCAGCATCCGCGCATTGTCGCGCACCGTGCGGGTCAGCGGCCCGACATGGTCGAGCGTCCAGGAGCGTGCCACGGCGCCGGCCCGGCTCACCCGGCCATAGGTCGCCTTCATGCCGACCACGCCGCAGGCGGCGGCGGGCAGGCGAATCGAGCCGCCGGTATCGGAGCCCAGCGCACCATAGACCATGCGCGCGCCGACCGAGGCGCCGGAGCCGCTCGAGCTGCCGCCGGTCACGCGGCTCTGGTCCCACGGATTGCGGCAATGACCGTGATGGACATTGTGGCCGGTCGGTCCGGCCGCGAATTCCGCCATGTTGAGGAAGCCGAGCTCGACCACGCCGGCGGCGTCGAGCTTGTCCAGCACCGTGGCCGTCACCGGCGCGCGCCAGTCCCTGCGGATCGCGCTGCCGCCGGTCGAGATCTCGCCCTTGCGGTAATACATGTCCTTGTGCGCCATCGGCACGCCGTGCAGCGGCCCGCGCCGCTTGCCGGCGGCAAGCTCGGCATCCATCGCGCGGGCCTGCGCCAACGCCTTGTCCCTGTACAGTCGCAGGAAGGCGTTCACGCGCGGCTGCCAAATCTCGATGCGCGCGAGGCAGGCCTCGGTCGCCTCGACGGAGCTGATGCGCTTCGCCGCGATGGCGTCGGCGACCTCGCTCAGCGTCCACAGTGCGGGGTCGTCGTTCCTCATGAGCGCGCTTCCTTCGCCATCAGGCTCGCGAATGCCGCCGGGTCGTCGTCGAATGTCAGGCGAGCGTCGGCGGCCTTGCGCACCGCCTCGTTGAGCACCTCGACCTCCGCGGCGATCTCCGCCAGCCGCTTGTCGTCGTACGTCAATCCCTGAAGCCCGGCGGCGATGCCCGCGGCCGTCCTCGTCTTCTCATCCATCTCGATCTCCCGTCAGAAGCGGAGCTTGCGCGCGGCGAGCCGCGCCCGGTCCTCGGCCGAGAAGGTCATGGTCTTGCGGATCTTCTGGTCGAGCTTCATGCCCACCGCCTCGGCGCAAGCAGCAAGCATGCCGGTCTCGGCATCGAACAGGAAGTGCGTGAACTTCAGCACCTTGTCGCTGAAATCCGCCAGCCCGCTCATCACCACGACGAGGTCGCCGGCGGACAGCGGCCGACGATAATGCTGCAGCATCTCGACCACGACCGAACCTTCCTGGCGTTCCTGCATCGCGGCACGATCGAAGCCGAGATGGTTCCACAGCCACGGCGCGCCGTCGGAGTAGCGGCCGAACTGGTGGCGCGGCAGCAGCGCGCCGCGCTCGTCGCACTCCGCGGGCTTCACGACCGTCCGCCCGACATCGATCAACCCGATCCTTTCCGCCTGCGCGAGCGACAGGTCGGGCAGGGTGAGCGAGCCCACGCTGCGCGGCCGGGCGTGCGCCGGCAGAGCCACCATCGCCTGCTCGACCCGTTCGCGCATCGCCGCGGGCCACGGCTCGTCGCTCACGAGCCGGCGGCGGATCGTCGACGCGACCGTGCCGTCGGCCGGGTTGCTGATCTCGTGGTAGAGGGTGAGCCCATACTCCGAGACCTCGACCGGCGCCGAACGGACCTCGATGGTGTCGATGACACGGAACTCGCGCAGGTAGCGGATGTGGTCGTCGATGGCATGAAGGGTGGCGCCTGCGCTGCGTTGCGCGCGCGGTCCGAAGCCGAGGCGATGGAGCAGGTGCGCCGACGCTTCGTGGCCGAACTCGGTGTAGTATTGGACGTTCAGATGGTCGTTTTCATCGCACTGCCAGGTGTTCACGGCGGTGGCGAAAGTCGGGACGAGGACGGCCGGTGACACGCGCAATACCCTCTCTGGGTTGTGGATGGGCGCCCCAAATGACCGAAAAAGCCCCAGAAATCGACATTTTTCGCACTTTGAGGGCTTGCGGGACCGCGATTCGTGGACAATCTTGGGCCGTCAGCGCGTCCTGGGGCGTCAGGAGGACGCTGGCGAAACAAAAAATGTAAGGACCCCTCCACCATGGCTACCGCAACCAAACCCGCTGCTGCAACGATCCCGCTGTCCAAGGTCGCCGCCGAGCTGGCCGAGAAGACCGGCATGACCAAGAAGGACGCCAGCGGCGCCCTCGACGAGTTCGTCGGCCTGGTCGTGAAGCACCTCAAGAAGGGCAACAAGGTCCGCATCACGGGCCTCGGCATCCTCCAGGTGCGCGCCCGTCCGGCCCGCATGGGCCGCAACCCGGCGACCGGCGAGCAGATCAAGATCAAGGCGTCGAAGAAGGTCGCCTTCCGCGTCGCGAAGGATCTCAAGGAAGCGATCTGAGCGCTTCGCTCCAGGAATCGGGCGGGTATCGGCACGGCGCCGGCCCGCCCTTTTCTTTGCCCGTCGTCTGGCGCAGCCGCGGCGACGATGGCGTTTCCTCCCCGGGAAGATCTCAGCCCCGCCCGAAGCTCTTGCGCACCGCCGTCATGGCCTGGTCGGTGGCTTGCAGCGCGCGGTCGATGTCGGCGTCGGTGTGTGCACCGGACAGGAACATGTTGTGCTGCGGATGCAGCCACGCGCCGCCGCGCAGGGCTTCGACCGTAAAGAGCCGGCCTTTCTCGACCTGCGGGTCGTCGGCGAACAGCACCGTCGGCATCTGCACCGGGCCGGTTTGCTTCAGCACCTGGCCGTGCGCGCTCGCCTGCGCGGCGAGGCCGTCGCGGAAGCGTTGGCCGATCCGTTCGATGTGGCCGATCGTGTCGTCGCGCTCGAGGATCTCGAGGGTCTTGAGAGCCGCGGCCATCGACGCCGCGCCGCACCAGAACGATCCGGTCATGAACACCGAGGCGGCGGCGTCGCGGAACCTGTCGCTGCCGGTGACGGCGGCCAGCCCATGGCCGTTGGCGATCGCCTTGGAATAGGCGGCGAGATCGGGCCGCACGCCGACCGTCTCCCAGCTGCCGCCGAGATGCAGGCGGAAGCCCGCGCGCACGTCGTCGAGGATCAGCGCCGCGCCGGTCGCATCGCACAGTGCGCGCGCCGCCTGTGCGAACTCGGGCGTCGGCAACTGCTGGTCCTGGCCGTAGTCGTGCTTGAACGCCGAGGCGATGACACCCGCGATGTCGCCCTCGACCGACAGCGCGGCGGCCTGCAGGCTGGCGACGTCGTTGTAGTCGTAGTGCACCAGGTGGACACGGTCCTCCGCGGTGGTGCCTGTCGGGTGCGGCGTGCACCACGGCGCGGAGCCGTGATAGGCGCCGCGCGCCACCAGGACCTTGCGCTTCTTCGTGGCAGCGCGGGCGATCACGACGCAGAGCGTGGTGGCGTCGGTGCCGTTCCTCTGGAACAGCGCCCAGTCGGCATGCGCCACCAGGCCGACCAGCTTCTCGGCGAGCTCGACCAGGCGCTCCGACGGGCCGGTCAGCACGTCGCCCAGCCTGCGTTGCGCATCGGCGGCCGCCTCGACCTCGCGATTGCCGTAGCCCAGCACCATCGGCCCGTAGGCGCACATGAAGTCGACATAGGCGTTGCCGTCGACGTCCCACAGCGTGGCGCCCTCGGCGCGCGCGAAGAACTGCGGATAGCCGGGGGGCAGGCGGGCGACATTGAGATGGCCGTACATTCCGCCGGGAATCACGCTCTGGGCGCGTGTCCGCAGAGCGGCATCCTTGGGAAGCGAATTGGAGATCATGGGAACTCTTTGCCGGATGGGTCGGCGCCTAGTATAGCCGGGCGCAGCGGGCTGCATGGATACCTTCTCCGTCCTCAAGGTCCTTTTCGTGTTGAGCTTCCCGCCGGCGTCGCTGGCGGTCGCGGTGGTGCTGGCGCTCGTGCTGGTTCTGCTCGGCTGGCGGCGAACGGCACGGGCGGTGGTGGCGCTGGGCATCGCCCATACGCTGGTCCTGTCGTTCCAGCCGGTCGGCGACGCGCTCATCCGCTCGCTCGAGGACAAGGCGCGTGAGGCGGAACGGCAAGCGCCGGCCTGCTGCTATGCCGCCATCGTGGTCCTGGGCGGCGGCATCTCCCCGGCCAGCCCGCCCGATCAGCCACTGCCCGACCTGACCGACAGCGCCGACCGGATGTGGCAGGCCGCCCGCCTCTATCGTCGCGGGCTCGCGCCGAAGATCATCGTCAGCGGCGGCTCGTTCCTCGCCGAGCACGGCGGGCCGCCGACCACCGAAGCGGAGGCGATGCGTGTGTTCCTGCTCGATCTCGGCGTGCCGACGGAGGCGATCGTGGACGAACCCAAGGCCCTGAACACGGTGGAGAACATCCGCAACGTCCGCGCGATGGTCGGCGACGGGCTGGTGGCGCTGGTGACCTCGGCCTATCACATGCCCCGCGCCCTGCAGATCGCCGCCCAGGCCGGCCTCAATGTCGGAGCCTTTCCCACGGACTACCAGGCGACCCCGTCGGCGCGCCTGCCGTGGGACAACTGGCTGCCGTCGGTCGACGGGCTCGGCTCGTCGATCCAGGCACTCAAGGAGATCGTTGCCCTGAATCTCGACTTCCGCCGTGCGAGTCCGGTTCGATGACCGGAGCCTTCCGCCTCGACCGGCGCGCCGCGCTCGGTCTCGTCGCCGTCCCGCTGCTGTTGCCGCTCGCGCGTCGGCCGAGGGCACAGACGCTCGACAAGCTGTCTTTCCATACCGACTGGCGCGCCCAGGCCGAGCATGGCGGCTTCTACCAGGCCCTCGCCGCCGGTCTTTACAAGGCGCGCGGGCTGGACGTCGACCTGCGGCAGGGCGGGCCGAGCCTCAATATCGGGCAGATGCTGCTGGCAGGCCGCGTCGACATGACCATGTCGAACAGCTTCGAGGCCTTCACCTACGTGCGGGTCGGCGCGCCGTTCTTCACCATCGCGGCGATCTTCCAGAAGGACCCGCAGGTGCTGATCGCCCATCCCGGCTCGGGCTTCGACAGCTTCGAGAAGATGAAGGGCCGGCCCTTGCTGATCTCCAACGGCAGCCGTTCGACTTTCTGGCCTTATCTGCGCAAGAAGTACGGACTCTCCGATGCACAGCTCCGGCCGTACAATTTCAACATGTCGCCCTTCCTCGCCGACCCGCAGGCGATCCAGCAGGGCTTCGTCTCGTCCGAACCGTTCTCGATCGCCGAGGCGTTGGGCAAGCAGCCCGAGGTGCTGCTGATCGCCGATGCAGGCTTCAGCGCCTACCAGACGACCATCGTCACCTCGCGCGCCCTGGCGACCGGCAAGAAGGACATGGTGCAGCGCTTCGTCGATGCCTCGCTCGAAGGCTGGGCGCAGTATCTCCGGGGCGGGCCGGCGGCCGAGGCCGCGAACGCGCTGATCAAGCAGCACAATCCCGACCAGACCGACGCGCGCATCGCCTATGCCGTCAAGGTGCTGAGCGAGCGCGGCATCGCGCAGTCGGGCGATGCGCTGACCGGCGGCATCGGCGCCATGTCGGACGCGCGCTGGAGGGATTTCTACGACTCGATGACCGATGTCGACGTGCTGCCGAAAGGGCTGGACGTGCGACAGGCCTATACGCTGGACTTCGTGAACAAGGGCATTGGCAAGAAATAGGAGGACGCGATGGACGGGATGTTCAAGGTGACCGAAGAGCAGACGATGCTGCGCGACCTCGTGAAGAAGTTCGTGCGCAACGAGCTGATGCCGCTGGAGAAGAATATTCTCGACCGCTTCGCTGCGGGCCAGCCCGCCGCACTCAGCGACGAGGAAAACGAGAAGCTCTTCAAGCAGTGCAAGGACCTCGGCCTGTGGGCGCTCGACGTGCCGGAGGAGGCGGGCGGCGCCAACCTGCCGGCGGTGGCGCTGGTCGGCGTCAACGAGGAGCTGGGCTATACCTGCGTGCCCTTCACCTTCCCGCCAGATTCTCCGAACCTGCACATGATGCTGGCGACGGTGACGCCCGAGCAGCGCAAGAAGTATCTCGAGCCCTACGCTGCCGGCGAGACGACCTCGGCGATCGCCATCTCCGAGCCGGGCGCGGGCGGCGATCCGGCCGGCATGAAGACCCGCGCGGTGAAGGACGGCGACCACTGGGTGATCAACGGCCGCAAGATCTGGATCAGCCGCATCGCCAAGGCCGACTTCACCATCGTCATGGCGGTAACCGATCCCAATCTCGGCGCGCGCGGCGGCATCACCGCCTTCCTGGTCGACAAGGGCACGCCCGGGCTCGTGATCGCGCGCGCGATTCCGATGCTGGCCGGCGCGCGCACTTACGAGGTGGTGTTCGAGGATTGCCGCGTGCACGAGAGCCAGGTGCTCGGTCGGATCGGCGCCGGCTTCGCGCCGATGCAGCTTCGCCTCACCGTGCGCCGCCTGCAGATGGGCTCGTGGTGCGTCGGCATGGCCCAGCGCGCGCTCGACATGATGGTCGAGCATGTCGGCCAGCGCGTCACGTTCGGCCAGAAGCTTGCCGACCGGCAGGCGATCCAGTGGTGGATCGCCGATGCCGCAACCAAGCTCCATGCCTGCCGCCTGATGGTGATGGATGCCGCGGTCAAGCAGGACGAGGGCCGCGACGTACGCATGGAGGCCTCGATGATCAAGGTCTTCGCCACCGAGATGGCGACCGAGGTGATCGACCACGCCCAGCAGTCGTTCGGCGCGATGGGCGTCACGCAGGAGCTGCCGCTCGCCATCATGGCGCAGAAGGTGCGCACCATGCGGGTTTACGAGGGGCCGACGGAGGTCCATCGTATGGTCATCGCGCGCCGCGTCCTGGGCGGCCGCTAGGGGGCCGCCATGACCTATACGCTCGATGCCTTCACCAAGGATGCCAAGGCCGCGCTGACGGCCGACAACAGCCCGTCCGGCCGCGAGCAGGTCCGCGTGCTGCTGGAGAAGCTGCTGGCCAACCGGCAGTTCGTCGACGAGGCGGTCGGGCCGGCCGCGCCGATGGGCACGCGCAAGCTGTACGAGGACAAGGACCTCGGCTTCGTCGTGCTCGCGCACGTCAATGCCAAGGCTCACAAGAGCCCGCCGCACGATCACGGCTCGTCCTGGGCGGTCTATGGCCAGGCGGTGAAGTATACCGACATGAGCGTCTACCAGCGTCTCGACGGCGGCAACGACGCCGGCGACGCGAAGCTCGAAAAGGTGAAGTCCTATCGCCTCGAGCCCGGCCATGCCGGCGTCTACGACGTGGGCGCGGTGCATGCCATCGACTATCCCGACGGCAGCCGCTTCGTGCGCGTCACGGGCCGTGACCTCGACCACGTGAAGCGGCTGAAATACGACATGGCCTCCGGCAAGGCGATCACCATCGAGAGCGCCTCGGCCAGCCGGTAGGCGCTGCGTTCCGCTCGGGCGCGCCACTCATCGGCGCTAACTTTGATCAAGGAAGCCCGTCGTCCCGACCGGAGCCGAGCGAAGCGAAGCGTAGTGGAAGGGACCTGTTCATGCAACGTCTGCCGGGATGAACAGGTCCCTCGACTACGCTGCGCTCCGCTCGGGACGACGGAAAGATGCGAAGCCGCCTAAAAGTTAGCGCCGATGAGTGGCGCGCACCCAGCAGAAGCTATGGCGCTTCCAGGCCGCGCTTCTTCAGCACCGGCTCGATGCTCGGATCGGCGAAGATCGACATCAGGGTGAGCGCCGAGTCCTTGTTGCGCGCGGGCCGGCTCAGGGCGCCGGCATAGACGGTCCAGTTCTGCACGCCCTCCGGCAGCAGGCCGACGAAGCGGATCGACGGGACGAGGCGCAGCTCGCTCGCCTGCTGCAGCGCGATCTCGGCCTTGCCGCGCGCGACCAGCTCTCCGGCCAGCCCGCCATTGGCCAGGACCGCCTTGCGGCGCATCTCGGACAGGATGCCCATCGACTGGAACATGCGCTCGACATAGATGCCGCTGGTGCCGCCGTAGGCCGGATTGACGTAGGCGACGGAGTGGGCGTCGAGCAGGGTGCGCCGCAGCGCCTCGGCGTTGCCGATGTTCGGCTGTCGCGCGCTCAGCGACACGGCGACGCCGATCCCGACCTTGCCCAGCGGCGTCACCGATTCGTCGACGATCTTGCCCTCGGCCGCCAGGGGCTCGAGCGTGGTGGTGGGCGCGATCACGATGTCGAACGGCTCGCCGGTGCGAACGCGCTGGTTGATCGCGCCGGCGGTGTCGTTGATCACCGTCACCCTGTGGCCGGTCTGCCGCTCGAAGTCGGGAATCAGGTCCATCACCACCGGCTTGAAGGCGCCGGCGGTGAGGACCTTCAGCGTGTCGGCCGAGGCACTACCCGCAGCGGCGAGCAGGAGAAACGGAACGAGCAGCAGCTTCATCATGCCGATGTCCCCATCACATAGGGCTTGAGCGCCGCATACATCAACGAATGGAGCGGCGTCGGCACGCCGAGCTGGCGGCCGAGCGCGACCACCTTGCCGCCGAGCCACGGCAGCTCGATGCGGTTGCCGCGCTCGAGGTCGAGCGCCATCGACGGCTTCATCGCCGGCGGCGCGCTGCCGTTGAAGGCGAGCGCCCGGTCGAGCGCATCGTCCGGCAGCGCCACGCCGCGCGCCTTGCCGACCGCGATCACCTCGCTGTAGGCGGCGATCCACTGCTGTTGCAGATCGGGATCGTCGCGCACCTTGCCGATCGGCTGGCGGACCAGCGACAGCAGGCTGGCGTTGGTCGCGAGAAGGATGAACTTCATCCAGAGCTCGCTGACGATCCGGTCGGACAGCACCGCCTCGAAGCCGGCCTTCTCGCACATCGCCAGCAGTGCCTCGCCGCGGGCGCTGCGGCTGCCGTCGAGCTCGCCGAACACCATGCGCATGAAGGTGCCGACTTGGCGGATCACGCCCGGTTCGACGATCGAGGCGCTGATCTGCGCCACGCCGCCCATCACCGCCTGCGGCCCGAGGATCGGCACCAGCCGCTCCGGCGCGTCGATGCCGTTCTGCAGCGGGATCACCGCCGTGGCTGGACCGACCAGCGGCCGGATGTGCTCGCCGGCGCTCTCCACGTCCCACAGCTTGACGCAGAACAGCACGAAATCGACCGGCCCGACCGCCGTTGGATCGTCGGTCGCCTGGGTCGGCAGGAGATGGGTCTCGCCGCGCCCGCCCTCGATGCGCAGGCCCTTGTCCTTCATCGCCGCCAGATGCGCGCCGCGCGCGATGAAGATGACGTCCGCGCCGGCCTTGGCCAGCGCCGCCCCGAACGCACCGCCGACCCCGCCCGCGCCCACGACCGCTATGCGCATAGGATGCTCCCCAGCAAAAGAACGCCGCTGTTCCCCGCGATCATCGTCGGCGCCGCCGCGTCGATCCGCAAGGCATGATCGGCGGCGAGGCGCCAGGTCTTGCCGTCGATGTCGAGCGCCGCGGCGCCCTGTGCGGCGTAGGCAAGGTGCGTGCCGGCCTCGACGCCGAGCGTGCGGCCCGCTTGCAGCACCTCCAGCGCGATGCGCACCGTGGCGCGGGCGCCGATCAGGTTGACGACCTCCACCGGCCCCGCTTCGAGGCGGCTGACGATCGGGGTCTCCCCCGCAAAGCGTACCGGCTTGAGCGGCGTGCGCACGTCGATCTCGCCGTCGGGCGTGTCGAGCACCAGCCCGCGACCGGCGACGAGGACCTGCAGCCGGTCGAAGCCGGCATAGTCGGAGAAAGGTCCGGCCGTCGTGATCGGCGTGCGGCCGAAGCGCCAGACGCCGTCCTGCTCGGCGATGTCGACGGTGACGCCGCCGCCGTTCTTCCACGGCGTGCGACGGTAGTGCGACGGATCGAGCGGCGTGATCATGCGGCGGCGACGACGCCCTGCGCGAGCAGCGCGTCGATCTCCGCGTCGCCGTAGCCGTGCTCGGCCAGGATCGCCTTCGTGTGCTCGCCCGTGACCGGCGCGGTGCCGCGCGGCGTTCCATCGGCCTGGGGCAGCATGCCCGGCAGCGCAGGCACGGGCACTGGCCGGTCGAGGCCGGCCTGCCGCAGCCACTGGATCAGGCCGGTCTCCTTCACCTGCGGCTGCTCGAGGAAATCGTGATAGCTGTTCAGCCGCTCGTGCATCAGTCGCGCCGCGGTCAGACGTTTGCTCCAGTCGGCGGAGGGGCGAGCCTCGATCGCGGGTCGCACGATGGCGTAGAGTGCGACATCGTTGGCGAGCCGCAGCGCGGGTGTGACGAAGCGCGGATCGTCGGCCAGCGCCGGCAGCTCGATCGCGCCGCACAGGCTGCGCCAGTCGCGGTCGTTGAGCGCCAGGATCGACATCCAGCCGTCGGCGGTCTTGAACACGCCGCCCGGCACGCCGCCGGGCTTCATGGCGCCGCCTTCGAGGTAGGAGCCCATCAGCCGGATCGACTGCAGCGCCGTGGCGGCCTGCATCAGGCTGACATCGATATAGCGGCCGCGCGGCTCGTCGCGGCGGGCATAGAGCGCGGCCGACACGCCCTGGAAGGCGTAGAGGCCGGTCGACATGTCGACCACGATCACCGGCACGCGGTGCGGGATGCCGTCCTCGCCGCGATTCTCGGCCATCATGCCGGTATAGGCCTGCAGCACCGGGTCCATCGCCGGCCGCTCGGCGAGCGGCCCGGTCTGCCCGAAGCCCGAGACCGAGACGTAGAGGATGCGCGGCTCGCGCGCCGACACACTCTCGTAGTCGAAGCCGAGCCGCTTGATGACGCCCGGCCGGAAGCCCTCGAGGAAGACATCGGCGTCTTTCAGCAGCCGCCACAGCACCGCCTTGCCGGCATCGTTCTTGAGGTCGACCGCGACGCTGCGCTTGCCGAGATTGCCGATGATCGAGAAGGCGGAATGGCTGCCGTAATGGACGCCGAGCGTGCGCGCCCAGTCGCCGTCGCCGATGCCCTCCACCTTGATCACGTCGGCGCCGTGCTGGGCGAGCAGCATGGCGCAATAGGGTCCGGCGATCCCCTGGCTGAGATCGACGACCTTCAGCCCGGCGAAGGGCGCGTCGTAGCTCATGGCGCCCCCTTACATCTTCACGAGCAGCTTGCCAAAGTTCTCGCCGCGCAGCAGCCCGATGAAGGCGCGCGGCGCCTTGTCGATGCCCTGCACGACATCCTCGCGGTACTTGAGCTTGCCGCTCCTGATCCATTCGCCCATCTGGCGCATCGCGGGCTCGTAGCGGCCGGCGAAGTCGGTGACGATGAATCCCTGCGCGCGGGCGCGCTTGCCGACGAAGGTGCCCATCAGGCGCGGGCCCATCGACGGGCCGGTGGCGTTGTATTGCGAGATCGCGCCGCAGAGGGCGAGGCGCGCGAAGAAGTTGATGTTGCGGATGACGGCATCGGTGATGTCGCCGCCGACATTGTCGAAATAGACGTCGATGCCGTTGGGGCAGGCGGCGCGCAGGGCCGCGTCGAGGTCCTTCTCGGCCTTGTAGTCGATGCAGGCGTCGAAGCCGAGCTCGTCCTTCACGAAGGCGCACTTCTTCGCCCCGCCGGCGATGCCGACCACGCGGCAGCCCATGATCCGGCCGATCTGGCCGACCACCTGGCCGACCGCGCCGGACGCGGCCGACACGACGATGGTCTCGCCCGGCTTGGGCTGGCCGACATCGAGCAGGCCGAAATAGGCGGTCATGCCCGGCATGCCGAGCACGCCGTTGGCGGTCGAGATCGGCGCCAGCGCGGGGTCGACCTTGCGCATCGAGGCCGCGCCGCCGATCGCATATTCTTGCCAGCCCAGCCGGTCCTCGACGACGTCGCCGACGGCGAAGCGCGGGTTGCTCGACTTCACGACCTCGCCGACCGTGCCGCCGGTCATCACCTCGCCCAGCCCGACAGGCGCCGAATAGGACGCCGCGTCGCGCATGCGCCCGCGCTGGTAGGGATCGAGCGAGAGATAGGCGACCTTGACCAGCACCTCGCCATGCCGCGGCTCGGGCATCGGCACCTCCTCGATGCGGAAGTCCGACTCCGCCGGCTCGCCCGGCGGCCGGTTGACGAGGACGACACGGCGGTAGGTCTTGGGAAGGGCAGTCATGAACGTTCGCTCCGGGTGTGCTTTTGCCGACCATAGCGCAACCTGCCTTCTTAGGCGCATGTGTGTTTTGCTCAGGTTGGTTCTGCCGGGCACGCCTCACTCATAAGCGCCGACCTCTGTGTGTCTTTCACTTCTCCCGTCACATGCAGGGCTGTCCGGGGAAAATTCGGGCGTGAGCCATAGCTACCTTGTGAAATAAGGGCTCTTCTCCTGCTTCTCTCCCCTCGATCGGATACAGCGCGATCGCATGAAGATTTCCCCTCCCCCGTCTTCGGGGGAGGTGGCCGCGTCTTACGCGGACGGAGGGGGGCAAGCTCATGCAACGCCGTGACTCATGACCCCCTCCGTCGCGGATTACCGCGCCACCTCCCCCGAAGACGGGGGAGGGAAAGCCTTCGTGCAGTTACCTATCTCGTCGGGGGTGAGGTGCATGACATCTTCCGAATTTTCCCCGGACAGTCCTGCGTGTGACGGGGGAGGAGAAATACGAAGAGCGAAGACTGGTGCCCGTGAGCATCGATCTTTCCCCTCCGCCTATCCTGCTCCAAGATATCGCCATGCCTAGCATCCGCCGCCTCACCTTTATTGGCCTCGAATACGTCTTCGCTCCCGAGAAGG
>CAMFJT010000118.1 GCA_945957125.1 uncultured Rhodospirillales bacterium | reverse complement strand
AACCAGTTCATGGTCCGTGCGCAGCGCCTGTGGCGCTGCTGGCTCAGGGTGAGGTTTCTCCTGTATTTCCAGCAAAGTTGGCGCCACTGGAGTGACGCGCCCCCAGCGGAAGATTCTCCGAAATCGACAATTCTCTCAAAGCCACTCGACCACGGCCGATCGAAGCGATCCCGCACGGGGCGTCTCTGCCGGCGGGGCCCAGGGGGACAGCGCGAAGAGCCCGGCCGGCTGCACGGCGTCGAGCTCGGTATCGTCAAGGTCGCGCGCGATGATGACGAGGAAGAGCGGCGTGGCGGACCCGGGCAGGCCGAAGGGTCGGGGAATCGAGAACATCGTGCCGACGGCCTGGACCAGGATCGGCCGAGGGCTCTGCGCCACACGCACAAGGCCCTTCAGCCGCAGCAGGCGATCGCCGAGTGCGCCGGCGAGATTGTCGAGCCACGCCGCGAGGTCGTCGTACGCCAGCACACCGGCTGGCCGGGCAAGACGGACCGCGATGCGGGGATGCCCAAGCCCGGCATCGGCCGGAGGCGGCATCGGCATCGGCAACGCGCCCGCCACTGGGGCGAACGTAGCGGCGACGGCTTCGACGCGGTTCGCCGTCGCGACGACCTCCGCCAGCGGATTGAGCCCTTCGACCTCGGCCCTCGCCTGCGTCAACCCTTCGGTCGCAACGGCATCGACCTTAGTGACGACGATGCGATGCGCCGCGGTCCATTGCGCCGCCGCTTCCTCGAAGGCAGCAGTTTCGGTGCCACGCGTTGCATCGTAGGTGGCGACCACGGCGATCCGCAGTCGATGGTCCGCCAGACTAGCGAGCTGGCGCAGGATCGCTCCGGGCTTCGACAGGCCGCTCGTCTCCAGGATGATCCGTCGCAATGGCGCGCACTCGGGCGGCCGTTCCGCCGCCAGGAGAGAATCGACGGTCAAGGCGAGATCGCTGCCGGCCTGGCAGCAGATGCAGCCGTTCGACAGCATGACCATCGCGGCGTCGCCGCCGCTCTCGCGCAGGATCGCCCCATCGAGACCGATCTCGCCGATCTCATTGACGATCACGGCCGTGTCCGCCGCCTCCGGGCTTTCGAGGAAGTCGCGCAGCAGGGTCGTCTTGCCCGTCCCCAGGAAACCCGTCAGGACGATGAACTCCGGCCCGGCGGCAGCGCTCACTGCGCCGCCTCTTGCCGCGGCGCATAGCGGGCGGGAACGTCCTCGGCCCAGCTCGCCTTGACCAGATCGCGCACGTCGGCGAGCAGCTCGGCGGTATCGTAGATCACGCCGTCCTTGATCGTGTACCTGAGGCCGCGATGCCATTCGACCGTGTTGGTCGCCTCGTTGAGCCGCATCGCGCCGGTGCCGTAGAGCAGCTTGAAATCGGTCAGCGGGTTGTGGTCGTGCACGAGAATGTCGGCATGCTTGCCGACCTCCAGCGTGCCGATCTCGTCCTGCAGGCCGCACAGCGCGGCACCCTGGGACGTGGCCGAGCGGATGACCTCGAGCGGATGGAAACCCGCCTCCTGCAGCAGCTCGAGCTCGCGGACATAGCCGAAGCCGAAGATTTGGTAGATGAAGCCGGAGTCGCTGCCGGTGCAGACGCGCCCGCCGCGGTTCTTGTATTCGTTGATGAACGCCATCCAGAGCCGGTAGTTCTCCTTCCACTCGACCTCGTTCTTGGTCGACCAGCGAACCCAGTAGGAACCGTGCCCGCCGCGCTGCGGCGTGAAATAGTTCCACATCGACTTCCAGGTGTACTCCTTGTGCCAGTCCGCCTGGCGCGCCCGCATCAGGTCACGGTTGGCGTCGTAGATCGTGAAGGTCGGCACGAAGGTGAAGCCCAGCGCCAGGAAGCTCTCGAGCACCTCGTTCCACTTGGCCGAGCCGGGTGCGGCGCCCTGCCGGAACATCTGGCCGGAAACGGAGAAGCGGAAATATTCGTCGTTGTAGTCGTAGTCGAGCGGGAAGTCCTGGACGACGCGATCCTCGAACAGCGCTTCGGGCAGGCCGTAATAGTGCTCCGCGCTGTTCAGGCCCCAGCGCGCCGTGGTCAGCGCGTTCATGCGCGTGACGGCCATCTGGGCGTGATGGCAGCCCGACCGCAGCTCGAGCTTGCGGCATTCGTCGAGCGCGGCCTCCATGATGGCCGGCGGCGCACCGAAGAACTTGACGCCGTCGGCGCCGCGTTCCTTGAGCTTGCGCAGCCACGCCCGCCCCTCGTCCGGCGTGTGCAGGGTCTTGAGCATGTCGTTGACCGCCGGGAAATAGGCGTAGGCCAGCAGGCGCGGCGCCACGATGCTGTTCTCCGCCGAGCGCTTCCTCTGGTCGAGCATCCAGCCCAGCCCATTCATCGAGCCCATCTCGCGCACCGTGGTGACGCCGTGCGCCAACCACAGCTTGTAGACATAGTCGACCGGCGGCACCCAGCCGTTGGCCGAGTGATAGGCAACACCCGCATGCGCGTGGCAGTCGATGAAGCCCGGCGTCACCCATTTGCCGCGGCAGTCGATCTCGTGGTCGCCCGGCGCGGGCCGGTTGGCGGCGGTGGCGAGATTGCCCGTGACCTTCTTCAGCAGCGTAATGCGGTTGCCTTCCACGACGATGTCGGTCGGCCCGATCGGCGGCGCGCCCGTGCCGTCGATTACCGTCGCGCCGCGCAGCACGAGGCGCTTGAACGGCCCGATCCCGCGGTCGCGCTGCGTGGCGGGCACGACCACGGGCTGCCCCGCCTTGACCCTCGACGCCGCCAGCTCGTCGCCCGCGGGCGTGTCGTTCGCAATCGGCCGATCGGTCATGGCAATGAACTCCGTGGTATAACGTCCATCTTGGATAGTACCAGCAAGCGCGGCAGCGCGCAGGATGCGGCGCGGCGCCCGGACCCGACAACAACCATGCTCCATCAAGCTCGTCACGTTGGGATCGGCGACGCCGGCCGTTGGGCCAATGCCCATGCACCGGCCGGGCAAGGCGGCTGAACGTAGGGAGTGCCGTAGGCACCCTTCGGACTCTTCATTTCAAAATGATTAACCGAGGTCAGCAACGACCACCGACTTGAAGGAAATCGAAGGCTTATCGTCAAAGCGCCCCATCAGAAAATCGCTGCTTTATCCGGCCGAGTTACGATGCGCGGCCGTAGCCGCGGGTGCATACAGACTTTGTGAAGGTCTGCAGCGCCTCGCCCAACCCAACCATGGGCCTCGGACAGATGGGTGCGGCTCCGTGCAAGGCCAGGGCTGATTCACCTGTGAGGAACTATGGTGAAGTGCCAACGGTCGATTGCATGCTATTGCCCTCTCGACTCAAAGGATCCGGGCAGCCGCGACGTACTGCCGGAATTCAATGCGGAGCTGCTGAAAATGCACCGCCGGTGAGGCCACGATCTCCATTCAAAGATGTCGGCGCGCCGCCTTGCTGCTGGCCACGGCGATATGGACCGCGCTAAAAGACGCCATCGGCGTAGTCGGCGATCGCAGTATCACCGTACGGCCGATCCACCGGCAACGCCGGAGCGGATGTTGGAATCTATCGCATCTCGAAGAGATAATTCCGGCGGGTGTGTCGATCATCGAGGCGAAGATTCAGGTGAGGCAAGCGGAGCCAGCTCGATGAACATCCATCCTGATGATGGTGATCACCCGACTCTGATACATCGCATCCTGCACGATCCACACCATAGTTTGTTCAAGGCGTGGACCTTGATCATCAATTCGCTGATCTACCTGTCGTGCATTGCGATTGCATTGGAATCGGTCGAGAGCATCGAGGCGATCTACGGCCGCGAGCTCTATATGTTCGAGTGGGTTACCGTCATCTTCTTCACGCTGGACTATGCCGGCAACATCTACACGGCCAGGAACAAGGCTGCCTATATCTTCAGCTTCTGGGGGTTCGTGGATCTGCTGTCGATCCTGCCGACACTCCTCATGCTGTTCAATTTCTCGTCGATCAAGGCCGCCAAGCTGCTGCGCTTGCTGCGGGTCATCCGCGTGCTGCGCGTGCTCAAGCTGGCTCGGGCGGCGATGCAGCAGGTCGATGCGGCCAATGGCGGCGAAACCAACCGGATTGCCGCGAACCTGCGCATCTATTTGATCGCGCTGTTCGCGACCCTGATGATATCCTCGACGATGATGTTCTACGTCGAGGGCGGGCTCTATACGCCGGAGGCTCTCGCCGAGGGCCAGGCGCATCTCGACGAAGCCGCGGTGAAAGCCGGCAAGCCCGCAGGTTCCGTAAAGTTCGTGCCGACGGATCCCATCTCGAGATTGCCGATACCCGAGGACAAGCATTTCTTCACTTCGATTCCGGAAGGCATGTGGTGGAGCATCGTGACATTGACGACGACCGGCTACGGCGATCTTTACCCTGTGACCGTCGGCGGACGGATCATCGCCGGCATCACGATGCTGATGGGCCTGGTCCTGTTCGGCATCCTGATGAACATCGTCGGGCGGACATTGATGGTTCTGCTCTTCGGCGAGAGCGCGGATCCGAACGAAAAGGCGCATTCGGCCGATGCCGACAGGGTAACGGCCGCCCTTCTCCTGCTGGCGGAAGAAGGCATTCTCTCGACCGAGCGAGCGGAGGAACTGTCGCTGTTGCTGCATGACAAGCTGGTGAAGAAATTCGAGAGGAAGAAATGATCGTCGTTTCGGTCGACACCGGGCGTTCGATCCCACAACGGCGGGCGGCCATGCTCCCGCAATCGTCATCGATATTTTATCAAGAAAGCGGAATCAGTTCGCCATGTTTACGCCTGCCGACGACGATGAATATCCGACTCTGATCCACCGCATCTTTCACGATCCGCACTCCGACTGGTTCAAGGCGTGGACCTTCGTCATCAACACCTTGATCTATCTTTCCTGCATTGCGATCGCGCTGGAATCCGTCGAGAGCATCGAGGCGATCTACGGTCGCGAGTTCTCGATATTCGAATGGGTTTCCGTAGGCTTCTTCACGCTGGATTACGTCGGCAACATCTATACGGCGAAGAACAGGGTATCTTATATCTTCAGCTTCTGGGGGTTCGTGGATCTGCTGTCGATCCTGCCGACCATCCTCATGCTGTTCAATTTCTCGTCGATCAAGGCAGCGAAGCTGCTGCGCCTGCTGCGGGTCATTCGCGCCTTGCGCGTGCTCAAGCTGGCACGGGCGGCAATGCAGCAGGTCGACGCCGCCAAGGTCGGCGAGACCAACCGGATTGCCGCGAACCTACGCATCTATCTCATCGCGCTGTTCTCGACCCTGATGATCTCGTCGACGTTGATGTATTACATCGAGGGAGGCCGCTATACGCCGGAGGCCATCGCCGAGGGCCAGGCGCAGCTCGACGAAGCCGCCGTCAAGGCGCACAAGCCGGCGGGCTCGACGAAGTTCGTCCCCACCGATCCCATTTCGGGGACGCCGATCCCCGAGGACAAGCGCTTCTTCATCTCGATCCCCGAGGCTATGTGGTGGAGCATCGTGACTTTGACCACCACTGGCTATGGCGACCTCTATCCCGTGACGATCGGCGGGCGGATCGTCGCCGGTGTCACGATGCTGTTGGGCTTGGTGCTGTTCGGCATCCTGATGAACATCATCGGGCGGACGTTGATGGTCCTGCTGTTCGGCGAGCAGATCGAAGCGGGCGACCAGCCGTACCCGGCGGGCCTCGACAGGGTCCAGGCCGCTCTCCTGCTTCTGGCCGAAGCGGGCATCCTGTCGCAAGAGCGCGCAGCGATCCTGTCCGGCGCGGCGGGCGACAGGCCCGCGGAGGAGCCAGAGGGAAAGGAGTAACTCGAATGAAGGCCGTCAAGCTTGGCGCGTTCGTCTTCCGCCGGGGGTGCGCCACTGAGGTTGGCGCACCCCCGGCGGAAGAAGTCAGCCCTTGGCCTTGTCGAGGGCGGTGAACTCCTCCATCGCGGCGCGGACGGCGGCGACGGCCGCGGGCGCTCCGGCATAGACGCCGACATGGAGGAACACCTCCTTGAGCTGCTCGCGGGTGAGGCCGTTGTTCAGGCCCATGCGGATGTGCGACTTCAGCTCCTCGATGCGGCCGGCGGCGGCGAGCACGGAGATCGTGATGATGCTGCGCGTCGATCGTTCGAGACCGGGCCGCGCCCAGACCGCGGCGAAGCAATGTTCGAACAGGAACTGCCGCAGGTCGCGGCTCATCTCATGCTCCGCCGCCTGGTCGAGGGCAACCTGCGCCGCCGCCGGGCCGCGCATCTCGAACCACACGTCGCGTCCCGCCTTGAATGCCTCGTTCTCGTCGTAGGAATACTTGGTCACGGTGCGAAACTCCCTTGCTGGCGAATACGGATAGGGTGTCCGTCACCCGTCCCATTCGCTGTATAGTCCGCACTATAACGAACCGAGGAAGCGCATGAAGACCTACCAGCATTATATCGGCGGCCAGTATGTCGATCCGATCGGCGGCCGGTGGTTCGACAGCCTGGATCCCTATCGCGGCGAGGCGTGGGCGAGGATCCCGCAGGGCTGCGCGCAAGACGTCGATCGCGCGGTCGCCGCCGCGACGCAGGCGATGCGCGAAGGGCCATGGCCGAAGATGACGCCGTCGGCGCGCGGCAAGCTGATGCTGAAGCTGGCCGATCTCGTCGCCGCCAACGCCGACCGGCTGGCCGAGATCGAGGTCAAGGACAACGGCAAGCTGCTCGCCGAGATGCGCGGCCAGCTCGTCTACCATCCGGAGTGGTGGCGTTATTTCGGCGGCCTGGCCGACAAGATCGAAGGCGCCGTGGTGCCGATCGACAAGCCCGACACCTTCGCCTTCACGCGCCACGAGCCGGTCGGCGTCGTGGCCGCGTTGACGGCGTGGAACTCGCCGCTGCTGTTCATCGCCTGGAAGTGCGCGCCGGCGATCGCGGCCGGCTGCACCGTCGTGGTCAAGCCGTCGGAATTCACCTCGGCCTCGACGCTCGAGTTCGCCGCGCTCACCAAGGAGGCGGGCTTCCCCGACGGCGTGTTCAACGTCGTCACGGGGTACGGTCAGGAGGCGGGCGCCGCATTGGTCGACCATCCGGGCGTGGCGAAGATCACCTTCACCGGCTCCGACACGACGGGCGCGAAGATCTACGCGCAGGCGGCGCGGACGCTGAAGCGGGTATCGCTCGAGCTGGGCGGCAAGTCACCCAACATCGTGTTCGAGGATTGCGACCTGGGCGCCGCCGCGGCCGGCGCGATCTCCGGTATCTTCGCCGCCACCGGCCAGACCTGCATCGCGGGCTCGCGCCTGCTGGTGCAGAACTCGATCCGCGAGGAGTTCAGCCGCAAGGTCACAGAGCTCGGCCGCACGGCGCGCAAGGGCGATCCGATGCTGCCGGACACCAATATCGGGCCGGTGACGACGGCGCCGCAGTACCGCAAGATCCTCGACTACATGGAGATCGCCAAGGCCGAGGGCGCGCGCTGCATCCTGGGCGGCGGGGCGGCCACTTCAGCGGACCTGCCGGGCGGCCAGTTCGTCGAGCCGACCATCTTCACCGACGTGCGGCCGGAAATGCGCATCGCGCGCGAGGAGGTGTTCGGTCCCGTGCTGTCGATCATCGGCTTCGAGGACGAGGACGAAGCCGTGCGGCTGGCCAACGACACGATCTACGGCCTGGCCGCGGGTGTGTGGACCAAGGACATGAACCGCGCGTTGCGCATGTCCGCCGCGCTCAAGGCCGGGACCGTGTGGATCAACACCTACCGCGCGATCAGCTACATGATGCCGTTCGGCGGCATGAAGCATTCCGGCATCGGCCGCGAGAGCGGCATCGAGGCGATCCGCGGCTATCTCGAGACCAAGAGCGTGTGGATCTCGATGGCCGAGGGCTCGCCCGCCAACCCGTTCGTGATGCGCTGAGCATCGAGGAGGCTCGCATGAAGTTCGGCATCCACAATCCGTCGTGGCGGTTCGGCACCGATCCGGCCGGCATCTTCGACGCGGTGAAGGCGAAGGCGCAGTGGGCGGAGAAGCATGGTTTCACCTGGTTCTCCGTGATGGACCACGTCATCCAGATCGCCATGGCCGGGCCGCCGGAGGAGCCGTTCATGGAAGGCTGGACGATCCTCAGCGCGCTCGCCGCAGTGACCGAGCGCATCCGTCTCGCCACGCTCGTCTCGTCGGTGCACTACCGAAATCCCGCGCATCTGGCGAAGATCGCGGCCGGCGTCGACCAGATCAGCCGCGGGCGGCTAACCTTCGGCATCGGCGCCGGCTGGTTCGAGGCGGAATACAAGCAGTACGGCTGGGAGTTTCCGCCCAAGCCCGCGACGCGCATCGCGCAGATGGAGGAGGCCGTCAGGCTGATCCTCGCGATGTGGACCGAGCCGCGCACCACCTTCCATGGCAAGTGGTTCCATGCAGAGGATGCGATCCTCGAGCCCAAGCCCGTGCAGAAGCCGCATCCGCCGCTCATGATCGGCGGCGGCGGCGAACAGCTCACCCTGCGCGCCGTGGCGCGCTACGCGAACGCCTGCAATGTCGGAGGCACGCCGGATCAGGTAAGACACAAGTATGAGGTGCTGCGCCGTCACTGCGAGGCGCAGAAGCGCGACTACGACGAGATCGAGCGCACCAACGTGATCGGCTTCGTGCTGGCACGCGACGAGGCCGCGCTCGCCGCCAAGCGCGAGCGGCTCGAGGTTCCGGCGCAGTTCATGGGGTTCGCCGGCACGGTCGCGCAGGTCACCGACCTCATCGGGCAATACCGGGATGCGGGCAGCCAGCTCCTCATCAGCAGCGCCTGGCGCAACGACCCTGACACGCTCGAGGTGCTCGCGGCCGATGTGATGCCTGCCTTCTCGAGCGGCTGATCGCGGAGCGCGACGCCTTCCGCCCCCGGCCGGCCGGGCTTGCCGAGCACCACCAACCGGCGACCCGGGCAATGACGCCGCGTCGACGCATGACCCGCCGCCGTCGGCGACCCTGTCCCGTCACCTACACGCTCTGTGCGCGGCGACCCGTTTGTCGCCAGCACTATATTCTTCCGAATATGACGATCGGGCACGAGGTCACGCGCCGCGCGCCGGGAACGGAGGTTCATGGGACTTGGGATGACACGCCGATGACACGTCGGCGGGAAGCGCTTGAGGCACTCTTGAATAGTTGATAGCAATGCCACGGCGGAATCTGCCCTTTGAATTCCTGATTTCGACTGCAACGAGTACGCTGAGATCGTCCAGATGGCCGCAGGAACGCATCCGACCTGGAGGCATATCGCCGCCACGGATCGCGACGTGCTCGCTCTCGGCGGCGACTGGATCGCCCAGTCGGGAGCCATTCCTCAGTTCTCTCCCGAATGCCTCACCGGTAGCGCGGCAGGACGAACGATCGCCTTCGACACGGCGGGCCTGGGTCGCTGGGACACCGGCCTGATCGAGTTCCTCTGGGACGCCAAGCGAACGGCAGCAAGCGCCGGCCTTCGCGTCGACGGCAGCGGTCTTCCCGAGGCCGCCCGCAAGCTGCTCGGCCTCTTGCCCGATCGACTGGCGACCGCCGCATCCCCCTCGCATCGCCGTTTCCGGCCGCTTCATGCGCTGGGCGGCAAGACGCTGGGCATGCTCGCCGAGCTCGGTGCGCTCGCCGAATTGCTCGCCGTCACGACGAGCGGTGCGGTCCGGGCACTCGTCGCGCGCGCGCGCATGCGGGCGGTGGACCTGCTGGCGAACATCCGGGCCGCCGGGCCGCAGGCACTGGCGATCGTCGGCGTGGTCAATTTCCTGGTCGGCGCGATCCTGGCCTTCGTGGGCGCCGTGCAGCTCCGCAAGTTCGCCGCCGACATCTTCGTGGCCGACCTCGTGGCGATCGCCGTGGTGCGCGAGATGGCCGGCGTGATGACGGCGATCGTCATGTCCGGCCGCACCGGCGCCGCCTACGCCGCGCGCATCGCCACCATGCGAGGCAACGAGGAGCTCGACGCGCTCGCGGTGGTCGGCATCCCGGCCTCCGACTATATCGTGCTGCCGTCGGTCCTGGCGCTCGTCTTCACGATGCCTCTGCTGTACCTCTATGGCTGCTTCGTCGGCATCCTCGGCGGCTTCGTGGTCGCCCTCGCCATGCTCGACATCACGCCCCTGGGCTACTTCCATCAGACGGTGGAGGCCGTGCCGCTCGATCAGTTCGCCTTCGGCTTCGTGAAGACGGTGGCGTTCGCCGCGATGATCGGTGTCACCAGTTGCCGGATCGGCCTGCTCGCCGGACGCAGCGCCGCCGATGTCGGCGTGGCGGCCACCAAGGCGGTGGTGGTCGGCATCGTCGGCGTCATCGCCATGGATGCGGTGTTCGCCGTCATCGCCGATATCGTCGGCATCTGAGCATGAGCGATCCCCGCCTCGCCCGCCCCGACGATCCGCCGCTGATGGCGCTGCGCGACGTGACGCTGGCGTTCGGGCCGAAGGTCATCCAGCGCAACCTGTCGCTCGACGTGCGGCGCGGCACCATCTTCGCGGTGATGGGCGGCAGCGGCTGCGGCAAGAGCACCGTCCTGAAGGCCATGATCGGCCTGCTGCGCCCGCGCGAGGGTCGTTACATCATGGATGGCGAGGATTACTGGGCCGGCAGCGAGGAGCGGCGCACCGAGATCGGGCGGCGGCGCTTCGGTGTGCTGTTCCAGAACGCCGCACTGTGGAGCGCGATGACGGTGGGCATGAACGTGGCGCTGCCGATGCAGATGTTCACCGCGCTCGACGAACCCTCGATCCGCCGTTTGGTCATGCTCAAGCTCGGCCTCGTCGGGATGGAGCATGCGGTCGACCAGCTGCCCTCGGAGCTGAGCGGCGGCATGCGCAAGCGCGCGGGCCTGGCGCGCGCCCTGGCCCTCGATCCCGATATCCTGTTCTTCGACGAGCCGTCCGCCGGCCTCGACCCGATCAGCGCCAGCCGCCTCGACGACCTGATCCTAAACCTGCGCGACGGTCTCGGCGCCACTGTCGTCATCGTCAGTCACGAGCTGCCGAGCCTGTTCGCCATCGCCGACGATGGCGTTTTCCTGGACGCGAAGACCAGGACGGTGATCGCCCACGGCTCGCCGACGGCGCTGCGCGACGGCTGCGCCGATCCCCAGGTGCAGGCCTTCATGCGCCGCGAGAACTACGACGCCGAAGCCGGCGGAAAGGTGTGACGGAAAATGGCGGACAGACAAACCGCTATCGGTGCCTTCGTTCTCGGCGGGATCGTCCTCGGACTGGGCGCCATCGTGCTCTTCGGCAACTTGCGCCTATGGAGCCCGGTGGCCCGTGCCGCCGTCGTCTTCGAAGGTTCGGTCAGCGGGCTATCGGTCGGCGCGCCGGTGACGTTCCGCGGCGTACGGGTCGGTGCGGTGAGCGGCATCGTGATCCAGTACGATGCCAAGACGCAGACCGTGCTCATCCCGGTTACCCTGCAGCTCGAGCCGGGGCGGGTACGCGTCTCGGACGAAACCGTGATTCAGGCGAAAGTGGACCTGCCCAACCTGGTCGCCCGAGGGCTGCGCGCGGAGCTGAATACCCAGAGCTTCGTCACCGGCCAGTCGGTAATCAACCTCGACTTCAATCCCGCCTCTCCCGCCGTCCTTCACCCGCATGCCACCAGCCTGGTCGAGATCCCGACCCAGCAATCGACGATCCAGCGAGTCGCGCAACAGCTCTCCGACCTGCCGCTGCGCGAACTGGCGGAGACAGCGCTGACGACGCTGGAGAGCATACGCAAGCTGTCGGACCGGCTGGACGGCAACCTGCCGCCGCTGATCGCCAGCCTGAAGACCACGTCCGACAGTGCAGGGCACATGACGGATGCCGCGACCCAGGCGATCGCCGGCGTGCAGGCCAGGCTCGACACGACGCTCGATCGCATCGCACAGCTTGCCGCGAGCGCCGACAAGCAACTGGCCGATCGCGGCGGCGACTTGCGTATCCTGCTCACGTCGACGACGCAGACCGTCGTGCAGGCTCGCGACGCGTTGCGGGAAGTGAAGAGCTTCACCTCCGACCGCGGCACCGCGCGCATCAACCTCGAAGCCGCCCTGCGCGACCTTGCCGCCACGGCGGCCTCGCTGCGCGGCTTCGCCAGCGACGTGGAGCGCAATCCTCAGCTGCTGTTGACGGGGCGCCGGCCATGAATTTCCGCCGTTTCTTGATCCTGGCCGCCCTTTCGTGCGTCGCCGCCGTCCTCGGCGCCTGCGCGTCACCACCGCTCATCGTCTACACGCTGGAAGCATCGGGCGAGGGTTCCGCCGTCCCGCCGGCCGCGGGGAAGATCGGCGTCGTCGAGGTCAGTCGCGTGCTCGTTCCCGACGCGGTCGATAGCCAGGACATCGTGGTTCGCCAGGGAAGCACGCTGGTGCGCAGCAGCCGTGGACGCTGGGCCACGCGCTTCTCGGTCGGCGCCACCTACTACCTGACACGGCAGCTCGCGCAGCGCCGTCCTGAATTGCTGTTCACCGACCAGCCGCAGATCGAGCCCCCCAACTACAGGCTCGTCGTGACGATCGGCGCGCTGGACGTCACCGCCAACGGTACGGCGACCCTCGAGGCGGACTGGCTGATCGTCCCGCGCGATCCGGCCCGTCCCTCGCAGCGCAAGCGGGAACGGTACACCTCGTCCGGTCCGGTCGCGACGGACCAGGACGTGGTGGCGCTGAACATGGCCGTGCTCAAGCAGCTCGCCGACACGATCGCGGCGTCTGCCCCCTGGTAGGGACATTCATTGGACCATGCCCATCCTGCGCGCGGTCCAATGAAATGCCACGCCTCAGCGGGCGCCGATCGCGCGCAGCGAGCGGTCGAGCCAGAGGGCGGCGATCTTCTCCTGCACGCCGTTCTGGCGCAGGCGCTGGCGCAGGCAGGCGAAATCGACCCGGTCGAGCTCCTGGTCCTGGTTGAAGCAGGAGAACACCACAGTCTCCTTGCCGGTCACCGGGTCCTTGTGGAGCTGCAGGCATTGGGCGCAGATCTCCTTCATCATGCATTGCATGGGGGAGTTGATCGATCCCAGCGCGCGGTGGTCGGGCTTGAGATAGGGCTTGAGCACAGAATGTCGCGCGAGCCGCACGGCGTTCATCATGCCGTCCGAGCCGATGGCGATCACGCGGTCGGCATCGTTGAACGGGATCGGCTGCTCGCCCAGCGCGCCCGAGGCGTACTTGCGCATCGTCTCGACGATGTTGTCGACCGTCGACTTGTCCTGCGGCCGCGACGGCACGAAGCCCGGCGCCTCGTCGCAGCACCACACCACGACGTCGGCCGCCGCCTCGATCTCCTCGACCTTGTAGCGGTCGATCACGCGCTTGTAGCCCGCGAAATAGAGCACCTTGCTGCCGGCCTTGCGGAACGCCTGGCCGATCGAGAACAGCACCGCGTTGCCCAGCCCGCCGCCGGCCAGCACGACCGTCTCGCCCGGCTCGATCTCGGTCGGCGCGCCGGTCGGCCCCATCACGATCACCGGCTCGCCGGGTTCGAGCATCGCGCATAGGTCGGACGAGCCGCCCATCTCGAGGGCGATCATCGACAGCAGGCCCTTGTCCTTGTCGACCCACGCACCGGTCAGGGCGAGCCCCTCCATGGTGAGCAGCGTGCCGTCGACCTTCTTCGAGCGCGCCTCGTAGTTCTGCAGGCGATAGAACTGGCCCGGCTCGAAATTCGCCGCCGCAGCCCGCGCCTCGACCACGACCTCGACGATGGTCGGGGTCAGCCGCTCGACGCGCACGACCTTCGCGCGCCAGGCGGCGTTGGCCTCGGCGAGTATCTCCCGCGGGGCACGCCCGGGCGCAGCGAGCTTTTCCATGCTGCGCGTCAGCACCGGATAGCCCTGCTTGGCGCCGCCCATCGCTTTCACCACGTTGCCGGCGAAAGAGGGATGCAGGTCACCGAAGAACGACATGAAGCGGCCGTCGGCGTGACGATACATCAGCACGCGCACTTCGCCGGGCTTGCAGACGCGCTCCGGTGTCACCGGCTCGCCCGCCTCGTCGAGTGCACGGAAATACTTGCCGTCGATGAAGGCATGCGTGGCGTCCTCGCGCGCCAGCACCGTGTTTGGCTGGGTGCCCGCCGCGACAAGGATGGTGCGCGCCGGCAGGGTCGCGGAGACCTTCTCGCCGCCCTGCTGGCCCTCGACCTTGAGCGCGCAGGCCGCTCCGTTGGCGTCGACCTCGACCGCGACCGGCGAGAGGCCTTCGGCGAAGCGGATGTCCTCCTCGAGCGCCTTGAACACCTCTTCGTGGTTCAGCGTATAGGACGGCGAATCGATCAGCCGCCGGCGATAGGCGATGGTGACGCCGCCCCAATCGTTGACGAGCTTGGCGATCGCGGGCTCGCGGCCGTCGCGCGCCGCCGCCTCGCGCTCGGCGCGGATCGCCCGGGCGTGCGAGAGGAACTCGTCGGCGACCTCGCGCTCCTCCTCGCTCCAGCGCCCGCGCACCGCCGCCTCGCCGCGCTCCTGCACCAGCGTTTCGTGCCGGGAGAGGAACTTCTCGACCTGCAGCGGATAGTAGGCGAGCGACTCCGTCGCCGTGTCGATCGCCGTCAGGCCGCCGCCGATCACCACCACCGGCAGCCTGATCTGAAGGTTGGCGATCGAATCCTTCTTGGCTGCGCCCGTGAGCTGCAGCGCCATCAGGAAATCCGATGCCGCGCGCACGCCGCGGGCCAGGCCGTTGGGCATGTCGAGCACCGTCGGCTTGCCCGCGCCGGCGCACAACGCAACATGGTCGAAGCCCATCGCGAACGCATCCTCGACCGTGACGGTCCCGCCGAAGCGCACGCCGCCGAACATCGAGAACTGCGCGCGCCGCTCGAGCAGCAGGCGCACCAGCTTGAGGTAGTTCTTGTCCCAGCGGACGGTGATGCCGTACTCGGCGACGCCACCGAAGCCCGCCATCGCCCGCTCGCCGAGGTCCTCGCGCAGCGTGGCGATGTCCCTCACCGGCGCGAAGGGCGCACGCGTGCCGTCGGACTCCACGCCGGACTGCGCCGGCGGCAACGGCTCGATCTTGAGCCCGTCGATGCCGACGACGGTGTGCCCGTCGTTCATCAGGTGATGCGAGAGATTGAACCCGGCCGGGCCCAGCCCGACGACCAGCACGGTGCGACCGGTCGCGGCGCGCGGGATCGGGCGGCGCAGGTTGAGCGGGTTCCAGCGCGTCAGCAGCGAATAGATCTCGAAGCCCCACGGCAGGCCGAGCACGTCCTTCAGCGTACGGGTCTCGATCTGGGGAATGTCGACCGGCTCCTGCTTCTGGTAGATGCAGGCCTTCATGCAGTCGTTGCAGATGCGGTGGCCGGTCGCCGCGAGCAGCGGGTTGTCGACCGCCGCCATCGCCAGCGCGCCGATCGAGAAGCCCTCGCTCTTGAGCAGGTTCATCTCGGAGATCTTCTCCTCGAGCGGGCAGCCCGCGAGGGTGACGCCGAACGGCGACTTCTGGAACGCGCCCGACTTGCGGTCCTTGAGCCCGCGCGAGCAGGAATCCTTGCCCTGGTTGTGGCACCAGATGCAGTAGTTCGTGTGGTCGAGCGCGCGCACGAGGTCATAGCCCGCGTCGGTCAGCGCGAAGCCCTCGCGATGGCGCAGCAGCGATCGCGGCAGCTTCATGCGCGTCACGCCGTCCACGATCTCGGTCTCGATCGGCACGAGATGCTCGAAATCGAGCTTGTGCGGCACCTTGAACAGCGGCCCATCGCGATGGCGCCGCTTGCCTTCGGGATGATGCAGCGCCCACGCGGCGTAGCGCGTCATCGCCTCGATCTCGGGCGTCGGCGCCTCGACCTTGAACTCCGCGCCGACCAGCGCGCGGACCTTCAGCGCAAAGGCCAGCTCCCAGGCTTCGAGACCGTCCTCGATCCGCACCGGCAGCTCGATCGCCGGCGCCTCGATCGCCAGGGCGGCGTCGGGCTTGATCGCGCGCGTCACGTAGCGCTGCACGAACAGCCGCTTGCAGTCGTAAAGCGGCGCCAGCGTCACATGGGTTGCGCGCAGCGCCGCTGCCTGGTCGGCCACGCCGAACAGCACGCCGATGAAATCCTCCAGCGGGCGGGCGATCTCGATCAGGAGATTCGATTCGTCCTTCGCCGCGAGGCCGTCGGGCGCCGCGCGCGCCGCCATCAGGCGGGCATGCGCCTCGACATTCGCTTGCTGCAGCCAGGCCACGAAGGCGGCATCGAGACGAGCCAGTCCCGCGCGGTCATGCAGGTCGTCGAAGCTCAGCCCATGAGCGAGCGAGAGGGCGAGCACAGGCGCGTTCATCGTCGGGATTATCCAGTTTGCGCGAGGGGTGATTCGTTCGTACGCGAACCGATTAGACAAGCCCGCCGGACAGCGCAAGGCGGCGCATGTTCGCGACATTAATGCTGATGACGGGGCGGTCGGCTTCACGCATGGTCCGGCGCGCATGCAACCCGCCTCCGTCTCCGTGCGCAACTGGCTGGCCGTCGTAGCCGCCATGATTTTTCTCATGATCGTGCTCGGCGCGCTCACGCGGCTGACCGAATCGGGCCTGTCGATGGTCGAATGGAAGCCGGTCACCGGCTGGCTGCCGCCGATCGGCGAGCAGGCATGGCAGGCGGAGCTGCAGAAATATCTGTCGTCGCCGCAGGGCCGGCTGGTGAATCGCGGTTTCGACGTTGCCGAATTCAGGCAGATCTTCTGGCTGGAATATCTGCACCGCCTGTGGGGCCGGCTGATTGGCGTCGCGGTGGCCGTGCCGCTGCTGTGGTTCTGGCTGCGCGGGCAGCTCTCGCCGTGGCTCAAGCCGCGACTGATTGCCCTGCTGGTCCTCGGCGGCCTGCAGGGCGCGCTGGGCTGGGCGATGGTCGCTTCGGGGCTGGTCGACCGGCCCTCCGTCAGCCAATACCGCCTCGCCGCGCACCTGCTGCTGGCGGTCGTGCTTTATGCCTACACGGTCTGGCTGGTGCTCGAGCTCGGCTCTGGCCCCCGCCGCGATGACCCGAAGATCCGCCGCGAGGCGACCGGGATGATCGTCTTCCTGCTGATCGTGCTGACCTTCGGCGCGCTCATGGCCGGCCTTCGTGCCGGCACCGCGCACAATACCTTCCCCACCATGTCGGGTTACTGGATCCCGCCCGGCCTGTTCGACCTGTCGCCGTGGTGGATCAACCCGTTCGAGAACGGCACGACGATCCAGTTCATCCATCGCTGGCTCGCCAAGCTCCTGGTGCTGGGCGTAGTCGTGCTCGCGCTGCGCACCCGCCGCCCCGAGACGTTCGCCGCGGGCGCCATGGCACTCGTGCAGCTCGGCCTCGGTATCGCCACGATCCTGAGCGGCGTCGACATCGCCTTAGCCTCCGCGCATCAGGCCGGCGCGGTGCTGCTGCTGACCACGCTCCTCGTCGTGCGGCATCGCGCCACCGCTTCTCCGGTGCACCCGCTCTCGGCTATCATCCGGGGATGACCGGCAAGCCTGCATGGCGTTTCCTTCGCCCGGCCCTGCTGGTCGGACTGCCCCTCGTCGCCGTCGCGGTCACCGCGGCGGTGATGCTTTCTCCCGAACGGCCCGCGCCCGCGCCCGCCATCGCGGCGGCGACCGCTCCGGAGGTTGCAAAGGCACCCGACCCGGCCCCCAGTCCACCCGAAAGCACGATCCGGCTGGCGCCCCCGCCAGCCCCGCCGCCACCGCCACCGCCCCCGCCGCCGCCGGAGGCAACCGCCCCCGAGCCGCCCCCGCCGCCGGCCCCTCCGACGGTCCCCAGACCGGACAGCACGGCCGATTGGATGGCCCTGCCGATCGACGAGCTGCGCGCCTTCGCCCATAGCGGCGACATGCGCGGCATGGAGGAACTGGCGCGGCGGCTGATCTCGGGCATCGGGGTGCCGCAAGACGCGCAGTCCGGCGCGGGATGGCTGCTGCGCGCGGCGGAAGCCGGCTCGCCTGCCGCGGCCTACAACGTCGGCGTGATGTACGAGCGCGGCTTCGTCGTCGGGCGCGATACCGCCCGCGCCGCCGAATGGTACCAGAAGGCGGCCGACGGCAATGTCGCCGTGGGCAAGCACAATCTCGCCCTGCTGCTGCGCGAGGGCAAAGGCGTGCCTCGTGACGGGACGAAGGCCATCGAGCTGCTTCGCTCGGCGGCAATGCAGGGCACAGCGTCGTCGATGTTCGTCCTCGGCGACATCTACGAGCGCGGCGACGCGGCGCCCAGGGACAACGTGCTGGCCCTGGCCTGGTTCGCCGTCACCGTCGCGTTCGAGCGCGATGTGAACCATTCGGCGGAGACGCCGCTGGCGACGAGCGCACAGCGAAGAATCGAGACCCTGCGCCGCATGCTCGCGCCGGAGGAGCTCGAGCGCGCAGAAAAAGTCGGGCAGATCGAATTCCAGCAGATCGTCGCCACGCTGGCGCCCGCCAAGAGCGAAGCTCCGGGAAGCGCTTCCAGTCCCGGGGCGTCGACCGCGCAATCCGCGCCACCGCCCCAGGACGACGAATCCATTGGCTGGCCCAAGACGGACATCGAGCGCGTTCGCGCGGTCCAGCAAGTGCTCATCGAGCTGCGTCGCCTCAACGGCAAGATCGACGGCATCGTCGGTCCCGCGACCCGTGGGGCGATCGTCGATTTCGAGAAGAGCATCGGCCTGCCCCAGACCGGTGAACCTTCGCGTGAGGTCTATGTGGCAGCTCTCAGGGCGCTCGCCCGGCAGGATGCCGTCGCGCGATCGCCGCTGCCGCCACCGCCCAGGACCGCGCCGTCCGGGGTATCGCCGGCGTCGACCGGACCGGCGAAGATCGACGCCCCCACGACACCCGGCCCCAGCCTACCGGCGACGCAAGCGCCGCAGCCGCCCACGACCGGGGCGCCCACCCCTCCCATTCCGCGGTCGCCCGACAAGGACGAGGGCGCGGCACCGTCAAAGCCCATCCATCTCGGCGTCACGGAACCACCCCCGCCGCCGCCCACTTCGGCCGATATCGCGAAGATTGCAGCCACAATCGCGCCGCCCGCCCCAAGAGCCGAGCCCGACCCACCTAAGCCCATCGTTGTCGCAATCGCCGCCCCCCCGCCCCCACCGCCCACGTCAGCCGACATCGCGACATTGGCCGCCAGCATGACCCCACCAGCGTCCAAGGCCGAGTTGCCACCGCCCAAGCCCATCGTGCTCCCCGTCTCCGACCCACCGCCGCCACCGCCCACGTCAGCCGACGTCGCGAAGCTGGCCGCCAGCATGGCCCCCTCGGCGCCAAGGGCCGAGCTGCCACCGC
>CAMFJT010000117.1 GCA_945957125.1 uncultured Rhodospirillales bacterium | reverse complement strand
GCGATCAGCCGCTTGGTGTCGTACCAGCCCTGGCTGGCGCCGAGCGATGCCGCGAACAGCCACGGCCCCACCTGTCGCTTCAGCGCCAGGCCGATGGCGCCGGAATTGCCGGTCGCGCTGACGCGGCCGTCGGTGCCCGACAGCCAGCTCTGCTGGTAGCCCAGCGAGCCGCCGAGGAACCAGTCGGGCGCGATCTCCCATTGCGTGCCGAGCTGATAGTTCATCAGGCTGTTGTTGAAGCCGGCGATCCCGCCCGAAGAACTCTGGCTGGTGAGCCGGCCGCCGACACGCGCCCAGGTGCACGAGGTCTCGCCGACCAGAGCGCTGTCGTTCTCGAACACCGGGCAGCTCATCAGGTTGTTCGAGAAATCCTGCACGTTGTCCCGGCCGCGAGCCGCCGAGGCCAGGGCGACGCCGGGCGACAGCCTGCTGAGCGCATCGGCATAGCCGCCGCCGGCCGCCAGGTCCTGGAGAGCCACGAACAGCGTGTCGAAGGTGCCGCCGCCGGCGTTCCAGATCGCCTGGAGGCCATTCGCGACGGCCGCCTGCTGCGCATTGAGGCCGAACGACGCGCTGCCGAAATTGGCGCCCGTGGCCGATACCGACAGCGTATTGCCGGTCCGCTGGAGCAGAAAGCTGAACAGGCCCGGACCGTTGTCCGGCGTGAGCTTGCCCGTGATGCCGCCGTCGGCCGTCAGCACGACCAGCGGCTGGTTCGGCCGCAAGGACTTGAGGTTGAAGCCGACACGACCATCGAGCGTGGCGCTGCCGGCGATCTCCAGCCGATCCGCCGTGCCCGCGGCGAAATCGGCACCGATCATCGTCGATCCGGCCGCCGACTGGGTGAAGTTGCCGGTGATGCGCGTGGTGGCGAAGGCGCTCGACGGATGCAGCACCGCCAGCCGGCCGCTGTTCGTGACGTCGGCGTCCAGCACGGTGCCGGCGATCAGCGTTCCCGTGTTGGTCAGCATGCCCGCCGTCCCGAGGTCACCGCGCAGCCCGACATTGCCCTGCAGGGTACCGGCATTCGCCAGCGAGACGGAGTAATCGCCGTGGTAGGTGATCGCGTTGCCGGACAGGGCGGAGACAATGCCGGGCTTGCCGATGTTGACGATGTTGCTGTCGTTGCCGCCGACCACCACCACGGCGCTGGCTGGCGTCCTGTCGCCGCCGACCACCGTGCCGTTGACGTTGACGGTGATCGCGCCGGCGCTCGGGCTGGTTCCGACGGTCTCGGTCGCCACGCTCTGCGCCAGGACGGCGATCGAGTTGTAGCCGGTCGCGCTGACCGTGCCGCCGACCGTGACGGTCACGTTGCCGCTGGTCGAGTTCGCGCCGCCGTTCGAGCCGGCGAACACGCCGGAGGAGCTGCCGCTCAGCCCGCCGCCGCCGCCGATCGACTGCGCCAGGATGCCGACGGCGGAGTCGCCCGTCGTAGCGATGCGGGAGCCGGTGCCCGTCACCACGGTGACGTCCCCGCCGTTGCCGCTGCTGCCGTTGCCCCGGCTGGGGCCGATGTAGGAGAATCCGCCTCCCGAGGGATCGCCGCCGATACCGCCGCCGCCGCCGATCGACTGCGCCACGACCGCGTGCGCCCCCGCGCCGGACGTGGTTATGGCGCTGTTCGCGAGATAGAGGCTGACCGCCCCGCCGTTTCCGGAGGCGCCGCCGCTGCCGCCGACCGCGACGCTGGAGATCTGGCTGGCATTGGCCGCCCCGCCGAGGCCGCCGCCGCCGCCGATCGACTGGGCGAGCAGGCCGATGGCGCCCTGGCCCTGCGTCTGGATCTGCAGGGTGGTGCCGTTTCCGGCGGCCGGTGCCTGGCAGCTGGTCGAGCTCGGCGCGCCGACCGTCACGGCACAGCCGTTGCCCGACGATCCGCCGCCGCCGCCGACATCGATCTCGAAGCCCTGATTGTTGAACAGCAGGGGCGTCGTGCTGTTGCCGCTGCCGCCCACGCCGCCGCCGCCGCCGATCGACTGCAGCACCATGCCGTGCGCGTAGGCACCGCGGGTCGTGATGTTCGTGCTGGTCGCCGTGTCGAGGAGCTGGACCGTGCCGCCGTCGCCCGAGCTGCCGCCTCCGCCGCCGATGCCGCCGCCGACCGTGATCTTGCCGGTCGACTTGGCCGAACCGTCGCCGCCCTGCCCGCCGCCGCCGCCGATCGACTGGGCGAGCAGGCCGATGGCGCTGTAGCCCTGCGTGGCGATCGTGCCGGCATTCTGGATGGTGACCGCGGCGCCGTTGCCCGCCGCGCCGCCGGAGCCGCCGACGCCGACATTGGCGGAGGCGGTCTGCTGGCTGCCGTCGGCCACCGCCGTGCCGCCGGCGCCGCCGCCGCCGCCGATCGACTGCGCGACGATGCCGTCCGCCCAGTCGCCCGACGTCCTGATCGTGCCGGTGTTGCCGACAGTGACCGCCCCGCCCGCGCCGCCGGCGCCGCCGCTGCCGCCGACGGTGACGGTCATGGAATAGCCGGCGCCCTGGTCGGTCAGCGTCTTGACGACGCGCTGCACGTCCCAGACCACGTTGATCCAGTTCGGGTCGTCCCACGAGCCGTCCGCGCCGAACGTGCCGCCCAGGCCGCCGCCGCCACCGATCGATTGCGCGAGGATGCCGTCGGCATCCTTCGCCATCGTCGTGATCGAGGCGCCGCTGGTGACGTTCACGGTGCTTGCATCGCCGCCGCCGCCACCCGTGCGGCCAACCTGCACCGCACCGACGAAGTTGCCGACGGAGAGGCCGGCCGTACCACCCTGCGACGTGCCGCCGCCGCCGCCGATCGACTGCGCGACCACGCCGCGCGAGCCGGATCCGGCGGTGAAGATCCCGGCACCGGCCTCGATCGCCACCGTCACGCCGCCGCCGTCGCCTCCGGTGCCACCCTTGCCGCCGAGCCCCAGCATGGTCTTCAGCGAGGACCCCTCGAACAGCGTATAGGTCGCCGCGCTGCCGATGCCGCCGTCACCGCCGCCGCCGCCGATCGACTGGCTCACGATGGCGTTCGCATTGTCGCCGTAGGTCGTGAGGGACGCGGTTCCGGCGACGCTCACGTTGACCGTTCCCCCGTCTCCTCCGCTGCCGCCGCTCGCGCCCAGGGCGACGCTCGCCGCAAAGGTCGGCAGCTCGTTGGTCTTGGGGATCGCCGCCGCCACGCCGAGTGCCGAGGCGTCGCCGCCGGTACCGCCGCCGCCGCCGATCGATTGCGCCACGAGGGCATGCGCGCCGGCGCCCCAGGTGACGATCGACGTCCCGGCGAACGCGACGCTCGTGAGCCCGCCAGCCCCGCCTCCCCCGGCGGTTCCGCCGACCGACGCGTTGATGTTGAACGTCGGGATCGGCGTGAAGTCGGTCGTCGGCAACGAGAAGATGAACTGGTCGACCGAGGAGCTGCCGCCGCTGCCGCCGCCCCCGCCGATCGACTGCGCCAGCAGTCCGATGGCATTGCTCGCCTGGCCGTACAGCGTGATGGGCACGTAGGGACCGCGCGACATGTCGCGCATGTTGGCGCCGGTGGTGATGGTCCCGCCCTGCCAGTTCACGGTGACCGTCCCGCCGCTGCCGCCGCCGCCCGCGTCGCCTCCCACCGCCACCGATGTCGCGAAGTTGACGCTTGCATTGTACACGGACGCGTTGCCGCCGGCGCCGCCGCCACCGCCGACCGACTGGGCGAGCACCCCGACACCGAAGGCGCCCGCCGTCTGAACCGCCGGCGTATCGGACGCATTGACCGTCACGCTGCCGCCAGCCCCTCCGGCCGCGGTGCTCGAGCTACCGCCGATGGCGAGCGAGGTGAACGACAGGAGGCCCAGCTCGCTGACATCGCCGCCGCTGCCGCCGCCGCCGCCAACCGATTGTGCCAGGATGCCGACGGCGTGGTCGCGGGCGGTTGTGATCGAGCCGCCGAAATCGACCGTCACGGCACCGCCGTTACCCCCGCCCGCCGACGTGCCGCCGATCCCCACCGCCGGAACGCCGAAGCCGAAATCCAGCACGTTTCCGCCGTAGCCACCGCCGCCGCCGATCGACTGGGCGACGATGCCATGGGCGTAGCTGCCCGCGGTGACGATGCCGCCGCCGGCCGTCACCTGGACGGAATCGCCATTGCCGCCGGCGCTGCCGCTTCCGCCGACCGAGATGACCCCGTGGGCACCCGCGCCGCTGCCGCCGCCACCGCCGATCGATTGCGCCAGGATGCCGATGGCGGCGTCCCCGCCGGTCAGCACCAGGCCAGAAGCCTGCTTGACGAACACCTGACCGCCGTCGGCCACGTAGGCCGTGGCGCCATTGCCGCCGATCGATATGGCACCGGTCGAGACGCCCGCCGCGCCGCCGCCGCCGCCGATCGACTGCGCCACGATGCCATGTGATCCATAGCCCAACGTCGTGACCGCTCCCGCGCTGTAGACAGCCACGCCGCTGCCGGCGCCCCCGCCGCCGCCATCGCCGCCCAGCGAGTAGACCAGCCCGGTGGCGATCCCGCCCGCGCCGCCGCCACCACCGATCGACTGCGCCAGCAGACCGTACGAATGGCTCCCGCTCGTGCCGACCGTGCCGTCGGCTTGAATGGTCGTGTTGAACACCGCCGCGCAGCCCGAGCTCCCCGGGTTCGAGCAGGCGTCGCCGCCGCGACCTCCGTCGCCACCCTGACCGCCCAGCACGCCGACGAAATCGGCGCCGCCACCGCCGCCGCCGCCGATCGACTGCGCGGCGATGGCCGTCGAATAGTCGCCCGTGGTCTGGACCCGGGTGCCGGCGGCTGCCGTTACCGAGCTGCTCCCCGCCGCCCCGCCATAGCCCGCGCCGCCGTTCTGGCCGACGAGGCCGCCGTCATTGCCGCCGTTGCCGCCCAGGCCGCCGAGGCTGCGCGCGACGATGCCGGGAGAAGACTGTCCCACCGTCGAAACCTGCGCCGTATCGCTGAGCTGGATGACGGCTACTCCGCCCTTGCCGCCGGTGCCGCCATTCGAGTTGCTGGACGCCCAGTCGCTTCCGCCCGCACCGCCGTTTCCGCCCTGGGCGAGAGCGACGATCCCCGCCAGATAGTCGCCGGCCGTCGACACGATGCCATTGCCGCTCTGGGATATGAAGACGGAAGCGACCTGGTTGTTGACAGCGATGCGCTGGGCGACCGATCCGCCGTCGCCCGCCACGCCGTCGCCGTTGCTGTTCTCCTTGTTGCCGTTGCCGCCGCGCCCGCCTAGTGCCTGCGCCAGGATACCCGCGCCTTCGACGGAGCCGCCCCCTCTCCAGGACAAGGTGATGTTGGCGTCGTTGCTTATCGAGATGCTGCCGCCGTCCCCGCCGATGCCGCCGCTCGAATAGTTGTTCTGCGAATCCGCGCCCGCGCCGCCGAACGCCGTGGCGCGAATGCCGAAGAGGGTCGATCCTTCCGGAGGCGACGCGTAGACGCCAAGCGACGCGGTGTTCGTGATCGAGACGATCCCGCCCGCGCCGCCATTGCCGGTCGCATTGGCGTTTCCGTTCGAGCACGTGGCGTAGTTGGAGCAGGCGCCGCTGCCGCCGATGCCGCCCTGGCTGGCGGCGTTGATCGCGGCGGCGAAAACGTAGGCTTGCAGGTAGCTTTCCGCCGTGCCGAGCGAAATAGCCCCCGAATTGTTGACGGAGACCTGACCGGCATCGCCTCCTTTGCCGCCGTAGTAGTTGGTGAATGCCGCGTTCTGATTGCCGTCGCCGCCGTTGCCGCCGACGCTGGCGGCGGCAAGCCCGATCAGACCGTAATAGGCCACCCCACCGGCCGCGATCGCTGCCGTGTTGGTGACCGAGACCTCCTGGGCCGCGCCGCCGCTGCCGCCATAGCCATCGCTCGACGGCGCATAGCCGGCGCCTCCAGCCGCCCGCACCGAGAGGAGCTCGAAGGGGGTGTGGGCGAGCGGGACACCGAAGACCAGCCAGCCCAGGGCGCCGTCGTTGCGGACGGCGAGCGTGCCGCTGGCGCCGCCGACGGGATGGCTCAAGGTTCCCTGGCCGCCGGAACTCGAGACATCGACCAGCCGCCAGATGGCCGCCGTGTCGGTCGCCAGATTCGCGTTGCTATAGACGTTCCAGCCGATGCCGTTGCCGCCGCCACTGCCGACGGTGGTCGCCGAGATGAAATAGTCGACCTGGGTGCCGGTGAAGCACGTCGTGGCGTTCGTCGGCGCGCCGGAACAGGACGATGAAGGAAGCGAGGTCTGCGCCAGCGCCCGCGTCGACGGCACCGCGGCCACCGCAAGCGCGAAGGCCAGGACGAAGGGACAGCCCCACGGCCGCCGGCGCTTTCCCAGCACCTGACCCGCGCCAAATCGCGCCATCTTCGGTATCCCCCGCCCCAATGCCCTCGACAATAAGGGCTAGCTTACAATCAGTCATCGTCGATGGGGCAAGCGGATCGATGAATGTGGCCAAATACTCGACAAACGAGCGCCGAACCGGAGCTCGCGCGACAATTCCTGTCCCGGCACGTGGAAATTTCCGCTGTGGATAGCCATATGCGCGCCTCCCCCAACGCGCGCTATTCTCCCGGGCACATGGCCAAGTCACGCTTACCCGCTGCATTCGCCGAGCCGCTGCGCTGCATCTCCGTCCGAGGGGCGCGCGAGCACAATTTGAAGAACGTCGACATCGACCTGCCGAGGGACAGGCTGGTGGTGATCACCGGTGTGTCGGGCTCGGGCAAGTCGTCGCTCGCCTTCGACACGATCTATGCCGAGGGCCAGCGCCGCTACGTCGAGAGCCTGTCGGCCTATGCCCGCCAGTTCCTCGAGCTGATGCAGAAGCCCGACGTCGATTCGATCGAGGGCCTCTCGCCCGCCATCTCGATCGAGCAGAAGACGACCTCGCGCAACCCGCGCTCGACGGTCGGCACCGTCACCGAGATCTACGACTACCTGCGCCTGCTGTTCGCGCGGGTCGGCGTGCCCTACTCGCCGGCCACCGGCCTGCCGATCGAGAGCCAGACCGTGTCGCAGATGGTCGACCGCGTGAAGGCGATGGCCGACGGCACCCGCCTCTACCTCATGGCGCCGATCGTACGCGGGCGGAAGGGCGAGTACCGCAAGGACCTGCTCGAGCTGCAGAAGAAGGGATTCCAGCGGGTCAAGATCGACGGCAAGCTGTACGAGATCAGCGAGGCCCCGGCGCTCGACAAGAAGTACAAGCACGACATCGACGTCGTGGTCGACCGCCTTGTCGTGAAGCCCGACCTCGGCAACCGGCTGGCCGATTCGATCGAGACGGCGCTGAACCTCGCCGAGGGCCTGGCGGTCGCGGAGAACGCCGACACCGGCGAGCGCACGGTCTTCTCCTCGCGCTTCGCCTGCCCGGTGTCGGGCTTCACCATCGAGGAGATCGAGCCGCGCCTGTTCTCCTTCAACGCGCCGCAGGGCGCGTGCCCCGCCTGCGACGGGCTGGGCGTGAAGATGTTCTTCGATCCGGGCATGGTCGTGCCGGACGACCGCCTGTCGCTCGCCGAGGGTGCCGTCGCGCCGTGGGCGGACTCCTCGGGCCAGTATTACCTGCAGACGCTGGAGAGCATCGCCAAGCACTACAAGGTCAAGATGTCGACGCCGTGGAAGGAGCTTCCCAAGAAGGTGCGCGACACGATCCTCAACGGCAGCGCCGGCGAGGCGATCGCCATGCGCTACGACGACGGAATCCGCCAGTACCAGACGACCAAGCCGTTCGAAGGCGTGATTCCCAACCTCGACCGCCGCTGGAAGGAGACGGACTCCTCGTGGGTGCGCGAGGAGCTCGAGCGCTTCCAGCACGAGGCCAAGTGCGAGACCTGCGACGGCGCGCGGCTCCGGCCCGAAGCACTGGCGGTGAAGATCGCCGGGCTGAACATCAGCCAGACGACCAAGTTCTCGATCGGCGAGGCGGTGCAGTGGTTCCTCGCGCTCGATCCCAAGCTCACGCCCAAGCAGCGCGAGATCGCCGCGCGCATCCTGAAGGAAATCAACGAACGGCTGGGCTTTCTCGACAATGTCGGCCTCTCCTATCTGACGCTCGACCGCACCTCGGGCACGCTGTCGGGCGGCGAGAGCCAGCGCATCCGGCTCGCCTCCCAGATCGGCTCCGGCCTGACCGGCGTGCTCTACGTGCTCGACGAGCCGTCGATCGGCCTGCACCAGCGCGACAACGACCGGCTGCTCAAGACGCTCACCCGCCTGCGCGACCTCGGCAACACGGTGCTGGTGGTCGAGCACGACGAGGACGCGATCCGCCAGGCCGATCACCTGGTCGACATGGGGCCGGGCGCCGGCGCGCATGGCGGCACGGTGATCGCCGAGGGCACGCCCGAGGAGGTGATGCAGAACAGCGCGAGCCTGACGGGCCAGTACCTGTCCGGCTTCCGCCAGATCCCGATCCCCAAGGTCCGTCGCGAGCCCAAGAACACCGGCAACCGCTGGCTGACGCTGAAGGGCGCGCGGGCCAACAACCTGCAGGACGTCACGGCGGCGATCCCGCTCGGCACCTTCACCTGCGTCACCGGCGTGTCGGGCAGCGGCAAGAGCACGCTGATCGTCGAGACTCTCTACAAGGCGCTGGCCAAGCGGCTCAACAACGCGCGCGAATATCCCGGCGAGCACAGCGCGCTGGAGGGTCTCAACCATCTCGACAAGATCGTCGACATCGACCAGTCGCCGATCGGCCGCACGCCGCGCTCCAACCCCGCGACCTATACCGGCGCCTTCTCGCCGATCCGCGACTGGTTCTCGCAACTGCCCGAATCGACCGAGCGCGGCTACAAGCCGGGCCGCTTCTCGTTCAACGTCAAGGGCGGCCGCTGCGAGGCCTGCCAGGGCGACGGCGTGATGAAGATCGAGATGCACTTCCTGCCCGACGTCTACGTCCAGTGCGACGTCTGCAAGGGCAAGCGCTACAACCGCGAGACGCTCGACATCGTCTTCCGCGGCAAGTCGATCGCCGACGTGCTCGACATGACGGTCGACGAGGGCTGCGAGTTCTTCAAGGCTGTGCCGCCGATCCGCGACAAGCTCCTCACGCTGCAGCAGGTCGGGCTGGGCTACATCCATATCGGCCAGCAGGCGACGACCCTGTCGGGCGGCGAGGCGCAGCGGGTGAAGCTCGCCAAGGAGCTGTCGCGCCGCGCCACCGGCCGCACGCTCTACATCCTCGACGAGCCGACCACCGGCCTGCATTTCGAGGACGTGCGCAAGCTGCTCGAGGTGCTGCACCGCCTGGTCGAAGGCGGCAACACGGTGCTGGTGATCGAGCACAATCTCGAGGTCATCAAGACCGCCGACTGGGTGCTCGACATGGGCCCCGACGGCGGCACCGGCGGCGGCCGGCTGGTCGCCGAGGGTCCGCCCGAGGAGATCGTGAAGGTCGCCGAGAGCTATACCGGCCAGTACCTCGCCCGCCTGCTGCCGCGCAGCGCGTCGGCCAAGAAGCGCGCGTAAGGGAGAGACCGCTGCCCGGGCCGCGGACAGCGCTCGCCGTCAGCAACGGCACCGAGACGATCACCGGCCGGCGCGCGGCGTGGCGCTTCCGTCCGCACTATCACGCCGGCGACGAGATCGTGACCGTGCTCGCCGGCCGCACGCGACTGCGGTTACCGTCCGGCAGCCGCCAGCTCGAAGCCGGCGAGACCGTCGTCGTGCCCGCCGGCACGATCCATCGTTTCGAGCCGCTCGATTCCGAAGGCTGGGCATTCGCCTCCCGCTTCGTCCGGCGCCACGACGGCTCCCGCCTTGCGCGACATCCGCTGGTCGCCCGGGCCATCGAGTGGCTCGGCCGGCGCGATGGCCTGCGCAGCCAGACCGAGGAACTCGCCAATGCCTGCCACGTCTCCGCCGGGCACCTGACGCGCACCTTCCGGCACGTCACGGGCACGACCCCGCACAACTTTCACGTCCTCCTGGTGCTGCAGAAGGCGAAAGAACTGCTGCGCGAGGGCGCCCCGCCCGCCACCGCCGCGTTCGACAGCGGCTTCTACGATCAGGCTCATCTGACGCGCGAGCTCGTGCGAACCTATGGCTTCACGCCGAAGGTCTTCCAGTCTGCGTGGTCGACCGGCGCCTGACAGGTCAGTTCCATCCAAGACGGCCGCAGGAAGCATCGCCATCCTGCCGGCATGTCATCGGATACACCCTCCTTCACCGTCGTGCGGCCCGCCGATCGCCGGACCTACTGGGTCGGCGGTCAGCGTCAGGCCGTGATCGCCGGCGGCGCCGAAACCGGCAACCGCTACGCCCTGTCGCTCTCGACCATAGCGGTCGGCGGCGGCGCCAACGAGCATCGCCACGGCCGGGAGGCGGAAGCCTTCTACGTCATCGCCGGAAGCATCCGATTCTCGATCGGCGGACAAACCCTTCTGCTCGAGAAGGGCTCATTCCTGCATGCCGAACCGGGCCAGAACTACGCCTTCGAGGTCGTGGGTTCAGTGCCGTGCGAGGCGCTGATCCTCTACGCGCCTGCCGGGCTCGAACGGTTCATCATGGAGGCAGGCATTCCCGATCCGGCCGACGACATCCAGTCGCAGAGGGCCGCCGTGCGCTCGATCGAGGACGCGCCCGCCCTGATGGCCGCGGCTGCCGCTTACGGCGTCCGCTATGCGGCGGCGGAGAAGCCTTGAGAGACGATCGGCGGCGACGGCACGAGCGCGGCTATGCACGCCGCCATGTGATCGCCCCCAGCTCGTAGCCGAACTGGCGCTCGACGACGGCCGGGGTGGCATCCGATGCATCGCCCTCGCGCGCGGCGACGCGGGCCCGCGCAACGTCCATCGGAACGTCGAGCCAAAGACCTTCGAAGGGAACGCCGATCCGTCTCGCCAGGTCCTCGGCGGCACCCCGCTCCTCGGGCTTGGCGAAGACCGCATCGAGCACGACGCTGTGGCCCGCCCTCAGCACCCGGCCGGCGCGCTCGAACATCGCGGCGTAGGTCCGAGCGGATGCGTCGGACGTGTAGCTGCCGGCCGGCATGCGTTCCTCCAGCGCGATCCCGGCGAGCCGCTTGCGCTCGACGTCGCTGCGCACCACCACGGCGCCGGGCGTGCGGCCGATATCGGGCGCGAGCTGCAGCGCCCTCGTCGTCTTGCCGCTGCCCGACAGGCCGCCGATCGCCATCAGGCGCGGCGGCGCAGGCTGCAGGAAGGAAAGCGCGATGCGCTGGTAGTCGCGCGCGCGGCTGGTGTCGCCGTCATTGACCGACGCGGCCTGGGCATCGACGAAGGCGCGGATCGCCGCGCGCCGCGACAGGAACATCGGCAGCAGCGCCAGCGCCTCCTCGTGCGCCGCGCCGGGCAGCTCGGCGATGCGCCACAGCCATTCGTTGAGCAGCCGGTTGGCGAGCGGCTGAAGCTTGCGCTCGCACAGATCCATCAAGGTGAAGGACAGATCGTAGAGCACGTCGATGTTGGCGATGCGCTCGGAGAACTCGATGGCGTCGAACGGCACGGGCTCGCCGTCGAGCAGCACGATGTTGCGCAGATGCAGGTCGCCGTGGCAGCGGCGGATCGCGCCCGCCTCGACGCGGCGCGCCACGAGATCGAGGAACGGCTCGAGCGCCGCCGGCATCCGCTCGGCGAGCGCCGCGCTGGTCGGCGGATCGAGCCGCGCGCCCTGCTCCAGCATCTGTCGGATGTCGGCCGCGACGGAATGGCGATAGTCGTCAGGCCGGCCGAAGCCGTCGCGGATCGGCGCGAGCCCGTCGTGATAGCGCGCGATCCGCCGGCCGAGCGCAGCCATGATGGCCGGCGTCAATGCGCCGCGCTCGGCCATGCGGTCGAGCAGCCCGTCCTGGTCGAACTGCCGCATCACCACGACCCAGTCCGCGCCGACCGGCTCGACGCCGAGATAGATCTCCGGTGCGAGCTGCCGGTTGATCGCGACCTCGGCCTCGCACATCGCGCGCCGCCGCTCGGCGGTCGAGAAATCCATGTAGGGGAACTTCACCGCGCGCTTCAGCTTGTAGGCGCGATCGCCCGACAGGAAGACGATGGCGCCGTGCGTGTCGATGCGCTTGAACGGCGCCAGGCGCTTTTCCAGCACGGCGATCGTGTCCGACTGGTCCTCGACGACGAAGGAGGGACGGACGCTCATCCGGCCTGCAGGTCGTCGTCGACATAGGGATCGACGTGCACGATGACCTCCGCGCGCGGGAAGGCCTCCCGGATCGCCGCCTCGACGGAATCGCTCATGACGTGGGCACGGCCGAGCGACATGGTGGGATGGAGCACGACATGGAGCTGAATGAACTGGGTCTGGCCGGACGATCGCGTCCGCAGATCGTGTACGTTGCGCACGCCGGGATGGCGGCGAACGATCTCGAGGATCCTCTTGCGATCCTGCGCCGGCAGCTCGCGGTCCATCAGCACGTCGATCGAGACCCGGCCGATCTTCCAGGCGCCGATGGCCAGGTAGCCCGCCACGCCGAGCGCGACGGCGAGGTCGATCATCGGCTCGCCGAGCCGGCTGGAGAGAAAGATCCCGATACCGACGGCGATATTGTTCACGAAATCCGTCGTGTAGTGCGCGCGGTCCGCGCTGATGGCGAGCGATCCGGTGCGTCGCACGACGTGGTTCTGGAACAGCATCAGGAACACGGTGAGCACGATGGCCAGCGCGCTGACCAGCGCGCCGACGAGCTCCGCCTGGACGGGTCGCGGATGCAGGAACCGGTCGATCACGGTGAGCACCAGTCCGCCCGACGAGGCCGCGATGAAGCCCGCCTGCGCCACGCCCGCCAGCGCCTCCGCCTTGCCATGGCCGAAGCGATGGTCCTCGTCGGCGGGCATGAGCGCCTGCCGCACGGCGATGAAGGTGATCAGGGAGCTCACCAGGTCGAGCGCCGAATCGATCAGCGACGACAGCATGCTCACCGAGTCGGTGATCAGCCACGCCGCGGTCTTGGCACCGACCAGCACGGTTGCGACCGCCATCGACGCCAGGCTCGCCTGGCGCATCAGCCGCGACGCCGTCTCCGGCGCGACCGTCAGGGATACAGGGTTCGCGTCGACCATGGCGAGGCGGCGTCGGTACGGCGGTATTCCAGCCGATCGTGCAGGCGGAAGGGCTGGTCCTGCCAGAACTCGATCAGAACCGGCTCGAGCCGGAAGCCCGACCAGTGCGGCGGACGCGGCACGCTGCCGATCAGGTGCTTGGCGCCGAACTCCGCGACCCGCTTCTCGAGCGCGAAGCGGCTTTCCAGCGGGCGCGACTGCTCCGAGGCCCAGGCGCCGATCTGGCTGCCGCGGGCGCGGGTGGCGAAATAGGCGTCGGCCTCCTCGGCCGTAGTCTGGCTCACCGGTCCCTCGAGCCGGATCTGCCGGCGCAGCGATTTCCAGTGGAACAGCATCGCCGCCTTGGGATGGGTGACGAGCTGGCGCCCCTTGCGGCTTTCATAGTTCGTGTAGAAGACGAAGCCTGCCGTATCGTAGCCCTTCAGAAGGACCATGCGATTGGACGGCATTCCGTCGGGTCCGACCGTGGCCAGGGCCAGGGCGGAGGGATCGTTCGGCTCGCTCTTCTCGGCCTCGGCGTACCATTCGGCGAAAAGGCTCAGCGGATCGGCTGTCTCGCGGATCATGACCACAATATGCAGGGCTGCAAGGCGTTCCACCACCGGCATCTTGTCCCGGTGGCCCGGCCCCGCTAAAGAACACGACCATGACATCTGCCGCACAACTCATGGCCGGTAAAAAGGGCCTGATCATGGGCGTCGCCAACGAGCGCTCGATCGCCTGGGCCATCTCCAAGGCCTGCCACGACGCCGGCGCCCAGCTCGCCTTCACTTTCCAGGGCGAGGCGCTCGAGAAGCGGGTGCGGCCCCTGGCCAAGTCGGTCGGCAGCGAGGCGATGCTTTATCCCTGCGACGTGACCGATGCCGCCAGCATCGACGCGACCTTCGCGGCGATCGAGAAGGAATGGGGCCAGCTCGACTTCCTGGTCCACGCCATCGCCTTCTCGGACAAGACCCAGCTGAAGGGCCGCTATCTCGACACCACGGCCGACAACTTCGCGCTGACCATGAACGTGAGCTGCTACTCCTTCACCGCCGTCGCCCAGCGCGCCGTGCCGATGATGAAGAACGGCGGCAGCCTGCTCACCCTCACCTATTACGGCGCCGAGCGGGTGATCCCGCACTACAACGTCATGGGCGTTGCCAAGGCCGCCCTCGAGGCGAGCGTGCGCTACCTGGCGGCCGATCTCGGCGAGCAGAAGATCCGTGTGAACGCGATCTCGGCCGGCCCGATCAAGACGCTGGCCTTCGCCGGCATCAACGACGGCCGCTACATCCTGAAGTGGAACGAGCTCAACTCGCCGCTGAAGCGCAACGTCACGACCGAGGAAGTCGGCAATGCCGGCCTCTATCTCCTGTCCGATCTCGGCACCGGCGTGACCGGTGAAGTGATGCACGTCGATGCCGGCTACCATGTCGTCGGCATGATCAACACCTCGTCCGCGAAGCAGATCGCCGAATTGCTCGGCAACTTCGAAGGCGAGTAGCGCAGGAGGCCGGCGACCATGGCCGGCAGCAGTTTCGGTACCCTCTTCCGGTTCACCAGCTGGGGCGAAAGCCACGGGCCTGCCATTGGCTGCGTAGTCGATGGCACGCCGGCGCGCATCCCCCTGAGCGAAGCCGACATCCAGGTGTGGATGGACAAGCGCCGTCCCGGCCAGTCGCGCTTCGTCACCCAGCGCCAGGAGCCGGACTCGGTCAGGATCCTGTCCGGCGTCTTCGAGGGCGTCACGACCGGCACGCCGATCGGGCTGCACATCGACAATGTCGACCAGCGCAGCCGCGACTACGGCGAGATCAAGGACCAGTTCCGACCGTCCCACGCCGACTACACCTATCAAATGAAGTATGGCGTGCGCGATTATCGCGGCGGCGGCCGCCAGTCGGCGCGCGAGACCGCGGTGCGTGTCGCCGCCGGCGCCATCGCGCGCAAGATCCTGGGTGATGGCGTCACCATCCGCGGCGCCGTGGTCCAGATCGGCACGCAGAAGATCGACCGCACCAACTGGGACTGGGACGCGACCGGCGACAATCCGTTCTGGTGCCCGGACCGCCAGGCAGCGCAGAACTGGGAAGGCTACCTCGACGACGTGCGCAAGCGCGGCAGCTCGTGCGGCGCGGTCATCGAGGTCGTTGCCTCGGGCGTCCCCGTCGGCCTGGGCGACCCGGTCTACGACAAGCTCGATGCCGACCTCGCCAAGGCGCTGATGAGCATCAATGCCGTCAAGGGCGTCGAGATCGGCGACGGTTTCGCCACGGCTGCGATGAGCGGCGAGGAGAATGCCGACGAAATGCGCATGCGGGACGGCCAGCCGGCCTTCCTCAGCAACCATGCCGGCGGCATCCTGGGCGGCATCTCGACCGGCCAGGACATCGTCTGCCGGCTGGCGGTCAAGCCGACCAGCTCGATCCTCTCGACCGTGCGCAGCGTCGACAGGTACGGCAACGAGGTCGAGCTGCGCACCAAGGGCCGCCACGACCCCTGCGTCGGCCTGCGCGCCACGCCGGTCGCCGAGGCGATGGTCGCCTGCGTCCTGGCCGATCACCTGCTGCGCCACCGCGCGCAATGCGGCTGAGCCCCTCTTCCTCCTCTCTCGTCATACGGTGGAGGCCGGGAGGGGGCAGGCGACCCGGCCGATATGACCAGTTTCAGATCATGATCTGCAACCGGCCGGCCACGCGACCGAGGCTCTCCTCCACCCGGCCTCCCCCGTATGACGGGGGAGGAGGATGAAGCGGACCCCATGAAGCCTTTGCTCGTGCGCTACAGCCGGCTGCACAACATCAGCATGGCTGTGCTGGCCCTCGGCATGATCGGCATCTCCGCGCTGCACTTCGTGACCGGTGCGGGGCCGGCGTTGACGACCAGCGATCCGCGCTTCGTGCTCTACGCGGTGCTGGTCGCCGCCATGGGCTACTACACCTGGGCGGGTTTCACGCGGGCGCGCAATCCCGAGCCGCAGCTCGTCATCGACCATGACGGCATTGCGCTCGGCTTCGGCCGCGGCCGGCGCTTCGCGTGGCAGGATATCATGTGGGTCCGGCTGCGCCGGCTCGGCTTTCGCCCGCAGCTCCAGATCGGCCTCGTCCCCGACGCCTTCATGGCCGCCGACCTCCGCCTCTCGATGTGGAACCTCGACGACGGCCTGCGCCCGATCCGCGGCGCCCCTGCCGCCGTCGCGGTGCGCGACAACGGCCTCGATGCGCGGGCCGCCGGCATGCTCGATGCCGTCCGTTCGTTTCGTCCCAATCTCGTGAAATCCTGAAACGGAGCAAGCGCCCATGCGGCGGTTCATCGTTGGCTTGCTGGCGACCATCGGCACGGTGACCGTGCTGGCGATCGCGGGCGTCGTCGCCTTTCTCGTGACGGGGCCGCTCGCCCCCCGGCCGCTGCCTGCCTCCATGGTGCTGGCGCTCGACCTGCGCCGCCTCCCCGCCGAGAATCCGTCGGGCAGCCTGCTGGGCGGCGGGCTGTGGCGCGACGAGCGTGACCTGACCGAGACCCTCCAGCTCCTGTGGCAGGCTGCCGAGGATCCACGCGTCGCGGGCCTCTACATCGAGGTCGGCGACGACGACGCCGGCCTCGCGCGCGTCCAGGAACTGCGCCAGGCGATCGCCCGCTTGCGCGGCAAGGGTAAGTTCGCGATCGGCTTCGCCGAGGGGCTGGGCGGCAACGGCGACCATTTCGCCGACTATTACCTCGCCTCGGCGCTCGACCAGATCTGGCTGCAGCCGAGCGGCGGCTTCACGGTTCTGGGGCTGGCGGTCGAGACGCCGTTCGTGCGCAACGGGCTCGACAAGCTCGGCGTCCGGATCGAGGGCGGCAAGCGCTGGGAGTACAAGAGCGCGCCCGACACCTTCACCGAGAACGGCTTCACCCCGGCCGCGCGCGAGAACCTGCAGCAGCTCATCGACAGCCTCTACGGGCAGTTCATCGAGGACGTGGCGCGCGAACGCAAGATCTCGCCCGCCCGGCTGCGCCAGCTCATCGACACCGCGCCGTTCGACTCCGAGCGTGTACTGAAGGAAGGGCTGGTCGACAAGCTGGGCTATCGCAACGACGCGATGGACGCCGTCTGGCAGCGCGCCGGCAGCACCACCGGCGAGCTGGTCGACCTGCAGGACTACGCCAACGACGACAAGCGGCCGCGCTCGAAGGGCGACGTGATCGCGCTGGTGCGCGCCACCGGCACGATCACCTCGGGGCCCGGCGGTGGCGGCCTGCTCGGCGACGATGTGCAGGCCACGGCGGAAGACGTCGTCGAAGCGCTCGATGAAGCGGCGCGGAGCAAGGAGATCAAGGCGATCGTGCTGCGCATCGATTCGCCGGGCGGCACCTACCCCGCCGCCGACGCCATGGCCGACGGCGTCGCCCGCGCCCGCGCCACGGGCAAGCCGGTGATCGTCTCGATGGGCGACATCGCGGCCTCCGGCGGCTATCTCGCGGCGATACGTGCCGACGTTATCGTGGCCCAGCCCGCGACCATCACCGGCTCGATCGGCGTGTTCGGAATCTGGCCGGTGGCGTCCGACCTGCTCGACAAGCTCGGCGTGCGCATGCAGCGGCTGGCCACCGGCACCAATGCCGGCATGTATTCGACCTTCCAGATGCCGACCGCCGCGCAGAAGGCCGCGATCGGCCGCGAGCTCGACACCGTCTACGCCGATTTCACGCGCCAGGTCGGCGAGGCACGCAAGCTCGATGCCGGCCGCCTCGATGCCGCCGCGCGCGGCCGCGTCTTCAGCGGTGTCGACGCGCGCAGCGCCGGACTGGTCGACGAGCTGGGCGGGCTGCAGCTGGCGCTCGACATCGCCAAGGCGAAGGCCGGCATCGACGCGTCCCGTCCAATCCAGATCCGCCGATTCCCCGCCGAGGAGGACCGCTGGCGCAAGATCGTCGATCGCGTGATGCATCTCGCCGGCCTCGACGCGCGCGGGCCCACGCTCCGCGCCCCGCGCGAGGTCCGCGAAGCCCTCGCCCGCTTCGGCGTCACCGCCCGCCCCGGCAACGCGCGCCTGCCCCCGCTGCCGCCATTGTGGCGCTAACTTTGCTATTCTTTCTCCTCCCCCGTCATACGGGGGAGGCCGGGTGGGGGCAGGCAATACGGCCAACATGTCCGCTTTCAGATCATGTTCTGCAAGCAGGCGACAATTCTACTGGGGCTTTCCCCCACCCAGCCTCCCCCGTATGACGGGGGAGGAGCACGAAAGAAGACAAAGTTAGAGGCGGACCGTAGTTAGTGCGGCCAGCCGGTCGCCCTCGCGCTTCAGCAGCGCCAGCTCTTCGATACGTCCGTGGATGGGGAGATTCTGGCGTCCGACGATGCGCGCCACCTGCTCCGCTTCGATCGCCGTCGAGAATCTACCGAGCGTGATGTGCGGTTGGAAGGGTTCGCTGCCCAGCGTGAGATTGAGCGACTCGTACAGGTCGGTCAGCTCCGCCGCACCATCGGACGGCTCGGCATAGAGATAGAGGTCGTTCCGTTCGATCCGGTCGATCAGGAACCAGAATGGGCGACGGCCGATCGCCGCCAGCGCCTCGCGCAACGTGGCCTCGCGCTCGACGGGCGCGCCGAACACCAGCGTGAAATGCGGGCCGATCAGGTCGGCCTCGCGCGGATGGTACTGCGCACGCAGGCGGCGCAGCGCGGTGTCGTCGGCCTCGCTCAGCAGCGGCCAGGCGACGACGTAGAGCATGTCAGCCGTAGCTCTTGGCCATGCCAAAGGCCGGATCCATCGCCGCGCCATAGGGCGGGAACGGATAGCGCAGGCCGTTCTTGCCGAGATGGCCCATGCCCTCGATCGCGCGCAGGAACTCGTCCGGCGGGCAGGCCATCAGCAGCTCGTCGTCAGCCACGCCGCCATAGCGCCGCTCGGCATAGCAGGGCAGCGACAGCGAGGTCTGTCGCGTGGCCAGCGCGCGGCCCCACGAGTCGGCGCAAGCGCTCTCGCCGGTGACGGTGAAGTCGTAGCGGCGGTAGCGGTGGAACTGCAGGCCGTTGATGAAATAGATCATCTGGCCCGGCGTGCCGTAGAACAGGCAGATGTCCGGCGGATCGAGCCGCGCCGAGCGCAGCGGCGAAACGACGAGGCCGTTGTACTTGCCGTCCGGCACGCGCGGCATCTGCGCCTGGTGCGCGGCCGAAGCCTCCTTGTTGCCGAACCACACGCCGTTCATGTGGTCGCCCGAGAGGAAGCCCTCGC
>CAMFJT010000116.1 GCA_945957125.1 uncultured Rhodospirillales bacterium | reverse complement strand
GCTGGGACCGCGCCACTCCGTGGCGCTCTGGGTCATGAATCTGAGCGCCACGGAGTGGCGCGGTCCCAGCGCATGACGGGGCGATGATGACCGTCGCGCTTGCGGCCGTCCTTTGCGCGCCCTAACGTGCGCTCGCTTACCGCGTTACAGGAGTGGTACCGGTAGTTGCGTGCATACGCGTTCCTTCAACGGAGGACGTCATGCCGAAATCCAGCAATCTGTTACGTCGTCGAGTTGTCATCGCAGGCTCCGCGCTCGGCCTGGTCGCGGCACCGTTCGTGCGCGGCGCGCACGCCGCCGGCAAGCTGTCGGTCGGCTTCTGGGACCACTGGGTTCCCAATGCCAACGACGCCACGCAGGCTCTCGTCAAGGAGTGGGCCGAGAAGGAGAAGGTCGAGGTCGCGGTCGACTTCATCACCACGCAGGCCAACAAGCTCTTGCTCACCGGCGCGGCCGAGGCGCAGGCCAAGGCCGGCCACGACATCCTGGCCCATACTTCGTTCCTGCCGGCGCGCTATGCCGAGCAGCTCGTGCCGGTCAGCGACCTGATGGCCGAGCTGATCAAGACCAACGGCGCGGTCAACGGCACGGTCGAGTATCTCGGCAAGGTCGGCGGCAAGTGGCTCGCCATCCCCGCGACGGCGGGCAGCCAGATCAAGGGACCGTGCTCGCGCATCGACTACATGAAGCAGCTCGCCGGCATCGACGTGCAGGCGATGTATCCCGCCGGCGCGCCGCCCAAGGCCGACGACTGGACGCTCGATACCTTCCTGAAGGCGGCCGAGGCCTGCCACAAGGGCGGCAAGCCGTTCGGCATCGGGGTCGGCAACACCGGCGACAGCACCGACACGATCGGCGCCATCTTCCATTCCTTCGGCGCCATGCTGGTCAACGAGAAGGGCGACATCACCGTCAAGACCGACGCCGTGCGCCAGACGCTCGATTACTACAAGCGGCTCATGAAGTTCCTGCCCGGCGATGTCTCGGCATGGGACGACGCCTCGAACAACAAGTTCCTGATCTCGGGCCAGGGTTCGCTGATCATGAACCCGCCGTCGGCCTGGGCGGTCGCCAAGCGCGATGCGCCGCAGGTCGCCGAGCAATGCTGGACGCACGGCTTCCCGGCCGGGCCGAAGGGGCGCTACGCGCCGTTCGTGCCGTTCTTCTGGGGCATCTGGAACTTCAGCAAGAACATCCCGGCGGCCAAGAGCCTTCTGATGCATCTCTCGCAACCGGCTTCGATCGAGAAGATGGTCGCGGCATCGGGCGGCTACGACCTGCCGTCGTTCGAGAAGCTGACGACGTTGAAGGTATGGGCCGAGGCGGAGCCGCCCAAGGGCACGCTCTACCACTACCCAAACCCCTACAATCACCAGATCCTGTCCGTCGCGGGCGCGCCCGCGCCGCACAAGATCGCCGAGCAGATCACCACCGCCAGCATCCAGTGCCAGATGGCGGTCCGCTACTTCAACGGCGAACCGATGGAAAAGACGCTGGCCTGGGCCGCCAACGAGGTCGAGGGCTACATGCGGAACTGAAGAGGCGTTCCTTCTTCAGCCGCGATAACCGATGCGGGTGAAGAAGCGGTCGATCTCGGCGGCGGCTGCGTCGGGCGTTTCGTAGTGGACGAAATGGCCGGCATCCTCGGCGATGCTCGCCTCGACATCCTCGAAATACTCCGGCACGACGTCGATCCAGTCGCTGCGCAGGACGGGATCGTGTCGGCCCCAGAAGACGCGGGTCGGTTGCTTGATCTTGGGCGGCTTCGGCGCGGCGCCAGCCATGACGGCAAGCCGGCTGGCATTCTGCGAGACGTACCAGTTGAAACCGCCCTGCAGGTTGCCCGGGCGCAGGAAATTGTCGACCCAGCGCTCGAGCACCGCGTCGAAGGCGTCCTTGCGATGCGACCAGTGCGTCAGGAAGTGCCGGAAGTAGGCGCGGCAGGTGTCCCGCGAGGCGCCGACGAGCTGCGGCGCGAACGGCATCTGGTGGAAGGTCTGGTACCAGATCTCGTTGATCTGCCGCGGGTCGCGGAAGCGCGCGCCGACGCCGTGCGTCGGGCAGTTGAAGAAGAACAGGCCGGCTACGCGCGCGGGATGATCGAGCGCCAGCCGCTGCATGACGAACGAGCCGACATCGTGGCCGACGATGCCGGCGCGCGCCATCCCCAGCGCCGCCATCAGCGCGTCGATGTCGTCGGCGAGCACGCCGGGGCCGGCCTGGTCCGTCCGTCCCGTGTCCGGATTGCCGCTCTCGCCGAAGCCGCGGAAATCCGGCGCGATCAGCCGCCATCGATCGGCCAGGCGCTCGATCACCGGCTCCCACGTTGCCCAGAACTCCGGCCAGCCGTGCAGCAGGAGGAGGGGCGGGCCGCTTCCCGCCTCGGCGACGTGGGCCTTGAATCCGCGGATGTCGATGAAGCTGTGTCTGATCGTGGGCATGGCGTTATGCTGCCGCCAAACGCTGCGGGAGGGAAGGATGACCGACGAGACGATCCTCTACGAAACGCTGCCCACGGGCGTCGCGCGCATCGTGCTGAACCGGCCCGACACGCGCAACGCGCAGGACACGGCCTTCCTCTATGCGCTGAACGCGGCGTTCGATCGCGCCGCGCACGACGATGCCGTGAAGGTAATCGTGCTGTCGGCCAACGGCCCGCACTTCTCCTCGGGCCATGACCTGCGCGAGGTCGATGGCCACGGCAACATGCGCAGGCACGACACGGTCGGCACCTGGGGCGGCTTCGGCAAGCCGGGCGCCGAGGCCCAGTATGCGCGCGAGCAGGAGATCTATCTCGGCTTCTGCGAGCGCTGGCGCAACCTGCCGAAACCGACGATGGCGCTGGTCCAGGGCAAGGTGATCGCCGGCGGCCTGATGCTGATGTGGCCGTGCGATCTGATCGTCTGTTCGGACGATGCCGAGTTCCTCGACCACACGGTCGCGATGGGCGTCGGCGGCGCGGAGTTCTTCGCCCATCCCTGGGAGATGGGCGTGCGCAAGGCCAAGGAGTTCCTGTTCACCGCCGACTGGATCAAGGCGGCGGAGGCGCACCGGCTCGGTATGGTCAACCACGTCGTGCCGCGCGCCGAGCTGGAAGGCTTCGGCCTCGCCATGGCCGAGCGCATCGCCCAGAAGCCGCTGTTCGCGCTGCGCCTCACCAAGCAGGCTATCAACGCCGCGCAGGACGCGCAGGGCCGGGTAGGGGCGATGCAGACCTCGTTCGCGCTGCATCACCTGGCGCACGCCCACAACATGATCGCGCACGGCAAGCTGGTCGATCCGACGGGCCTGATGCCGGCGATCAGGAAGCAAGACAAGGCGGCGGATTGAGCTTTGACGAACAGCTAGGAGAAGGGCTTGTAGGCACGCGCGAATCAACAAAATGTCTTTGAGTTCTCGCATGTTGTAGGACTATGGCGGCGATCAGTGCTGTTGGCAGTCATTGAATTTGGGTCACGTTCACAGCTGAAACGTGTGGCTGAGATGGAATAGTTCATGACTAAGCAGATGCCTGGAGGTCAAGGCGATGCAAGCGCCGACGGCTTGGCTAACTCCCCACCCTTCCGCAAACAAGCGAATCTAGTCGTCGGTTGGAAACCGAAATGATGCGTCGGCTACGTGAAAAAGGCTTTAAGCGCGCGGACATCACGTATCATCGCGCTGACCGTGGCAATGAACTTGCGCTTGCTCGTTGATTTCTTTGTCACCAGTCGGACTGCCAGTGGGGCAGGCATCGTGGCACGCGGCGGTCCGTGAGGCTTGGTTGAGCGCTGTACTTGGACGGTAGGGATAAAAGCTCGCTTGATTGTTCGTCTGTCATTCCAGGTAACTTCAGAACTCCTGACATAGACTGCTGAAAAGCCTGAGAATGAGGTGATCTCGTCGAAGAGGGTGCGGACCGATACATGTCCGCTTTTTCGCGAGACGTCTTCGCTGGGAGCGCGGCTCTCCAGAGCCGCTCTTTCTTTTGTTTGCCCAATCCCATGAGCGGCTCTGGAGAGCCGCGCTCCCAGCAACGGAACCGGACATTCACACATTGGCCTATGTCGGGAGTTCTGAACGTTGTTATCGTTCAGTTTCTGTCGATGTAGGGTCGCACAATCTGCGCCCCATTTCGCTCAGACCTTCTTCACCATCACCTCCAGCAGGGCCGGCCCATTGGTCTTCGCCAGCGCCTTCTTGAGCGCCGCGTCGAAGCCGTCGGCCGTCGTCACGCGCTCGGCGGTGACGCCGAAGCCTTCGGCGATCTTCGTGATGTTCATCGGCGGGTCGTTGAAGTCCATGCCGATCGGCGTGTCGTTGCCGTGGAATGCCTTCAGGCGGTTCTTGAGGATCTGGTAACCCTCGTTGTTGGTGATGACGAACACCACCGGCAGCTTCTGGTTGGCGGCACTCCACAGCGCGGTGATCGAGTACATCGCGCTGCCGTCGCCGATCACCGCCACCACCCGGCGGCTGGGCTCGGCGATCTGGATGCCGACCGCCGCGGCGATGCCCCAGCCGATGCCGCCGCTGACATTGCCGAAGAAGCTCTTGCGGTCGCGGTAGGCGAGATAGGTCGGCAGGGTCATCGTGCTGGTCAGGCCTTCCTCGACCACGATGGCGTCGTTCGGCAGCGCCTCGGTCAGCCGCGCCATCAGCCATTCGGGCGGCAGGGGCTGGCCCTTGACCGGTGGCGCCAGCGCCTTCAGCCGCTGCGCGCGCTGGGCGCTCCAGTTCTTCGGGGCGAGGGCGGCGACGCTGGCCTTCGCCTTCTCGGCCAGCGTCGTGCCGCCCAGCCGCTTCACGACCGGGATCAGCGCCTTCAGCGTCTCCTTCACGTCGGCGCGCAGCGCGATCTCGGCCGGGAAGTTCTTGCCCATCTCCCAGTCGCGCAGGCCGATCATCGCCACCTTCGTGGTCTCGGGCAGCGGCTCGACCTCGCTCCACACCGACATCTGCAGCACGTCCGATCCGACGCAGAGCATGAGGTCGTGCGGTGCCAGGATCGACCGCACCCGCTTCTGGTCGCGGTTGAGGGCGCCCATGTAGCAAGGGTGCTCGCTCGGGAAATGCGCGCCGTAGCCGACCGTCTGGTGCCAAACCGGTACGCCCAGCGTCTCGGCCAACTCGGCGGCCTCGGCGAAAGCGTCGCTGTCGGCAATCTCGGGGCCGGCCAGCATGACGAGGTTCTTCGCCGACAGCAGGCGCCTGGCGAGATGGCCAAGCGCGGTGCCGTTGGGCCGGACGGCGGTGTCGACCCGCGTGCGCTGGGCGAGGTCGATCGCCCCCGAGCTGTTCAGGATGTCGCCGGGCAGCGAGATGAACACCGGCCCGGTCGGCGCGGTGGTCGCCACCTTGGCGGCGCGGCGCAGGATGCGCGGCAGGTCCTCGACGCGGTTGACCTCGACCGCCCACTTCACGACCGGCTGGGCGATCGGCACCAGCGGCGCATAAAGCAGCGGCTCGGTCAGGCCGTGGCCCTGCTCCTGCTGGCCGGCCGTCACGATCATCGCCGTGCCCGACATCAACGAGGTGTAGATCGAGCCGATTGCGTTGCCGAGGCCGGGCGCGACATGGACGTTGCACGAGACGAGCTTGCCCGAGGCGCGGGCATAGCCGTCGGCCATGGCGATCACGACGGCCTCCTGCAGGCCGAGTACGTAGCCCATCTGCGGCGCGGAGGAGAGGGCATGCATGATCGGCAGCTCGGTCGTGCCGGGATTGCCGAACATCTTCACGACGCCTTCGTCGCTCAGCACGCGCAGGAACGCGTCCCGGCCGGTGATGGTGTTGGTGACGCGCGCGTCGGGCATGTCCAATTCCTCCGTGAAGGCGCGCAGGGTATAGTCCGCGCCTCCTGCTTGGAAGGGTACGCCGCGATGCGAAAGGACCGGCCGGCATGGAAGAACGGCTGAAGCGGCTCCCCTGCTGGACGCGCCCGGTGACGCTCACGCCGCTGGCGGGCGGGTTGACCAACCTTTCTTTCGTCGCCGACGACGGGGTGGAGAAATTCGTCGTCCGCTGCGGCGGCGACATCCCGGTCCATCATGTCTTCCGCGACCGCGAACGGGCGGCCTCGCGCGCCGCCTTCGAGGCCGGGCTGTCGCCGGAGGTGGTGCATGTCGAGCCGGGCATCACCGTGCTGCGCTTCATCGAGGGGCGTACCTTCGGCGAGGCCGACATGCGCGCGCAGCTCCTGCGGATCGTGCCACTCCTGAAAACATGCCATCGCGAGGTCGGGCGCCGGCTGCAGGGGCCGGCCAGCATGTTCTGGGTGTTCCACGTCATCCGTGATTACGTGCGGGCGGCGAACGCCGATTCGAAATATCTCGCGATCGCCGATGCGCTGGAGCGGCGCCAGGTGCCATTGCCGATCGTGTTCGGCCATCACGACCTTCTGCCGGGCAACTTCATGGACGACGGCGCGCGGCTGTGGCTGATCGACTGGGAATACGGCGCCTTCGGCACCGCTATGTTCGATCTCGCCAACCTGTCGTCGAACGGCGAGCTCGATGCCGCGCAGGACGAGGCGCTGCTCGCCGCCTATTTCGAAGGGCCGGCCAGCCCCGAGCTGCGCGGCGCCTTCGCCGCCATGAAGGCCGCCAGCGCCTTGCGCGAGGCGCTGTGGGCGATGGTGTCCGACATCCATCTCCGGACGCCGGGCGTCGACTACCGGGCCCATGCCCGCGAATACCTCCGCCGCTTCGAGCGCCTGATCGCCTGACGGGGCATCCGGCCCGGTCCTTGCATGGCGTCCGCCGCATCGGGAGGTGGTGGATGAAGCGTCGTCCTTGGGGTCTTTCAGCCGTTCTGGCCGCATGTGCGATGAGTGTCGCGCCGGCGGCATTCGCGCAGGACAAGGTGCTGCGCATCGCCATGACGGCGTCGGACATCCCGACCACGTCGGGCATGCCCAACAACGGCTTCGAGGGCATGCGCTTCCTCGGCTTCCCGGTGTTCGAGGGGCTGATCCAGTTCGACCTCACCGGCACCGGCCCGGTCACGCTGAAGCCCGGCCTGGCCGAGAAGTGGGAGCAGGCGGCCGACGACAAGAAGACTTGGATCTTCCACCTGCGCAAAGGCGTGAAGTTCCACGACGGCACCGACTTCAACGCCGACGCCGTGATCTGGAACCTCGAGCGCATCTGGAACAAGGACAGCCCGCAGTTCGAGCCCAACGCCACCGGCATCATGCGCTCGCGCATCCCGATCCTGGCGAGCTACAGGAAGATCGACGATTCCACCGTGGCGATCACCACGACCATCGTGGCCTCGTTCTTCCAGTGGATGATCCCCTACATGCTCTATACCTCGCCGACCGCGTTCGAGAAGGGCGGCAAGGACTGGGCGAAGGTCGCCGCGGCCGGACCGGCCGGCACGGGACCGTTCAAGATCGTCAAGGTGGTGCAGCGCCAGGCGGTGACGCTGGCGAAGAACCCCGACTATTGGGACCCCAAGCGGCTCGCCAAGGTCGACCAGGTGATCCTGCTGCCGATCCCCGAGGCCAACACGCGCCTCGCCGCGCTCCGGTCCGGCCAGGTCGACTGGATCGAGGTCCCGCCGCCGGACGGCATCCCGTCGCTCAAGCAGGCCGGCTTCGTGATCTCGACCGGCTCCTATCCGCATGTCTGGCCGTGGTTCTACAACATGGCGGCGAAGGACAGCCCGCTGAAGGACGTGCGGGTGCGGCAGGCGCTCAACTACTGCATCGACCGCGGCGCCATCGTCGGCCTGCTCAACGGCACGGCCGAACCGTCCGTCGGCTGGCTCAAGCCTGCCGACGCGGCCTTCGGCAAGCCCGAGAACCGCTACGGCTTCGATCCCGCCAAGGGCAAGAAGCTGCTAGCCGACGCCGGCTTCGACGCCAAGAAGCCGCTCTCGGTGAAGGTCATGATCTCGACCTCGGGCTCGGGCCAGATGCTGCCCCTGCCGATGAACGAGGCGCTGCAGGAGAACCTCAAGCAGGCCTGCAATGTCGACGTGAAGGTCGATGCCGTGGAATGGCAGGTGCTGCTCAACGCCAGCCGCGCGGCACCGGACGCGCCGTCGCTCAACGGTGCCATGGCGCTCAACGTCAGCTCGCCGTCGAGCGATCCGGGCGCGATGTACCGCTACTTCGCCGCCGCGAACTTCTCGCCCAACGGCTCGAACTTCGAGCAATGGAAGGACGACAAGTTCGAGGAGGCCTTCGCCAGGCTTTCGGAGGCGACCGACGAGGCGACGATCGAGAAGAACTACGCCATCGCCCACGAGCGTCTGGTCGACAATCCGCCGTGGCTGTTCATCGTCCACGACCTCAATCCCCGCGCCTTCAGCAAGAAGGTGAAGGGCTTCGTTTCACCGCAGTCGTGGTTCGTCGATCTTACGCTGGTGAGCCTCGAGTAGATCTTCTGCTGGAAGCGCGCCACTCCCGTGGCGCACCTCCGGCGGAACACACTCATTCCGCCGAGACGCTGCCGCTTGCGTCGACGGTGACGCTGATCTCGGTCCGGCCCCGCATCGCACGGCCACGCCATAGCCCGTCGGGTCCCTTCACCAGCCCGCGCACGTTCTTGTATCCGTCGAACTCGATCGCCGCTTTCGCCTGGGCGCTGTCGCCGCTCTTGGCGTCGTCGGGCGAGGGTAGTGCGGCACCGTCGGTGGCGGTGGTCGGTGCCGTCGCGCCCGGCCCCGCGGTTGTCGACGCCGTCTGCAGGGCAGGATCGGCGGAACTCGGTGTGACGTAGTAGCTATCGTGCCGTCGCGGCGCCAGCGGGACGGGCGCGCGGTTGACGGCCAGCGCGGAGACGGGCTTGGCGGCCGGGGCCGCGGCCGGAGTGGCATCGACGACCGGCGCGCGTGAGACCGGGGAGGGGGAGGGAGCAGCCGCTTGCGCGACGGGCAAGGCGGCTGCGCCGGGATGCGGGGCAAAAACGTAGCCGGCCCCGAGCATGCCGACGGCCAGACCCAGAGCGAGGACGGTGCGATAGGGAACGGTCATGGGCAGCCAACGCGCCACGGCGGTGGATGTTCCCTCTCCGTGCGCCTTGGACTATCGTCCCGGTCCGGAGGGCATCCCCATGAATGGCGATTACGGCTCGGAAGAAGCGGAGATGCAGGCCTACCTGCGTGCCGGCGAACGGCGCGCAGCGGCGCTCGGCAACCGTGGGCCGATCCGGTTCACCGACGCGGGCGCGCTTCACCCGGAGATCGTCGAGGCCTACTGGCGCTGCGGCTTCTACGTGTTCGAGGGCGTGCTGAAGCCGGACGAGCTGGCCGATATCGAGCGCGACCTGCACGACATCATCGACCGCCTGCCGGTCGAGAAGGGCGCGCCGGTCGACGCGAAAGGCCGCCCGGCGCTCGCCGTCGATTGCACGGGCCCCAACCTGCAATGGGCGCGACCGCTCAGCGACCCTTGGGGCGGCACCTCGGCCGCCAACGGTCGTCACCCGGTGAAGATGTACGAGCCGAGGACGGAGGGCGTGCCCCGGGAGGTGGTCTTCCTGATCCTGGGCTCGCTGCAGTTCTCCGAGGCATCGCTGCGTGTCTATGGCCATCCCGGCCTGCTCGCCGTGGCCGCCGCGATCAACGGGCTGGACTTCACCCCGTTCAACGAGGCGCTTTGGATCAAGGAGCCGGGCAAGGGCGCTTCGGTCGCCTGGCATCAGGACGGCACCACCCACTGGGACGCGCCCGACTGGGACGAGGGCATCCACGGCTTCAACTTCATGGGCCAGCTCTACGGCTGCACCGCCGCCAACGGCGTGTGGGTCGTGCCGGGCTCGCACAAGCAGGGCAAGATCGACATCGCGAAGGTCGCGGCCGAGGCCGGCACCGAGCGCCTGCCCGATGCCGTCCCGATCCTGTGCGCGCCGGGCGACGTGGCGATGACCAACCGACAGGCGCTGCATGGCTCCTTCGCCAACACCAGCAAGGACTGGCGGGTGACGGTCAATTTCGGCTTCCATCGCCGCCGGTCGGTGCTGGGCGTGAAGTCCGGCGGCATCCACAACGCCGTCGCGACCTACGATGCCGACCGCATCCGCGAGAGGGCGCGCCTGATCGGCTACGGCATCGACGCCCGCCGCCAGCGCTTTCCCGACGAGGCGCCGTTCGTCTACCGGCCGCACGCCGACGAGGGCCTGTCCTATCGCTGGGACGACGCGGCGCGGGCGGAGATCAGGGACTACAATCTCCTCGACCTCAGCATCTGACGATGCGGGCACGGCTGTCGCTTGCGCTGATGGCGCTGTGGACTGGCACTGCCGCCGCGCAAACCGACTGCGGTGCCAAATGGGATCCTCTACCTGCGAACTGGGAGGGCGCCGCCTACGCCGTCTCGGGCGATACGCTGGCCGGCGTGGGACTGAAGCCGCCGATCGCGCTGTGGGGAATCCGCGCGCCGGAGATGAGCGGCGCGCCCGGCGTTCGGGCCATGCGCGCCCGCGCCGCGCTGGAGGACATGCTGGGCGCGGCGGGCCATCGCGTATCGTGCCGGATGGTGGCCTTCGACGAGCGGTGTCGCGCCGTGGCGCAATGCACCATCACCGCCGAATGGCCGACCGGCTCGAAGGCGCAGCCGCACGATCTGGCCCTGCGGCTGGTCGAGGACGGCTTCGCCTACGGCGCCGGCCTCGGCGCGCCGCCGCCATGGGGCGCCGACGCCAGCGAGAAGATGGCGCATTTCGAGGCGATCTCGCGCCAGGCCCGCAAGGGCCTGTGGCCCGACTGGCTCGGCGAGCGGTAGGTCTTCCTGTTGAGACGAGTCTCCTGAAGACTTCTCTTGCCGGAGCGCGGGCGGGACGCCCGCGCTCCGGCAAGACGATGACACGCCGACAGGGGAGCAAAATGAGCGCCTAGAGGCGTCAACTTTTGGTCCGCCCCCCTTTCCGTCGTCCCGAGAGGAGCGAAGCGTAGTCGAGGGACCTGCTCATCCCGGCCGACGTTGCATGAGGAGGTCCCTCCGCTACGCGCGGCTCCGGTCGGGACGACGGGCTTTCTCGGCCAAAGTCAGCGCCATGCGCGGCGTGCCTCGGGCAGAACTTATCCGACTGAAAGATTCACAGGCCCTCAGGTTCCGCAGAACGTGCGGTAGGCGCGCTGGTCGGCGGGCGGCGGCTCGGCGTAGGCGGCGAATTCGGGCCGCTCCTCGTAGGGCTGGGCCAGGACGGCCTGCAGCTCCTCGAACGGGCCGTAGTCGCCGTCCTCGATTGCCGCCGACAGTGCGGCCTCAACGCGATGGTTGCGCGGGATGTAGATCGGGTTGACCGCGTGCATGGTCGCGCGCCGTGTCGCCTCGTCCTGCGGCTCCGACGCGGTACGTTCGCGCCAGCGTGTCGCCCAGGCATCGAACGCCGCCGGATCCTCGAACAGGTTGCGCGCCGTGCCGTCGCCCAGCCGGCGGAACGCCAGGGTGAAATCCGTGCCGTGATCGTGGAGCAGGTTCAGGAAGTCCTGCGCCAGCTCGCTGTCGCCGTCCTGCTCGGTGGACAGCCCGAGCTTGCGGCGCAATCCGGCCATCAGCGCGCGGCCGAACAGCGGTTGATAGGTCTGCAGCGATTCGTTCGCCTGCTTCAACGCCTCGTCGGTGTCCTCGGCGAACAGCGGCATCAGCGCCTCTCCCAGCCGCGCCATGTTCCAGCCGCCGATCTGCGGCTGCTTGCCGTAGGCATAGCGGCCGTAGGTGTCGATCGAGCTGAACACCGTCTCCGGATTGTAGGCGTCCATGAAGGCGCACGGGCCGTAATCGATCGTCTCGCCGGCGATCGACACGTTGTCGGTGTTCATCACGCCATGGATGAAGCCGACCAGCAGCCATCGCGCGACAAGCGCCGCCTGGCGCGCGATCACCTTCTCGTAGAGATCGCGATAGCCCGATGCGTCGGGATAGTGGCGGGCGATGACGTGGTCGGCGAGCAGCCGCAGCGCCTCGATGTCGCCGCGCGCGGCGAAGAACTGGAAGGTGCCGACCCGGATGTGGCTCGACGCCACGCGGGTCAGAACCGCGCCGGGCAGGGCGGCCTCACGATAGACGTAGTCCCCGGTCGTCACCGCCGCGAGCGAGCGCGTGGTCGGGATGCCGAGCGCGTGCATGGCCTCGCTGACGAGGTATTCGCGCAGCACCGGTCCCAGCGCCGCGCGGCCGTCGCCGCGGCGCGAGAAGGGGGTGGGGCCCGAGCCTTTGAGCTGGAGGTCGCGGCGGATGCCCGTGGCGTCGACGACCTCGCCCAGCAGCACGGCACGGCCGTCGCCGAGCTGCGGCACGAAGTTGCCGAACTGGTGGCCGGCGTAGGCGAGCGCGATGGGCTCCGATCCTTCGGCGAGCCGGTTGCCGGCGAGGATCTCGACGCCCTCCGGCGAGGCGAGAACCTCCGGGTCGAGGCCGAGCTGCAGCGCCAACGGCCGGTTGAGCTTCACCAGCTTCGGCGCGCTGACGGCGGTCGGCGCGAGCCGGGCATAGAACCGCTCCGGCAGGCGTCCATAGCTGTTGTCGAATGGCCAGCGCGCGGCGCTGTCCGAGGCGGCGCGAGGCAAAGACATTTCGTCGGGCATGGTCATTCCATAGGGAGGCTTATGGGCCTGCGGTAGCGGCATATAAGGTCACGAATGGCGAGCAGTACAAGCACCAAGCGGAGAGGCAGGGTGAAAAGCCGGTCGGCGTCGCCTCTGGCGCGGGTCGCCGAAATGGCGTGAAATGCCATGCCTCCGGGGCGAAGTTTGTGTATTGCGGTGCCGGCTCGCCGGGCCGCGTCCCGGAGAAGCCTCCGTCAAGAAACTAGCGGGATAGATCATGCTCAACAGAAGACACCTCTTCATCGCGGCGCTTGCGGCGGCGCCCGTCCTGGTTGCGGGGGATTCGTTCGCCCAGGACCAGGCGACGGTGGGCCTCAGCACCACGACGACCTCCACCGTCGAGGGGCGGATTGCCGCTGCCGATCCGACGGCGCGCACAGTGACCCTGACCCTGGCCGACGGCTCGTCGCGGACCTTCAAGGTCGGTGCGGCGGTTGCGACCCTGGGTACCACGAAGGTGGGCGATCTGGTTGCTGTCGGCACCGAGGAGAAGCGCACGTTTGTCCTGTCGAGCTGGAAGGTCCAGTCGCCGTCCGATCGCAGCACCAGCCTGACCGCGGTCGGCCGGGTAGGCAGCACGGTGGGCGCGGTCGCGGCCGACAACACGGTCGTCACCTGGTGGGTGACGGCCGTCGATCCCGCCGCCAACACGATCTCGCTGGTCGATCCGGCCGGTGGTCAGGTTCGCACCTTCCCGGTCGACAGCGGTGCCGCCCGCGCCAACCTGTCGCGCGTCAAGCCGGGCGACCGCCTGACCCTGATCCAGACCGACATCGCCGCCGTCTCGCTGACGCCGAAGAAGTAGGCGGGAACACCGAAATCCTCCCTGCGCGCAAGCGCGGGGAGGAGCGCCTGTTGGGAGTTCTTCCGCTGGCGCGCCCCCAGCACAAGACGTTTTGGAATCAAGAGCTCAAACCACCGGCACCCTCCGGGCGGCCACGGCCGCCGGCGAGATGACGTCGATGTCGAGCGGCACGCGCCAGCGTTCGGTGAGGCGGACCGTCGGCTCGCGATTCGAGGCGGCCGGCGCGTCGAGGACGAAGCCCTCGAAGCCGGCGCTCATGACCTCGTTGCATTTCTGCACGTAGACCGGGAAGCCGCCGATATAAGGCATGAAGACCCGCGGCCGGCCGGGAATGTTGGCGCCGACATACCACGAGCTGCAGGTCGAGCGCAGCGACACCTGCGCCACCTCGTTGACGTGCTCGACCCAGGCGTCCTCGGCGGCGTGCGTGGCCTCGATCGATCGCGCGCCGGTGTCGCGCAGGTGGGCCATGCAATCGACCATCCAGTCGACATGCTGCTCGATCGACTGGATCATGCTGGCCAGCACTGACGGGCTGCCGGGTCCGGTGATGGTGAAGAGATTCGGAAATCCCGCCATCGCCACGCCGAGATAGGTGCGCGGTCCGGCGCGCCACTTCTCGGCCAAGGTCAGCCCGTCCCGGCCGGTGATGCGGATCCGGTCGAACGAGCCGATCATGGCCGCGAAGCCCGTGGCGCAGACCACGGCGTCGAGCAGGTATTCGGTACCGGCGACCACGATGCCGCCCTTCGTGAAACGCTCGATCGGCGCCTTCGAGACGTCGACCAGCTTCACGTGAGGCAGGTTGTAGGTCTCGAAGTAGCCGGTATCGACGCACAGCCGCTTGCAGCCGAACACGTTGTCGGGGCAGAGCAGCTCGGCCGTCGCTGGATCCTTGACGATGCCGCGGATCTTGGCACGGGCAAAGTCGGCGATGGTGTCGTTCGCCGCCTTGTCGAACAGCAGGTCGCCATAGGCGCCGAGGAAGGGCAGGCCGCCGCGCGCCCACGCCGCCTCGTAGGCCTGCTCGCGTTCTTCCGGGCTCGCCTCGAGCGCAGGCTTCATGTTGAAGGGGAAGTAGAAGCCGGTCGGCCGGGCGCGGGCCTTCGCGCGCAGTGCCGGATAGGACGCCTTGACCGATTGGCGATACTCGGGTGTCAGCGCCTCGTTCCAGGCCGGCACCGTGTAGGTCGCCGTGCGCTGGAACACCGTCAGGGCGGCGGCCTGTTGCGCGATGATCGGGATCGACTGGATCGCCGACGAGCCGGTGCCGATGACGCCGACCCGCAGGCCGGTGAAGTCCACCCCGTCCTGCGGCCATTCGCCGGTGTGGTAGACCGGCCCGCCGAAATCATCGATGCCCTCGAAATGCGGCCGGTTGGGCGCCGACAGGCAGCCCACCGCCATGATGCAGAACCGGGCGCTGACCCGATCGCCGCGATCGGTCTCGACCGTCCAGTGCTTGCCCGCCTCGTCGAACGTCGCCGCCGTCACGCGCGTGTCGAATCGGATGTCGCGGCGCAGGTCGAACCGGTCGGCCACATGGTTGGCGTAGGACAGGATCTCCGCCTGCGGCGCGTACTTCTCCGACCAGTCCCATTCCTGGTCGAGCTCGTCGGAGAAGGAGAACGAGTACTGCATGCTCTCGATGTCGCAGCGCGCGCCGGGATAGCGGTTCCAGTACCAGGTCCCGCCGACGCCGCTGCCGGCCTCGTAGGCCCGCGCCGTGAAGCCGAGCCCGCGCAGGCGGTGCAGCATGTACAGGCCGGCGAACCCCGCTCCGACGACAATGGCGTCGAAGGGGACGCCGACTTCCGCTGGACGATCCGTCATGTTTGCTCCTTGCGCAGACACTATTGCGGCCGGCTCGCCCGCCCCGCAACGCCGACGCACGCGCGGTTTCGAGCAGCAAGCGGTGAGCGTCGATCGCGCTTGCCGCTGCAAGCAGCATGCCTGCAGACTCTCCGCCGACAACGGAGGAAACGCCATGTCCGCCAACAGGACCATCGGTCGCCGCAGTGTCATTGCTGCCGCGGCGGCACTCGCCGCGCCGTCGATCGCGCGCGGCGAGAGCTATCCGGCGCGCACCGTGCGCGTCGTCAACGCCTATAGCCCGGGCGGCACGGCGGACGTCATCTGCCGGATCCTCTTCGGGGGTCTGTCGGAAAAGCTCGGCCAGACCTTCGCGGTCGACAACAAGCCGGGCGCGGCCGGCACCATCGCCGCACAGATCGTCGCGCGCGCGCCCGCTGACGGCTACACGCTGCTGTACGACGCCACGGCGCAGTCGGTGAATCCCTCGCTGTTCGCGGGCAAGCTGCCTTACGACACGCGCAAGGACCTGCTGCCGATCTTCCTGTCGCTGCAGACGCCCAACACGCTGATGCGCAACGCGCAGTTCGAGGCGAAGACGATTCCCGAGCTGATCGCGCTGGCCAAGAGCAAGCCGGGCGGGATCGATTGCGCCACGACGGGCGTGGGCACGGTGCAGCACGTCTCCATCGAGCTGCTCAACCAGCGCGCCGGCATCAGGATCAATCACGTGCCCTACAAGGAGATGGGCGCGGTGCGCAACGATCTCTTCGCCGGCCGCGTCCCGCTGCAGTTCGGCAACGTGCCGGCATCGGTCGCGCTGCGCTCGGCCAAGGAAGTTACCTGCATGGCGCATACCGGGCCCAGGCCGGTCGAGGTGCTGCCGGGCGTGCCAGGCATCGCCGAGACCCTGCCGGGGTTCGAGACCTGGGAGTGGAACGGCGTGTTCGCGCCGGCCGGCACCGATGCCGGGCTGATCCAGAAGCTCAACACCGACATGAACGCCGTCTTCCGCCAGCCGGCGACGGCGGCGCGCCTGGCCGAGCTGGGGGCACTGGCGCCGGCCAACACGGTGGAGGAATTCGCCGCGTTCCGCGAAAAGCAGATCGCGTTCTTCGCCGAGATGGTGAAGGCCGCCAACATCCGCATCGAGTGAGGAGCACCGCATGGCCGTCGACGATCCGCTGCTCGGCCACGGCCGGCAGATCATCGTGCGCGAGGACTGGTTGCGGCTGACCGAGGAGCCGATCCTCGAGCCCGGCCTGCCGATCGTCGATCCGCATCATCACCTGTGGCAGCGCCCGCAGGACTCCTACCTGTTGCCCGAGCTGCTCGCCGACACCGGCAGCGGCCACGACATCCGCGGCACGATCTTCGTGCAGTGCGGCGAGATGTATCGCGCGGGCGGTCCGGACGACGAGAAGTCGCTCGGCGAGACCGAGTTCGTCACCGGCATCGCCGCCATGAGCGCCAGCGGGCGCTACGGCCCCACGCGCGCCTGCGCCGGCATCATCGGCATGGTCGACCTGACCGTGGGCGAGCGGGTCGATCCGCTGCTCGACGTGCACAAAGCGATCGCCGGTGCGCGCTTCTGTGGGATTCGCAATCGCACCGCGTGGCATTCCTCGCCGGAAGTGACGTCGAACCTGGTGGCGCCGCCGCCTGGTCCGCTCGAGAATCCCGCCTTCCACGACGGCGCGCGGCGCCTGGCGAAGCACGGCCTGCCGCTCGACGTGTGGGGCTATCACACGCAGCTCCCGCACGTCATCGCGCTCGCCCGCGCCGTGCCCGAGCTCACCGTGGTGATCGACCATGTCGGCGGTCCGCTCGGCATCGGGCCGTTCGCCGGCAAGCAGGCCGAGGTCTTCCCGGAGTGGAAGAAGCTGATGCTGACCCTGGCCGCGCTGCCCAACACGGTGGTCAAGCTGGGCGGCCTCACCATGTACGTCACCGGCTTCGACTTCCACCGCCATCCGAAGCCGCCCGGCTCGGAGGCGCTGGCGAAAGCATGGCGGCCCTACATCGAAACCTGCATCGAGGCGTTCGGTGCCGATCGCTGCATGTTCGAGAGCAACTTCCCGGTCGACAAGGGCATGTGCAGCTACCCTGTCCTGTGGAACGCGCTGAAGCGTCTCTCTTCGGGGGCGAGCGCCGCGGAGAAGACCGCCCTGTTCAGCGGCACGGCGATGCGTGTCTACAAGCTCGATCGGTTGCCCGAAGGCCTGAAGGTCGACCTTCCTTAGTCCTTGAACGTCAGCCGGGCGCGATCCTCACCGCCGTGTCGTGGAACGCCGCGCCGCCGTTGGGCGGGACGGGGTCGGCGCCGATCAGGGCGTTGATGCCGACGCCGCCGGGATAGGCGTCGCTCGGCCAGTTGCCTTCGACGATCACCACGCCGGGCTGCGCGGTCAGCGCCGGCCGCGCGCGCAGGCGGACCTCGCCGCGCGCGTTCGCGAGGCGCACCAGCGCGCCCTCGACGATGCCGAGCCTCGCGGCGTCGCTCTCGTGGATCAGCGCGCGCGGCTCGCCCTCGCGCTTCCTCGATCCCGGCGTCTCGCTGAATGTCGTGTTGAGGAAGCTGCGCGCCGGCGGCACGACCAGCCGGAACGGCAGCGCCTCGCTCGCCCGCTCGTGGATCTCGGCATGGTCGGGCAGGGCGCGCAGGCCGGCATGGTACGGCCCGACCGCGGTCCAGTCGGGCTTGAAGTGGAAGCGCCCGTCACTCGACGGGAAGCCCGACAGGAAGTGCGAGTCCTCGAAGCTCTCGGCGCAGTCGATCCAGCCCCGCGCCGCGGCCTCCGCCCACGTGCCCTTGCCCGAGGCCCGCAGGGTGGCGTCGAGCAGCTCGACGGCGGTCATGTCGAAGCGCTCGGCCGGCCCGCCGAGCCGCCGGCCCAGCGCGCAGACCACCTCGTGGTTGGTGCGGCACTCCTCGTAGCGGTCGAGCACCGCCGGCCCGACCGTCAGGTGGGTATGGCCGAGGCCGTAATAGATGTCGTCGTATTCGAGGAACATCGCGGCCGGCAGCAGGATATCGGCGTAGCGCGCGGTCGCCGTCATGAACTGCTCGTGCACGCAAAGGAACAGGTCCTCGCGGGCGAGGCCCTTCGCCACCGCATTGCTGTCGGGCGCGACGTTGGCGGAGTTGGCGTTCTGCATCAGCATGGCCGTGACCGGCGGGCCGCCGGCCAGCGCGTCGGGCTCGCCGCACAGCACCGGGCCGATGCGCGACTGGTCCATGATGCGCGTGGCGGGATCGACCAGGTCGAGGCCGTGCGCTTTCGTCAGATCGAGGCCCCACCGGTCGAAGCGCAGGAAGAAGGCGCCGCCGCCTTTGTGCTTCCACGCGCCGGTCATCGCCGGCAGGCAGGACACGGCATGCATCGCCGCCGCGCCATTGCGCGAGCGGGTGAAGCCGAAGCCCAGCCGCAGGAAGCTGCGCTCCGTGCGGCCGTAAAGGCGGGCGAAGTCGACGATCTCCTCGACGCTGAGCCCGGTGACGGCCCTCGCCCATTGCGGCGTCTTGTCGGCAAGGTGCGCCTCGATGTCCGGCCCGAAGTCGCTGTAGCGCGCGAGGTAGTCGCGGTCCGCCATTCCTTCGGCGAGGATCACGTGCATCATGGCGAGCGCCAGCGCGCCATCGGTGCCGGGCCGCAGCACGAGGCCGATGTCGGCGGCCTCGACGGTGGGCGTGCGATAGACGTCGACCACCACGAGCTTGGCGCCGCGGGCGCGCCGCGCCTTGGCGATGTGCGTCATGGCATTGACCTGCGTCGAGACGGGATTGCCGCCCCACACCACGATCAGGTCGGATTCCGCCATCTCCCGCGGATCGGCGCCGAGCAGCTTGCCGACGCCGGCGCGCCAGCCCGATTCGGCCGGCGTGACGCAGATCGTGGTCTTCTGCCGTGAATAGCCCATGGCGTTGCGCAGCCGCTCCAGCCCGTAGCGCTGGATCACGCCCATCGTACCGCCGGAATGGTAGGGCCACACCGTCTCGCGCCCATGGCGCCGTACGGCGCGCTCGAAGGCCCCGGCGACCTCGTCGAGCGCGTCGTCCCACGAGATCGGACGGAACTGCCCGCTGTCCTTGGCGCCGACCCGTTGCAGCGGCTGCTTCAGCCGGTCGGGATGGTGCACCCGCTCGGCATAGCGCGCGACCTTGGCGCAGACCACGCCGTCGGTGTAGCTGTTCGCGGCCGCGCCACGGATGCGCCCGATCCGCGTCGAGGACAGCCGCTCGACCTCGAGCGAGCAGGCGCTCGGGCAATCGTGCGGGCAGGCCGATTTCCAGAACTCTTTTCCCAT